>DJUV01000179.1 GCA_002440625.1 Rhodobacteraceae bacterium UBA6273 | reverse complement strand
TCCGGCGGCCAGCGCCAGCGCGTCGCCATGGGCCGCGCCATCGTCCGCGATCCGCGCGCCTTTCTTTTCGACGAACCGCTGTCGAACCTCGATGCCGCCCTCCGCGTCGAGATGCGGCTTGAGATTGCGCGCCTGCATCAGCGGCTTGGCACCACGATGGTCTATGTCACCCATGATCAGGTGGAGGCGCTGACGCTCGCCGACCGGATCGTGGTCCTGAACGGCGGCGTCATCCAGCAGGTCGGCAGCCCGCTTGAGCTTTATGAGCGCCCCGCCAACCGGTTCGTGGCGCAGTTCATCGGCTCTCCCACCATGAACGTGGTCGCCGCCGCCCCGGATGGCGCCAGTGCCGTCCGGCTCGCCAGCGGCGCGCGCATCGTCCTGCCCGACCATGCCGGCGCCGGCCGCGCCGCCGAACTTGGCATCCGGCCCGAACATGTCGACGTGGTTGAACCCGGCACCGGCGATCTCGATGCCGTTGCCGACGTGATCGAGCATCTGGGATCGGATACCAACGTCTATACGGTCGTCGAAGGGCTTGGCCCGATCATGGCGCGGGTCAGGGGCAATGTTCCGGCCCGAAGCGGCGACCGGCTCGGCCTCAGGATCAGGCCCGAACATGCGCATCTTTTCGCCCGTGACGGGCGCGCCCTTGCGGCGACAGGGGTCTGAGCGAATGGCCGGCATCGACGACATCCGCGCCGCGCTGGCGGCAAGGACGCTCTGGCTTTCGACCTGGATGATCCACCACGCCAACAACATCCGCCCGAAAGGCACGATCAAGGTCGGCGGGCATCAGGCCTCCTCCGCGTCGATGAACGCGATCCTGAACGCGCTTTACTTCGAGGTGCTGCGGCCCGAAGACAGGGTCGCAGTGAAGCCGCATGCCAGCCCGGTCTTTCATGCGATCCAGTATCTTCTGGGCAACCAGACGCTGGAGCAGTTGCAGAACTTCCGCGCCCTCGGCGGAGCGCAGCCTTACCCGTCGCGCACCAAGGACAGGGACGGCGTCGATTTCTCCACCGGTTCGGTCGGGATGGGCGTGGCGATCACCGCCTTTGCCAGCATGGTGCAGGATTACCTGCAAGGCCACGGCTGGCTGAAGGGCCCCGAAGGCCGGATGATCGCGCTGGTCGGCGATGCCGAACTGGACGAGGGCAACATCTACGAGGCGCTCTTGGAAGGGGCCAAGCACGGCCTCAGGAACTGCTGGTGGATCGTAGACTACAACCGCCAGTCGCTGGACGGCGTGGTCAGCGAAGGCCTCAGCGCCCGGTTCCGCGACATCTTCCTGGCCTGCGGCTGGGACGTGGTCGAGCTGAAATACGGCCGCCTGATGGAGGAAGCCTTCGCCCGCCCCGGCGGCGAAAGGCTCCGCGCCTGGATCGACGCCTGCGACAACGGGCTTTATTCCGCGCTGACCTTCAAGGGAGGTGCGGCCTGGCGGGCGCGGCTGGAGGCCGACTTCACGGGCGACAACGCTGCGCTGGCTCTTCTGGCGGGCTATGATGATGCCGGACTGTCGCAGGTGATGACCAATCTCGCCGGCCATGACGTGGGGCTTCTGGCCGATACGATGAAGGCCATCGACCATGACCGGCCGATCCTCTTCCTTTGCTATACCGTCAAGGGCCACGGCCTGCCGCTGGCCGGCCACAAGGACAACCACGCCGGCATCCTGACCACAGCGCAGGTCGAGGGCCTGCGGCAGGCCATGGGCATCGCCGAGGGCGCGGAATGGGAACGGTTCGCCGGCCTCGGCCCTGAGCGCGCGGCAGTCGAGGCGCATCTTGCCGAGGTTGCTTTCGCCCGCATAACCCGGCCCGCCGCCACTTCGGTCCCTGTCCGCGCCCCGGCCGAAGTGACCTTCAAGGAACGCGTCGCAACGCAGGAGGCCTTTGGCCGTCTCCTGTCCGCGATCGCGTCCGGGGCCCCGGATCTGGCCGAGCGGATCGTCACGACCTCCCCGGACGTGTCCGTCTCGACCAATCTGGGGCCCTGGATCAACAAGACCGGCCTTTTCGCGCGGGAACCGGCGGCGGATGTCTTTCGCGAGGAAGACATCGCCTCGGCCCAGAAATGGGCGCGCGGACCGGGTGGGCGGCACGTCGAGCTTGGCATCGCCGAGAACAACCTTTTCACCTTCCTCGGCGCCCTTGGCCTGTCGCACGGACTCTTCGGCCAGCGGCTTCTGCCGGTCGGCACGGTCTACGACCCCTTCATCTGCCGCGGCCTCGATGCGCTGAACTACGCCTGCTATCAGGATGCGCGCTTCATCCTCGCCGCAACGCCTTCGGGCGTTTCGCTCAGCCATGAGGGCGGCGCGCATCAGTCGATCTCGACCCCGCTGATCGGCATGGCGCAGGACGGCCTCGCGGCATTCGAGCCGGCCTTCGCCGACGAACTGGCGGCGATCCTGCACTGGAGCTTCGACTACCTTCAGCGCGATGGCTCCAACCCGGCGGAAGAGCAGAACTGGCTTCGCGATGAAAAGGGCGGCTCGGTCTATCTGCGCCTCTCTACCGTGCCGCTCGACCAGCCGCAGCGGACGATGGACAACGCCCTCGCGCGGCAGGTGATCGACGGCGGCTACTGGCTGAGGCCCCCCGGGTCGGCAAGTTCGGTCGTGATCGCCTATACCGGCGTCGTGGCGCCCGAGGCGATTCGCGCAGCCGGGCTTTTGGCCGAAGGCGCGCGCGATGTCGGCATCCTCGCCGTCACCTCGGCCGACCGGCTGAACGCCGGCTGGCAAGCTGCCGAACGCGCCCGCCAGCGCGGACAGACGGGCGCCCTCGCCCATGTCGAACGGCTACTGGCAGAGGTGCCGCGCGATGTCGGCATCGTCACGTTGGCCGATGGCCATCCCGCGGGGCTGAGTTGGCTTGGCGGGGTGCGGGGCCATCGGATCAAGTCGCTCGGGGTGGAACATTTTGGCCAGGCCGGCACCGTCGAGGACGTCTACCACTTGCATGGGATTGACGCGAACGCGATCCTGCATGCTGCGCGCGCCTTCCATCCGGGGCGGAGCGAACGTTACCTGACCCCATTGGCGAGCTGACTAAATGACCGATGTTTCCAACCCCGACGCCACCCTGAACTCCGGCCTCTTGCTCGACGATGCCGCGCACCGCGCCTTCCTTCAGGCCGATGCCCGGCGGCAGTTCGATTTCTTCCGCGCCAGCCTGCGCGCCGGCCCCGGCTTTCATACGCTGGACCTCGACGGCCGCCCGCTGCCCGACGACACGCAGGAACTGCACACCACCACCAGACTGGTGCATTCCTATGCCCTCGGCCATC
This sequence comes from Rhodobacteraceae bacterium UBA6273, assembly GCA_002440625.1. GTDB lineage: Bacteria > Pseudomonadota > Alphaproteobacteria > Rhodobacterales > Rhodobacteraceae > Albidovulum. Next base: position 9,177 of record DJUV01000179.1, on the reverse strand, counting down.
TCGCCGGTCTGCCCGGCGCCGATACAATCGTCGATCACGGCATGGCCTATCTCGCCAGCCACCACTGGGACGCTGATCGCTGCGGCTATGTCTGGGCACTGAATGGCGACCAAGTGGCAGACGGGCGAAAGCTTGCCTACGGCCACGTCTTCGTGCTTCTGGCCGGCGCCAGCGCCAAGCAGGCCGGGCATCCCGATGCCGGTGAGCTGATCGATGATGCCTTCGCCGTGCTCAACCGCCATTTCTGGGAGGACGGCCCCGGACTCTTCTGCGACGAATGGAACCGCGACTGGACGCCGTTTTCCAGTTACCGCGGCATGAACGCCAACATGCACGGGGTCGAGGCGCTTCTGGCCGCCTTTGAGGCGACGGGGCGGGAAGTGTTCCTGACCCGCGCCGGCCGCATCCTCGATTTCTTCGTCACCCGCATGGCCCCCGCGGAAGGCTGGCGGCTGCCGGAGCATTACACCGACAGTTGGGAAATCGACCGCGCCTATGCCGGCAATCCGATGTTTCGCCCCGCCGGCACCACGCCCGGCCATTCCTTCGAGCTTGGACGCCTTCAGCTTCAATACTGGGATCTGGCGGGACGCCCCGACAATGGCGCGCCCTGCCGCGCCCGAAGGCTGATAGAACAGGCGCTGTCGGATGCCTGGGACGAGGAACGCGGCGGCTTGGCCTATACGCTTGGCTTTGACGGAAGCGTCGACAATCCCGCGCGCTACTGGTGGCCGGTAACCGAGGCGATCGGTGCGATGGCGGCGCTCATCAAGCTCGACCAGCGGGCGGCGGATGATCGCTGCTACCGCAGGCTCTGGGACTTCGCCGACCTGCACCTCATCGACCACGCGCGGGGCGGCTGGTTCCCTGAGCTTGACGCGAACAACCGGCCCGCCGACACCCAGTTCCGCGGCAAGCCGGACATCTATCATTCGATTCAGGCGGCGCTCTTCCCGCTGTCGCCGGGCCTGTCGCGGAATACGACGACATTGCCGCGGTTCGGCGACTGATGAGAAAATGAATTACAGATCGCCTTCAGAATCCGCGCCGCTTTCTTGAATGATGGCGCTGATCGGGCGTATAGTGAAAAGGAATTCCTTCGCCCCGGAGTGCCACCATGTCCGACCCGCGCCTTGTCCGCTATGACATCGCCGACCCGCAGGCCGGTGGCCAGCGGCGCCCCTTCGCCAGGGCGGTCCGGGCCGGCGACTATGTCCATGTCTCGGGCCAGGTGCCGACCGTGGGCGGTGAGGTCGTGCCGGGCGGCATCGTCGCCCAGACCGAACAGGTGATCGCGAATATCAAGGCGGTGTTGGCGCTCGCCGGTTGCGGGCTTGAGGATGTGATCAAGGTCACCTGCTGGCTTGACGATCCGCGCGACTTTTCAAGCTTCAACTCGGTCTTCGAAAAGCACTTCGGCCCCAATCCGCCTGCGCGTTCGACCGTGCAGTCGCGGCTGATGGTCGATGCCAAGGTGGAGATCGACGCGGTCGCCTGGAAGCCGCTATGAAGATCCTGATCCTTCCCGACGCAGATACTGCGGCAGACAGGGTTGCCGGGCTGATCGCCGACCGGTTGCGGCAGGCGCCCGCGACGGTTCTCGGGCTTGCGACGGGCGGCACGATGGAGGCGGTCTATGCCAGGCTGATCGCTGCCCACCGGGCCGGAACCCTCAGCTTCGCCAAGGCGCGGTCGTTCAACCTCGACGAATATGTGGGCGTGGCTCCCGATCATCCCTGTTCCTATTGGCGCTATATGCGCGAGCAGCTTTTCGACCATGTCGACATGGCGCCCGGTGCCGCCCTTCTTCCGCGCGGCGATGCCGCCGATCCTGCGGCCGAGGCGGCAGGCTATGAGGCCGCAATCGCGGCGGCGGGCGGGATCGGCTTGCAGCTTCTGGGGCTTGGCGCCAATGGCCATATCGGATTCAACGAGCCGACGTCGAGCCTCGCTTCCCTCACCCGGATCAAGACCCTGACCCCTTCGACCCGCGCCGCCAACGCGCGGTTCTTCGACCGGCCCGAGGATGTGCCGCGCATGGCCATCACCATGGGTATCGGCACCATCCTGAACGCCGATGAGGTGCTGCTTCTGGCCTACGGCGAAGGCAAGGCCGCTGCTACCGCCGCGATGATCGAAGGCCCCCTCTCCGCCTCCTGCCCGGCCTCGGCCTTGCAGATGCACCGGAAGGCGGTCGTGGTGCTGGACGAGGCGGCGGCATCGCGACTGGCCTTGCGCGACTATTTCGACTGCGTCCATCCCGGCGGGCGCGAGGCCGAGATCTGAGTGATCGCCTCAGCGCAGCCTCGTTGCCTGAGCTGCGCGCCCAGCGTCCGCCGACACGCCTGCAGGCGCCCACACTGATGCCCTTGGGGGGCGCCGGCAGCATAGGGACCGACCCGCTCCTACGCACCTCCGCGTCGCTCCTTATCCGGGGCGGGTTGCGGGCCGCTCGAAAGCGGTCGCCAGGCGTCGCCCTCTGGGTCGTCGTACTGGCCGCTGCGCAGCGCCCATATGAAGGCACCAAGGGCGACAAGACCCATGAGGATCGACAGCGGGATCAAAAAAAAGGTGCTCATGGCGCGGGCTGCCCCACGGCCTGCCAGGCGTGCCAGGTTCCGTATCCGAGGACAGGAAAGATGACGATCAGGCCCAAAAGTCCCGTCGCGGCCGACAGTGCAAGGCCTGTCGTGACTATTGCGCCCCAGGCCAGCATCGCAGGCAGGTTCTGCAAGGTCATTGCCATGCTGGTTCCCATCGCGGTCAGCGCGTCCGTCCGGGTCGCGACGAGCATGGGCACGGCAAAGGCGCTGACGGCAAAGGCGAAGGCGGCAAAAAGGCCGCCGACAAGGCAGCCGGTCACAAGCAGGGCCCATCCGCGCGGTGTCGTCATGACGTTCGCCAGCGCCTCGCCGGCACCCGGAAAGGGGCGCAGGCCGAAGAACAGCGCATAAAGCAGATCCGCCGACCTGAGCCAGAACAGGATCAGCAGCCCGAGCAGCAGGCCCGCATAGGCAAGCTGCGCACCCGAGGCGGAGCGGAAGCGCATCATGCGCAAAAGACCAATGCTTTCGCCTTTCGCGCGGAGGCGGCTCTTTTCGTAGAGACCGACGGCAAGGAATGGCCCGATGATGAGAAAACCGGAGACGGCGGGAAGCGCGAGATACAGAAGCCCGGTGGCGAAAAGCGCCGCCAGCACGAGCCACGACAGCGCGGCGAGCAGCATGCCATAGGCAAGACCCGGCAGCGGGTCTGCCCTCAGATCTGCCCATCCGGCCTTGAGCCAGTCAAAGGCGGCACCGGCGGCAAGCTCACGACCGTAGGCGGGGACGGGTCTTTGTGGGACTCGCAGGGTTGGCAGCGGTTCAAGCATCATGCCTCCTTTCAGCAGTCGCGCCGTGCGGGCGTGGCGCCATCGCGCAGGACACAAGCGGGCTGCGAGCTGATGGCGACGCGCAACAGGTTTGCGTTGGCGGCAATGAAGACCGCGAGAAGCAAAAGGGCGCCCGCGATCGCCGCGATTCTTTGGCCGTTTTCTGTCACGGTGTGGCCCGCCCCTGCGAAAGCCGGAGGACATGGAGCGCCAGCAGGTTGATCTCGGCCGGGGTCAGCCGCCCCGACCACGAGGGCATGGTACCGTGCCGCCCGGCCCAAAGGGTGGTGTTCACCGTCTCTGCGTCCTGGCCATAGATGACCGAGGCATCGGCAAGCGACGGCGCGCCGTTGTCGAGACCGCCCGCGGCGGTATCGCCATGGCAGGTCGCGCAATTGTCGGCAAAAAGCTGCGCCGCCGGGCTCCCGGGGTCCGCCGACTGCGCGGGCAGGCCGGCAACGTAGTCGGCAAGGATGGCCCGCTCTTCCCGGCTCATCCAGTCGAACCTCGGCATCTCGCTGATCCGGGTATCCGGATCGGTGCCGTTGATGCCGACGCGGATGGTTTCGGCGATCGTCGCGGGATCGCCGCCCCACATCCAATAGCCATCCGACAGCACCGGAAAACCCGGCCCGCCGCCACCGTCATCGCCGTGGCAGGCGGCGCAGTTGTCGTGGAAAAGCCGTGTCGCCGCGGGTCCGGCTTCGGCCATGACCGCAGGATCCCCGGCCAGAGCCGCGAAATCGGGATCGTCGAACCGCGCCATCCAGCCCTGCCGCGCGTCATGGATCTGCCGGTAACCGTCGACCGCCTCGGCACCCTGATCAAGCCCAAGCAGGCCGCGCGTGTAGTGGTTTCCGGTGGGCCAGGCGGGCAGCAGGATCCAGGCGACGACGGAATAGAGGAACGCCAGGACCAGCGCCCAGACCGCAATCCGCGACATCGGGGTGTTGAGTTCGATGATGCCGTTCCAGTTGTGACCCGTCGTCTGATAGCCTGTCACCGGATCGACGGGGCGGTCGTCGTCGGCGCCGCTCATGGTCCGTCCTCCGGCCCCCGGTCGCCCAGGATCGAGCGGGCGGCGCGGTCGTAGCCTTCGCGTCGTCTCGGGCTATAGGTTCGGATCAGGACGATCAGGAAGAAACCCATCATCCAGATCGGGCCAAAGACCTTGGCGACATAGACGAGCAGGTCGTGGGGCATCACTCCTCCTCCAGCGTCTGCAGAGCCGCCCGGGTCTGGGTGCCGAGCGATTGCAGGTAAGCAACGACGGCGTCCATCTCGCTCACCTTTTCGACGTTGCCGTCGAAATCCCTGACCGCCACCCCGGCACCGTAACGGTCCTGAACCTCTGTCGCGCCATCGGAGTCCGGGCGGCTTTGCGCCATGGCATCGGACGCTGCGGCAGTGAGCATCACTTCGCTGTAGGGTACGCCAAGCCGGGCAAGCGTTGCCAATTCGGCCGGCAGCTTTCCGGTGTCGAGAGGGCGGAGCAGCCAGGGATAGGACGGCATGATCGACGCCGAGACGACATTCCGCGGATTGATCAGGTGCGCGACATGCCAGTAGTCGGAATATTTGCCCCCTACCCGCGCGAGGTCGGGTCCGGTGCGCTTTGACCCCCAGAGCATCGGGTGGTCATAGGCGGATTCCCCGGCGAGAGAGTAGGGCCCATAGCGGTCGATCTCATCGGCCAGACTGCGGATCATCTGGCTATGGCATGCGTAGCAGCCTTCGCGGATGTAGATCTCGCGCCCCGCAAGTTCGAGCGGGGTGAGAGGGCGCAGATCCTCGGGCACCTTCACCGTCTCGTCGATGGTGAACAGCGGCGCGATCTCGACGATGCCGCCGATCGAGGCGACACCGATGATGGCGACGACGAGCGCCATCGAGACTTTTTCCAGGTTGTAGTGCAGAATCAGCATGAGGCTACTCCGCCGGTTCTGCGTCGAAAGGGCGCCGGGGCGGGGTCTGCGCCGAAAGCGGCCGGTCGGACGCACTGCCGCCCATGGGTACAGCGCGCATCGTCTTGCGGCAGTTCCAGGTGCAGACCACGGCCCCCGCGAGGAACAACGCGCCGCCGATCGTGCGCAGAAGGTAGTAAGGCGCCATCGCCCGTACCGAGTCGAGGAAGCTGTAGGCCAGCGCGCCGTTCTCGCTGTAGGTCCGCCACATCAGCCCCTGGGTGATGCCCGCGTTCCACATCGAGATGACGTAGATGAGCGTTCCGCTGACGGCGAGCCAAAAGTGCCATTCGACCGCCCGCGGCGAGGCCATCGCCTCGCGCCCCGACAGGTGCGGCACGATTGTGTAGATCGCGCCAAAGACGATCATCGCGACCCAGCCGAGCGTACCGGAATGCACATGGCCGACCGTCCAGTCGGTATAGTGGCTGAGCGAATTTACCGGGCGGATGGCCAGGAACGAGCCTTCGAAGGTCGAAAGCCCGTAGAAGACGGCCGCCACGAACATGAAACGCAGGGTCGCGTCGTCGCGCACCTTGTGCCAGGCCCCGTTCAGCGTGGCGAGCGCATTGCCGGCCGAGGCCCAGGACGGCACGAGAAGCATCACCGAAAAGGTCATCCCCAGCGTCTGCACCCAATAGGGCAGCGCGGTGTAGTGCAGGTGGTGCGATCCGACCCAGATGTAGAAGAACGTGATGCCCCAGAAGCTTAGGATTGACAGCCGGTAGGACCATATCGGTCGCCCCGACCTGACAGGCAGAAAATAGTAGAGCATCCCGAGGAAGCCCGCGGTCAGGAAGAAGGCCACTGCATTGTGGCCGTACCACCACTGAATCATCGCATCCTGCACGCCACCCCAGACCGGGAAGCTGCGCGCGCCCGTCAGGCTCACCGGAAGTGCTAGGTTGTTGACGATGTGCAGCATCGCCACGACAAGGATGAAGGCGAGGTAATACCAGTTCGCCACATAGATGTGCGGCTCGTTCCGTCGGGCGAGCGTTCGCATGTAGAGGACGAAGTAGGTGACCCAGACAATCACCAGCCAGATGTCGCTGTACCACTCCGGTTCGGCATACTCCTTGGACTGCGTGCTGCCCATAAGGTAGCCTGTCACACCCCAGACGCAGAACAGGTTGAAGCCGATCACGACGAACCAGGGGCTGATCGCATCCGCGAGACGTGTGCGCGCCGTGCGCTGCAGGACGTAGAATGAAGTGGCGATCAGGGCGTTCCCGCCAAATCCGAAGATGACGCCAGTGGTGTGAACCGGCCGCAGCCGCCCGAAGCTTGTCGCGGGCCACAGAGGCGTCGCCTCAGGCCAATACAGCAGGGCGGCGACCCAGACGCCGGCCCCCATACCGATCATCGCCCAGATAAGCGTGAAGAAGATGCCGGCCTGCGTTGGCGCGTCGTAATATCGGTCCTTCCGCGCAGGGTCGGCGTCAGGATCATAAAGCGACCCAGCAATGAGAAAGATCAGGGCGACACCGATCGCCATGGCAATCACGCCATGCACCGCCATCGCGCCGTGACGCGCGGCGGCGGCCATCGTCAGGCCGAGAAGTGCCAGAAGGATTGCCAGAAAAAAACCGATGCGCCGTTCTCGGAGGCTCAGCGTGTCGGTCATCTCACGAGCACTCCTCAGGTCAGGCGACCCTCACCGGCGGCAGCATCACGTCGGTCAGCGTCGAACGGTCGAGATCTTCCAGAAATGCCCGCTCGGCAGAGCGAAGCCGCGCCTTCAGGCGGCAGTGGCGATCGAGCGAACAGGCGCCGCCGCTCGTCGCGAAGCATTCGACCAGTACGTGCCCATCCTCAAGCAGCCGCACGACCTCGCCAACGCGGATCGCGTCAGTGGGACGGGCAAGCACAACTCCTCCTCCACTACCCCGGCGCGTAGCCACGATGCCGCCACGGGCCAGTTGCTGCAGGATCTTCGACAGATGGTGACGGGACAAGCCCAGCTCCTGCGCAATCTCCGCGGTAGTAAAGTTCCGCTCGGGTGCAATTGCCATCAGCATCAGGATCCGTAACCCGTAATCGGTATAAGACTTCAGGCGAATGATGGTCCTCTGTCGCACAAACTGGTATTTTCAATTCTTATTAGAACGCGCCGGCAAGGCATAGGTCAAGCGATTCCGCACTACTCCCGGGGGCCAGTTGTTCCGCGCGCACATTCCCGGCGGAAAGGCCACTTCCACCCAGTCAATAGACGGACGCCCAAAGTTCCTGCATGCACGGTGTTGATTTGCTGCTGCAAGGCCGCCTCATCCGCCGGGCCGCGCTTTGGCGCACCGCGCGCGGCTCGACCATCCTCGATGTCAATCTCGGCGCGCTCGGCCCGCTGATGACGGCGCTTGGCGGCAGAAAGGCCGGTCAGCGAGTCTCTGGCGCCGGCCCCCGCTTCCCGATCGAGTTTTTGGAAGGATGAAGCACAATGAAATCTGATGAAAACCCGATGCACCTTACCGGACATCACAGCGCAGGCGCTGCCTTCCCCCCTTCGCTTCAGCAATCCGCATGGGGCCTGAGGCTCAACACAATTGACCCCAGCCGGTCCGGGTCTAGCATTTTTTCGACCGATACGACCGGCCAACGGGATCATGCAACGAATGAGGGCACTGTGACCGATCGACAGAGCATGCGGCATTTCGTGGGGCAACTCCGCGCGGCGGGTGAACTGCGTGAGGTCACGCGCGAGGTTGATCCGCGCTTCGAGATTTCGGCGATCCTGAAGCTGCGCGATCACGGGCCGGCGCAGCTTTTCCGCAATGTCCGCGGCGGGGCTATGCCGGTTGTCGGCAATATCCTGAACAGCCGCGCGCGCTATGCGCTTGGCCTCGGCATTCCGGTCGGCACGCTGGATGCGCATTGCGCGATGGCGGTCGACCAGACGATCCCGCCGGTGATGCTCGGGACAAGCCCCGTGCAGGAGGTGGTGCATCACGCCCCCTTCGACCTTGCCGCGATCCTGCCGGTTCCGCACTGGTTCGAACATGAGGCCGCGCCCTATGTCACCGCCGGGGTTATCATCGCGAAGGACCCGGAGACGGGGTTCAGGAACGTCTCGATCGCCCGATTAAGGCTTGAAGGCGGCGGGCGGATGATGGCCGGGATCGCCAGGAACCATCACCTTTACATCCTCGCCGAAAAGGCCAAGGCGGCGGGCAGGAAGCTTGAGCTTGCCGTCGCCATCGGCAACCATCCGGCGATCCTTCTTGGCTCGCAGATGTATGTGAAGCTCGGTGAGGATGAGTACGACATCGCCGGCGGCCTCTTGGGCGAACCCGTGCGCCTTGTCCGCTGCAAGACCGTCGATCTTGAGGTGCCCGCCGGGGCCGAGATCGTCATCGAAGCGCTGCTCGACCCGGAGGATCTGATCGACGAGGGGCCGGTGTCCGAATTCCCCGGTTTCTACGTCCGCTACGGCAGCGGGGTTGCTTGCGAGGTGCGGGCGGTCACGCATCGGGCGGATGCGATCTATCAGGCGGTGCTGCCGGGCTATGCCACCGAACATTGCCTGATGGGCGCCGTGGCCATCGGCGCCACGCTGACCGCGCAACTCAGGAGCGTGATCCCGGCGGTTCGGCGGGTCTTTGTGACGCCGGGCGGCATGGGGCGGCTTCATGCCGTGATCGCCATGCACCAGCCAAGGCTGGGTGAGGGCAAGCGGGCGATCATGCTGGCGATGGGCATGGTCAACCTTCTGAAGCTGGTGACGGTGGTCGAGGATGATATCGACCCCGAAGATCCGGTGGCCGTTGAATGGTCGCTCGCGGCGCGGTTCCGTGGGCACGAGGATCTTGTGGTGATCCCCGGCGTGAAGGCCGACCGCTGCGA
>DJUV01000120.1 GCA_002440625.1 Rhodobacteraceae bacterium UBA6273 | reverse complement strand
CCCCGTGGGGTATTTGAACAACAGAGAAGTCAGGTGCGTTCCATGGCGATGGCCGTGCCTTCGCCGCCGCCGATGCAGATGGCGGCGATGCCACGTTTCAGGCCGCGCCTTTCCAAAGCGTTAAGGAGCGTGACCATGATGCGGGCACCCGAGGCGCCGATCGGATGGCCGAGCGCGCAGGCGCCGCCGTTGACGTTCACGATGTCGTGGCGGATGCCCATTTCTTGCATGAAGGCCATCGGCACCACGGCGAAGGCCTCGTTCACCTCCCAGAGATCGACGTCGGAGGTCTTCCAGCCGAGGCGGTCGAGGAGTTTCCGCGCGGCGGGAACCGGGGCTGTCGGGAAATCGGCCGGGGCCTGAGCGTGGCTGGCATGGCCGCGGATGCGGGCACGGATCTTGAGGCCAGCGGCGTCGGCGGCGCGGGCGGAAGCAAGAAGAAGGGCGGCGGCGCCGTCGGAGATCGAGGAGGAATTCGCCGCCGTCACCGTGCCGTCCTTGCGGAAGGCCGGCTTCAGCGTCGGGATCTTTTCGGGCCGGGCGCTGGCGGGCTGCTCGTCGGCGGCGACGGCGATCTGTCCCTGCCGGGTCGTGACGGTCACGGGCGCAATTTCATTGGCGAAGGCGCCCGACCCCTGAGCCGAAAGTGCCCGCGACAGGGAGGCGAGCGCGTAGTCGTCCTGCGCCGCGCGGGTGAACTGGAAAGCGCTCGCGCAATCCTCGGCGAAGGTGCCCATCAGGCGGCCCTTGTCATAGGCATCCTCAAGCCCGTCGAGGAACATGTGGTCGATGACCTGACTGTGGCCAAGCCGCGCGCCGCCGCGCATCTTCGGCAGGAGGTAGGGCGCGTTGGTCATGCTCTCCATCCCGCCCGCGACCATGATCCCCGTGGCCCCAAGCGCGATCTGGTCATGCGCGATCATCGCCGCCTTCATGCCCGAGCCGCACATCTTGTTGAGCGTCGTCGCGGGAACATCCTCGCCAAGGCCGGCAAGGAAGCCCGCCTGCCGCGCCGGGGCCTGGCCCTGCCCCGCTGGCAGGACGCAGCCCATCAGAAGCTCGGCAACCTGATCCGGCCGGGCGCCGGCATCGGCAAGGGCGGCGGCAATCGCCACGCCGCCAAGCTCGGCCGCCGCCAATCCCGCGAAGGCGCCCTGAAAGCCGCCCATTGCCGTGCGCGCCGCGCCGCAGATGACCACATCTTCGGCCATGGTGTCCTCCGTGCTTGTTTGGTTGAGGCATACAGAAAAGTAAGGATTGCCGTCTAGCGTTTCCGGGCACAGAGGGGACCACCGGCATGAAACTGAGCGCACGGGAAGCGGACGGGGCGATGGTCGTCCGGGTCGAGGAAAGCCGGATCGATGCGGCGGTGGCGATCCAGTTCAAGGACGCGATGCGGGAAATGACACAGGCCGCGCGGGGGCGCGTGGTGCTCGATCTGGCGCGGGTCGGCTTCATCGACAGTTCCGGCCTTGGCGCCATCGTCTCGGTGCTGAAGTTCCTCGGGCCTGACCGGCGGCTTGAACTGGCCGCCCTTGGACCGAATGTGGAAAGGGTGTTCCGGCTGACCCGGATGAACGAGGTTTTCCGCATCCTGCCTGAAAGCCCCGGGGCGGCCGCCGACCATGATGGCTGACCGGAGGCCCCCCATGCCCGCGCAAACCGGTCCGGGCGCGCGGCTCGACCTCAGGTTCGAGGCGGAGCCTTTCGCCGTGCGGCTGGCGCTCTGTCGGATCGTCGCGACCTTCGTGGGCCGGATCGGCGAGACGGCCGCAGGCGCGCTGGAACTTGCGCTGGCGGAAGTGCTCAACAATATCGTCATTCATGCCTATGGCTGCGACGGCGGCAGCATCTCGCTCAGCATCGAGGCGAGCGCAGGGGTCCTTTACTGCCGCATCTGCGATATCGGCAAGGCGCTTCCGGGCGGGACGCCGCCACCTGCCGGGGCGGACAGTGATCCCGCCGCGCAGCCGACCCTGCGCGAGGGGGGCTGGGGTTGGCAGATCCTGCGCAGGCTGGCGGAGGATCTGACCTATGAACGCGCAGGCGAGGAGAATCAGCTGACGTTCCGCATGGCGGTGACGGGCTGAGCACCCGCCCCCGGGGGCCGTGGACGGCACGCCCGCGGCGACGGCGTATCGTCAGGGGTCAGGCCGCGCCGGAAGGCCCGATGACGCGCGGCAAACCGCTCACAAACCTTTACATGGAAAGTTTTGGCCGCGGCACCGGGAACCAATCATGCTAGCGTCGCGTTTGAGGGCAAGCGACCCTCACGATACTTGGAGAATTCGATGAACAAACTGATCCTTGCGCTGCCGCTGACGCTTTTCCTCGCCGCCTGCCAAACGGCCGGCACCGGTGCAAACAGCGGCCTGACCACCGGCGCGCTGACGGGTGCAGCCGTTGGCGCCATCGCGGCGGATGATGGCGACCGCCTGGAAGGCGCGATGCTCGGCGGCGTGGCTGGCGGGGCGGTCGGCGCGATCGTCGACAACGCCAACAAGCCCCAGCAGTGCACCTACCGCTATCCGGACGGCCGCACCTACACGGCCAACTGCCCGTAACGGCAGTCCGGCCGGCAGAAGATGAGGGCTCGTGCGCGTCAGGCGCGCACGAGCTTTTCATATTCGCTGGAAACCCGCCGGGTCAGGTCGCCGACCTCGAAATTGTAGGTCCCGATCTGGCCGACGGGCGTGACCTCGGCTGCGGTGCCGGTCAGCCAGCACTGTTCGAACCCTTCAAGCTCTTCCGGCATGATGTGGCGTTCGTGGACCGTGATCTGCATGTCCCTCAGCATCCCGATGACGGTCTGCCGGGTCAGGCCATTCAGGAAGCAGTCTGCCTTCGGCGTATGCACCTCGCCGTCCTTGACGAAGAAGATGTTGGCGCCGGTCGCCTCTGCGACATAGCCGCGATAGTCGAACATCATCGCATCCGAACAACCCTTGGCCTCGGCCGCGTGCTTGGACATGGTGCAGATCATGTAAAGCCCGGCGGCCTTCGCCTCTGACGGGATCGTCTCCGGCGAGGGGCGTTTCCATTTGGAGATGTCGAGCTTGGCGCCCTTCATCTTGGCGTCGCCGTAGTAGTTGCCCCATTCCCAGCCGGCGACGGCCATACGGACCGGATTGCGGCGGGCCGAAACCCCCATGTCCTCGCCCGCGCCGCGCCAGGCCACCGCCCGGACATAGGCGTTGGTCCAGCCATTGGCCTTCAGCATCGCTTCCTTGGCCGCGTCAATCTCTTCGGGGGTATAGGGGATTTCCATATCCAGAAGCTCGCCCGACCGGATCAGCCGCTTCGAATGCTCATGGCCCTTGAAGATCTTGCCGTCGTAGCAGCGCTCGCCCTCGAAGACCGATGAGGCATAGTGGAGCGCATGGGTCAGGATATGCACCTTCGCGTCGCGCCAATCGACGAGCTTGCCGTCCATCCAGATCTTGCCATCGCGATCATCATAGGCACCAGCCATTTTCCATCCTCCAGGGCAAAGCCGTTTGCGAATATTGCGCCGATTAGGTCCGTTTCGGACATATAATTGCGCGAAATCGCGGACTGGCTAGCAATTGATTCTTGGAAAGTCAACAAGGCTGACATAAAATCCAGGCGAGAACCAAGGCGGGCGGCAGAATGGAAGTTGGCAGGACCGAGACGGGCGGCGGCGAGGGCCTCCTGTTTCTCACCGATGAGCAGCTGAGGAAGGGGATCGAGGCGATGTATTTCGCCTATCGCGCCTTCACGGCCGATCCAGACCGCATTCTTGAAACCCATGAATACGGGCGGGCGCATCACCGGGCGATCCATTTCATCAACCGCCAGCCGGGGCTGACGGTGAACATGCTTCTCATCATGCTCGGCGTGACCAAGCAATCGCTGAACCGCGTGCTGAGAACGCTGGTCGAGGATGGTCTGGTCGAGGCGCGGGTCGGCCGGCGCGACAAGCGCGAGCGCAACCTCTTCCTGACCGAGAAGGGCGCGGCCCTGGAGCGCGAATTGTCCGATGCCCAGCGGGCGCGGATGCGGGCAGCCTATCGCGCCGCCGGCCCCGCCGCCGTGACGGGGTTTCGCCAGGTGCTTGAAGCGATGATGGACCCGGAGATTCGGCGGCACTATCAGGCGATGAAGGACGGCGCGGCATGACGGTACAGGCGGAAATTCACCTGCTGATCGTCGACGATGACGAACGGATTCGCATGCTTTTGCAGAAATATCTGATCCGCAACGGTTTTTGGGTGACGGCGGCGCGCGACGGCGGCCATGCGCGGCGGCTTCTTGCCGGGCTCGACTTCGATCTCATCGTGCTGGACGTGATGATGCCGGGCGAGGATGGCGTCAGCCTGACCCGCGACCTAAGGCGCAGTATGGCGACGCCGATCCTTCTTCTGACCGCCAAGGGCGAGGCGGACGACCGCATCGCCGGGCTTGAGGCCGGGGCGGATGACTACCTGACCAAGCCCTTCGAGCCGAAGGAGCTTCTGCTCAGGATCAACGCCATCCTGCGCCGCACCCCGCCGCAGACCGAAACCCGGCTGCCGCGCATCCTCCAGATGGGGCCGGTGCGCTACGATGCCGACCGGGGCGAGATGTGGCGCGGCGACGACCTCATCCGCCTGACCGCAACCGAGGCGGCGCTGATGCGCATCTTCGCCGCCCGCCCGGGCGAGGCGGTGAGCCGGACCCAGCTCGTCGAGGATCTGGGCCGCGGCGGTGGCCGGGGCGAGACGGCACAGGCACAGGAACGCGCCGTCGATGTCCAGATCACCCGGCTTCGGCGCAAGGTCGAAAGCGATCCGAAACAGCCGCGCTATCTGCAGACGGTGCGTGGCGCGGGCTACATGCTTCAGCCGGAGTGATCCACCGCTGGCGGATCATGCCTTCGGCGAGAGTATTTGCACCACAATGAAAGCAATGCTTTGACGACGCTTCTTTTCACCCATGACAGCGCCCTCTCCCATGTCTCGCCACTTGGCCATCCCGAACGGGTGGAGCGGCTGGAAGCGATCAAGGCGGCGCTCGCCGCGCCGGGTTTCGCCGCACTTGCCCGGCGCGAGGCGCCCCTGGCCGATGAGGCCGAGGTGCTGCGCTGCCATGCGCCGGAGCATCTCGCCGCGATCAAGGCGGCGCGGCCAACGCGGGGCTGGTCGGCGCTTGACGCCGATACCTATATGTCGCCGGGATCGTGGGAGGCCGCCCTTCGTGCCGTCGGCGGGGCTGAGGCTGCCGTTGATGCGGTGCTCAGCGGTGAGGCGGCGAATGCCTTCGTCGCCATGCGCCCGCCGGGACACCATGCCGAACGCGACCGGCCCATGGGCTTTTGCCTCTTCGGAACAGTGTCTATCGCGGCCAAATATGCACTCGACCATCATGGCCTGAAGCGCGTCGCCGTCCTCGATTTCGACGTCCATCACGGCAATGGCACCCAGGATCTTCTCTGGGACGAAGCGCAGGCGATCTTCGTCTCTTCCCAGCAGATCCCGCTCTATCCCGGCTCCGGCCATGCCGATGAGACGGGGGCGCACGGCCAGATCGTCAACCTGCCCCTGCGTCCCGGCACCGGCGGGGCCGAGATGCGGGCGGCCTGGGCGCCGGCGCTGGCCCGCGTCGCGGAATTCGGCCCCGAACTGATCCTGATTTCCGCCGGCTTCGACGCCCATCGCGACGACCCCCTTGGCGGCCTCAACTGGACCGAGGCCGACTTCGCCTGGATCACCGGCGCCATCTGCGACATCGCAGCTGAAACGGCCTCTGGGCGGGTGGTATCCTGCCTTGAGGGTGGCTATGATCTTGACGCACTCGCCGCCTCGGTCGCGGCACATGTCAAGGTCCTGATGGAGCGCGGCCAATGAGCGAGATTTCCTCCCTAAGCTTCGAAGAAGCGATGAAAGAGCTTGAGGGCGTCGTGCGCGACCTCGAATCCGGCAATGTCGAGCTGGAAAAATCCATCTCGCTCTATGAGCAGGGCGCCAAGCTCAAGGCGCATTGCGAGAAGAAGCTGAAGGAGGCCGAGGAGAAGGTCGCAAAGATCACGCTTGGCCCCGATGGCCAACCCTCTGGCACGACCCCCGTCGAAGGCCTCTAAGTGTTCGAGGAACGGCTGAGAAGGGTTCAGGCGAAGGTGCAGGAGGCGCTTGATGATGCGCTTGCCTTCCATGCCGACCTGCCGGTCATCCATGCCATGCGCTATGCCCTGCAAGGCGGCAAGCGGCTCCGCGCCCTTCTGGTGATCGAAAGCGCCCGGCTCCACGGTCTCCATGAACCCGATGTCATGCCCGCCGCCGCTGCGGTCGAGGCGCTTCACGCCTATTCCCTGATCCATGACGACCTGCCGGCGATGGATGACGACGCCCTCAGGCGCGGTCAGCCGACAGTTCATGTGAAATGGGATGACGCGACGGCGATCCTTGCCGGGGACGCGCTTCAGACCTTCGCATTTGAACTCTGCTGCGACCCGATCCTCGGCGCGCGGCGGATCGAGCTGGTGGCGGCGCTGGCCAAAGCCTCGGGCGCCGAGGGCATGGTCCTTGGCCAGGCGCTCGACATCAGGGCAGAAACCGCGCCGGCGCCGCTGACGCTCGACCAGATCACCACATTGCAGGCAGCCAAAACCGGCGCGCTCATCACCTTCGCGGCGACCTCGGGGGCTATTCTCGCAGGCGCCGATTCAAGGCCGCTCACGACCTATGCCAAGGCGCTTGGCCTCGCCTTCCAGATCGCCGACGACATCCTTGACGTGACGGGCGACCCGAAGAAGGCCGGCAAGAAGCTTGGCAAGGATGCCGCCGCCGGCAAGGCCACCTTCGTCTCGCTTCTCGGTCTGGAGGCCGCGAAAAAGCGGGCTGCGGCATTGATACAGGAAGCAGAGGCGGCGCTTTTGCCCTATGGTGACAGAGCCAACACCTTGAGAGACGCCGCGCGTTTCGTTATCTCGCGCGAGATGTAAACGGCAAGGGCCGGTGATGAACGACAGACCGCTTACCCCGACGCTCGACCGCGTGACGGTCCCGTCCGACCTCAAGGCCCTGTCGAACCGGGAGCTGAAGCAGCTTGCCGATGAGCTTCGGGCCGAGACGATCAGCGCGGTTTCCGTCACCGGCGGCCATCTTGGCGCGGGGCTTGGCGTGGTCGAACTGACCGTGGCGCTCCATGCCGTCTTCAACGCGCCTGAGGACAAGATCATCTGGGATGTCGGCCACCAGTGCTATCCGCACAAGATCCTGACCGGCCGCCGCGACCGGATCAGGACTCTGCGCATGAAGGACGGGCTTTCCGGCTTCACCAAGCGCTCGGAGAGCCCTTACGACCCCTTCGGCGCCGCCCATAGCTCCACCTCGATCTCCGCCGCCCTCGGCTTTGCCGTGGCCCGTGATCTTGGCGGTGATGCGGGCGATGCCGTGGCCGTCATCGGCGATGGCGCGATGAGCGCCGGCATGGCCTATGAGGCGCTGAACAACGCGGGCCACCTGAAAAAGCGGCTCTTCGTCGTGCTGAACGACAATGAGATGTCGATCGCCCCGCCGGTCGGTGCGATGTCGGCCTATCTTTCGCGCCTCTATGCCGGCGCGCCCTATCAGGATCTGAAGGCCGCCGCCAAGGGCGCGATCAGCCTGCTGCCGCCGCCCTTCCAGGAAGGCGCCCGCCGCGCCAAGGAAATGCTGAAGGGCATGACCATCGGCGGCACCATGTTCGAGGAGCTGGGCTTTTCCTATGTCGGCCCCATTGACGGCCATGACATGGAGCAACTGCTCAGCGTCCTGCGCACCGTCCATGACCGCGCCGATGGCCCGGTCCTGATCCATGTGCTCACCAAGAAGGGCAAGGGCTTCGCCCCCGCCGAACGCGCCGCCGACCGGGGCCATGCCACCGGCAAATTCGACCCTGTTACGGGTGAACAGAAGAAGGCGCCCTCGAACGCCCCCGCCTATACCAAGGTCTTCGCGCAAAGCCTGATCCGGCTGGCCGAGACCGACGACAAGATTGTCGCCATCACCGCAGCCATGCCCGACGGCACCGGCCTCAACCTTTTTGCCGAACGTTTCCCGAAGCGCTGCTTTGACGTGGGCATCGCCGAACAGCATGCCGTGACTTTTTCCGCCGGACTCGCGGCGGCAGGGATGAAGCCCTTCTGCGCGCTTTATTCGA
>DJUV01000086.1:7025-7218 GCA_002440625.1 Rhodobacteraceae bacterium UBA6273 | reverse complement strand
AAGGTCTCCGGCACGCCATAGAGGCCCCAGTCAATACCCATGCGGCCGCTGCTATCTGCCCCTGCCGCCGCGAAGGGGTTGCCAAGCTCTGCAAGGAATCCAAGCGCCGCCTCGGGCTTGTCCTTGTAGTTTACGCCGTAGATGGTGACACCCTCGGCCTGAAGCTTTGACAGGTTCGGATGCTCGGCCCGGC
>DJUV01000086.1:0-6933 GCA_002440625.1 Rhodobacteraceae bacterium UBA6273 | reverse complement strand
GGATGCTCGGCCCGGCAGGGCGCGCACCAGCTGGCCCAGAAGTTCACGAGCTTGACCTTGCCGTCTCGCAGATCGGCATCTGTAAAGACCGGCAGGTCGCCAAGCGGCGTCACCACCACCGCCGGTGCCTGCCGCCCCTCCATGGTCGAGGGCAGCGCGTTTGCATCAAGACCCGCTTCCTCGGCTCGCTGGTTTTTCACCATCGTTTGCCAAGCCGCAAAGCCTAAGCCAAGTGATACCACCAACGGAAGCGCATACAATGGATGAAACCTAGCCATGACGGCCCATGCGCTTTTCCTGTGCCTCAAGCTGGCGGCGGGTGCGGGCGCTGGACCGGAACGACATCCCGATCAGCCCCAGAAGAAGCGCGATGCTGACGCCGTAGGCGCCAAGCACGGTGCCCGCATATTTTCCAAGATCGACCATCAGACCATCCTTTCGCGGGCTTCGAGCGCCCTGAGCCGCCGCGCTCGGATCTCGGTGCGGGTGCGGAAGAGAACCAAGGCAACGAAGAAAAGCACGAAGCCCGCGATGGTCAACCAGAGCGGGTAGGCGAAGACATCGGCAACATGTTCCTCGCGGTCAAGGGACAGCGAGGCGCCCTGATGCAGGCCCTGATTCCAGAACAGGACCGCGTAGCGCGACAGGATCGCGAAGACCGAGCCGACGAGGCAGAGGACGGAGGTGAGCTCTGCCGCCGTATCGGGGTCTTCGACAGCCTCCCAGAGCGCGATATAGCCGAGGTAGAACAGGAATAGGATCAGGAACGAGGTCAGGCGCGGATCCCAGGCCCACCATGTTCCCCACATCGGCTGACCCCAGATCGCCCCGGTAAAAAGCGCGATCAGTGTCATCGTCATGCCGATGGGGGCTGCGGCCTTGGCAGCGAGGACCGAGACGTGGTGGCGGCGAATGAGCCAGATCAGCGAGGCGACAAGCATCATCGCCCAGCAGTTGATCGCCATCATCGCCGCGGGGACATGGATGTAGATGATCTTGACCGTCGAGCCCTGGCGATAATCGTCGGGCGTGAAGAAGAAGCCCCAGGTCAGTCCGGTGACAAGCACCATGGCAGCCAACCCCGTCACCCAGGGCAAGGCCCAGGACGAGGTCTGCATGAATCTCTTCGGGTTCGCGTATTCCCAGATCGACATGACACCTTTGCTACCCGTTCGGATAGTCACCCTCAATACACATAACACGCCGCGCCTAGCGGAGGTTGACGCGGATTGCCGCAGCCGCAGCGAAGGGCAAGATGGCCACCGCGCCAAGCGTGATACCGGCGAGGAGAAGGAGCGGCGTTTCGGTGGCGAGGCCCTCGGCCCCGCGCCGTGCCGTCTCGGCCCCGAAGATCAGCGTCGGGATATAGAGCGGCAGCACCAGAAGCGACAGGAGCAACCCGCCGCGCTTCAGCCCGACGGTGAGTGCCGCACCAAAGGCGCCGATGAAGGAAAGCGCCGGCGTGCCGATGAGGAGCGACAGCGTGAGCGGTCCGAACCCCTCTGACGGCAGGTTCAGAAGGACGGCGAGGACCGGCGCGGCAAGGGTCAGCGGCAAGCCCGTGGTCAGCCAGTGCGCCAGTGCCTTGATCGCCGCCAGGCCTTCGAGCGGCAGGGGTGCCGTGGCCAGAAGGTCGAGCGACCCATCCTCGCGGTCGAGCGCGAAGATGCGGTCGAGCGAGAGGAGGCAGGCGAGAAGTGCCCCGACCCAGAGGACGCCAGGGGCGATGAGCGCGAGCGTGCCGCCCTCGGGTCCGACGCCGAAGGGGACAAGGACGGTGACGATGAGGAAGAAGGCGAGGCTGAGGCCGAAGCCGCCGCCGGCACGGGTAGCAAGCCTGAGGTCGCGGAGGAGGAGTGCAATCATGCGAAGGCCTCGTCGAAGCCACCGCCCTGCCCCGGCTCCGGCAGCCTTGACCGGTAGGGCGCGAGGTCGAGCGTGGTTGCCGCACCGCCAAGGCCGAGGTCGATATGGCTCGCCATGAGGGCAGCACCACCTGCCGCGAGATGGGAGCGGACCGCTTCGGCGAAAAGCCGGACCGAGGCCGCATCGAGCGAGACGGTCGGCTCATCGAGAAGCCAGAGCCGGCGCCCGGTCACCAGAAGCCGCGCGAGGCCGAGGCGGCGCTTCTGCCCGGCGGAGAGGTTTTGGGCCGGGCGGTCGGCAAGAGCGTCGAGATCCATCGCTGTCAGCGCGGCGCCGATACCGTCCTGACCGAATACCCGCGCCCAGAAGGTCAGGTTCTCGGCTACCGTCAGCGTCGCCTTCAGCCCATCGGCATGGCCGGCATAGGCCAGCCCCTCGGGCGGCAGAAGTGCGGTGCCGGACGCGGCCAGCTGCAATCCGGCGATGGTCCTGAGAAGCGTGGTCTTGCCGATGCCGTTCGGGCCGGTCAGCACCAGCGCAGCGCCGGAGGCAAGCGTTAGGTTGATGCCTTCAAGAATGGTGATGCCGCCGCGCGAAACCCCGAGATCGCGGACCTTCAGCATCGCCAGCTGTCCTCAATCCACCGCCAGAAGCGCCGCGGCGACCCGGCGGCCTTCCGACAGAAGGACGTTGTAGGTTCGCGCGGCAGCGTCGCTTGCCATTGCGTCGACACTTATGCCGACCGCGTCGAGAGCGGACATCATCGCGGCGGGAGCGCGACCCATCACGGCGCCAGTGCCGTAGAGAAGGACGTCAACCGAACCGGACAGCGCCAGAAGCGGCGCCATGTCCTCAGGCCCCGACCAGAGGCGCGCGGCCTCTGGCGTCACCAGCACATTGCCGCGCAGAAGGGCGCCGCCGATACGGAAGAAACCCGGGCCGTAGCCCTCGACCGGGCGGGCTCTGTCGAAGCGGATTTCCTCCAGTTCGATCATTTGCCCGGCGCGGCGAACTGGGTGCCGGAGGATTTGTCTTCCTTCTTGCCCCAGTCGCGGCGGATGCCGAGGATCAGCACCACGTTCTTGGCGACATAGACCGAGGAATAGGTCCCGATCAGAACGCCCCAGACCATGGCGAAGACGAAGCCGCGGATCACGTCGCCGCCGAGGATGAGGAGCGCGCCAAGCGCGATGAGCGTCGTCGTCGCCGTCATGACCGTCCGGCTCAAGGTCTCGTTCACCGAAAGGTTCATGAGGTCGCGGAGGGGCGTGGTCTTGTACTTGATGAGGTTTTCGCGAAGCCGGTCGAACACGACGACGGTGTCGTTCAGCGAATAGCCAAGGATCGTCAGCAGGGCCGCGATGATCGTCAGGTCGAACTTCAGCTGGAAGACCGAAAATACGCCGATGGTCAGCGCGATGTCATGAATCAGCGCCACCACCGCGCCGAGCGCGAACTGCCATTCGAAGCGAAGCCAGATGTAGAAGCTGATCGCCGCCGTCGCCGCAAGGATCGACCAGACCGCCGTGCGGACAAGCTCACCCGATACCTTCGGACCGACCGACTCGATAGAGGCGAAGGTGATTGCGGGGTCCACCGCTGTCAGCGCCGTCTCGACCGCGCTGATCGTCTCGGGCGTGATCGATTCCGCGCCCTCCTGCAACTGGATGCGGATCATCGCGACATGCTGGTCGGCGCGGAAACTCGGGTCGAAAACCTCGGTGATGGTGACATCGCCGAGATTGAGCGGTTCGAGCGCCTGCCGGTAGGCGCCGACATCGACCACTTGCGTCGATTCGGTGCGGAGGGTGGAGCCCCCCTTGAAGTCGATGCCGAAGTTCAGGCCAAGGATGAAGCTCGCGATGATCGCAGCAGTGACAAGCGCCAGCGAGCCGCCAAAGGTCAGCCACTGCCACCGGAAGAAGTCGATGTTGGTATGTTCAGGGACGAGTTTGAGACGGAATGCCATGTGTCCGGGCCCTTAGATGACGATCGTCTTCGGCCGCCTGCGATCATACCACAGGGAGATAAAGAGACGTGTGACATAGATCGCGGTGAAGACCGAGGTGACAAGGCCGACGACCAGCGTGACGGCAAAACCCTTGACCGGGCCGGAGCCGAGGAAAAAGAGGATTGCGGCGGAGATGAAGGTCGTCACGTTGGCGTCGATGATCGCCGACATGGCCCGTTCGTAGCCAAGCTCGATCGCCCGTGCCGGCCCGCGCGCGGTCCTCAGTTCCTCGCGGATACGCTCGAACACAAGGACGTTGGCATCGACTGCCATGCCGATGGTCAGCACGATCCCGGCGATGCCGGGCAGGGTCAGCGTGGCGCCGATGGCCGAGAGGAAGCCGAATATCATCGCCATGTTGATCGCAAGCGCGATGGAGGCGAGGACACCGAAGAAACCGTAGCTCGCGATCATGAAGGCGATGACGGCGACAAGACCCACCACCGTCGCCACGCGGCCGGCGTCGATGCTGTCCTGGCCAAGCTCCGGGCCGATGGTGCGCTCCTCAAGGAAGTTCAGCTTGGCAGGCAGCGCGCCCGCACGCAGAAGAACCGCGAGGTTGGTCGAGGTCTCGACGGTGAAGTTGCCGGTAATGATGCCCGATCCGCCGGGGATATGCTGGTTGATCCGCGGCGCCGAGATCACCTCGTGGTCAAGCACGATGGCGAAGAGCTGGCCGACATTCGCGGCGGTATAGTCGCCGAAGGCGCGCGCGCCGGTCGGGTCGAAGCGGAAGCCGACGGCGGGCCGGCCGTTCTGGTCGAACTCGGGACGGGCATCGACCAGATCCTCGCCGGTGACAACCGGGGAAGAATCGAGCTTGTAGAACACGCCCGGCTCGTCGAGCGAGGGATAGATCACCTGCCCCGGCTGCGCGATCTCATTCGCGTCGGTGCCGCGGCCGAGGACCGGCTGGAAGGTCAGCTGCGCGGTGGTGCCGATCAGTTCCTTCAGTTCGGTGGCCGAGCCGATCCCCGGCACCTGGATCAGAATGCGGTTGGCGCCCTCGCGCTGGATCGTCGGTTCGCGGGTGCCGACCTCATCGACGCGGCGGCGGATGATTTCCAGCGACTGCTGCACGGTGCGGTCATCGGTGGCGGTTTTTTCGGCCTCGCTGAGGCTGATGACCAGATCATTGCCCTCGACGGCGACATCAAGGCTCGACTGGCCGACCCCGGTCAGGGTGATCACCGGCGCGGCAAGGCCCTTGGCGATCTCGACCGCCTTTGCCATGCCCTCGGGCTTTTCGATCTGGACCCGCAGGATCGCCGGGTCGGAAGGTGCGCGACGGATGCCGCCCACTTCGTCCCGCGCATCGGTCAGCGCCTTCCTGAGTTCCGGCCAAAGCCCGTCCATCCGGCTCTTGTAGACGTCCTGCACCTGCACTTCGGCCAGAAGATGCGCGCCGCCCCGAAGGTCTAGGCCGAGGTTGACGATGCCAGAGGGCAGGAACGACGGCCAGAGCGCGATCTCTGCCTTCTGCGCATCCGTGGCAAAGCCTGCCTTTTCCGAGGCCGTCACGGCATCGTTATGCAGTTCGACGCGGCTGTAAAAGAGGTTTGGCGCAGCCGTCACGATCCCGAGCGCGCAGAGCGCCCAGATGAGGATCTGCTTCCAGAGGGGCATCTGCAACATGGTCGGAAACTCGGGTCTGGCGTTTCGGCGCGGGGTTAGCGTGGGTGGCCGGCGCGGGGATTATTTGGTGGCGGGCGCCGGTTCGGTCTTGTTCAGAACCTGCGAAATGGTCGCCTTGACCACACGCACCTTCACGCCCTCGGCGATCTCGACCTCAACGTCCTGCTCGCCTTCCTTGACGCGGCTCACCTTGCCGATGATGCCGCCTTGCGTCACGACCTGGTCGCCCCGGCGCAATGCCTCGACCATGGCGCGGTGATCCTTCAGCTTCTTCTGCTGCGGACGGATCATCAGGAAGTACATGATGACGAAGATCAGGACGAGCGGCAGGAACTGGACGATCGGATTGGCCGCGGCGCCGCCTGCTGCCTGCGCATAGGCTGGGGTGATGAACATCGGCTCGGTCTCCTGATCTGGGCGCGTTCGGCCCGGCTTCCTGAATTCGCGCGGAACCTATAGGTGGCATCCCGGCTTTGCAAGGCGAAGCGGTCGGGGGGTGGCGGCAGCTATGGGGACACGGTTTTCTTTTCTCTGAGGGTCGGGCATAACCCCTGCCGAACGGCCCTTCATAGGTGAGACCATGCACGACATCCGCGCCATCCGCGAAAACCCTGCCGCTTTCGACGCCGCTCTGGCCAAGCGCGGGCTTTCCCCGATGTCGCCGGAGATCCTGAGTCTCGACGAGGGGCGCCGGGCGAAGATCCTTGCGGCGGAGACGGCGCAGGCGGCACAGAATGCGGCTTCGAAGGACGTGGGTGCGGCCAAGGCCAAGGGCGACAATGCGGAATTCGAGCGGCTCCGCGCGCTTGTCACCGAGAAGAAGGCCGAAGTTGCGCGGCTGACCGAAGAGGCGGCGGCCGAGGACGCGCGGCTTCGCGACCTTCTGATGACCATTCCGAACCTGCCGCATGATGACGTGCCGGTCGGCAAGGACGAACATGACAATGTCGAGATTCGCCGCTGGGGTACGCCCCGCACCTTCGACTTCAAGCCGGTCGAGCATTTCGATATCGCGGGCGTCAAGCCGGGGATGGATTTCGAGATGGCGGCGAAGCTCTCGGGCAGCCGCTTCGTCGTCCTCCGGGGCGGCATCGCGCGACTGCACCGGGCGCTGGCGCAGTTCATGCTCGACCTTCACACCACCGAACACGGGCTGACCGAGACGATGACGCCGGTCCTCGTGAAGGACGCGGCGATGTACGGCACCAACCAGTTGCCGAAATTCGCCGAGGACAGCTACCGCACCACCAACGGCTGGTGGCTGATCCCGACCTCGGAAGTGACGCTGACCAATACGGCGGCGGATGAGATCGTGGACGAAGCCGCCCTGCCCCGCCGCATGACCGCCCATACCCAGTGCTTCCGTTCGGAAGCCGGATCGGCGGGCAAGGACACCGCAGGGATGCTGCGCCAGCACCAGT
>DJUV01000083.1:3802-4713 GCA_002440625.1 Rhodobacteraceae bacterium UBA6273 | reverse complement strand
TCAGCCGGGCAAGATCGACCTCTGGCGTGGCGCCCCAGAGCCCCTCCGGCAGTCCGGTGGAGCGGACCGGCAGGATCCCGATTCCGTCAAGCGTCTGGCTGCTGAGCGAGCGCGAGGTGATCGCGCCCGGCATCGGGTTTGCCGCCACCGGCGGTTCATTCGCCGGCGCCCCGGGCTTAGGCATGGCGGTGGGCGTCGCCACCGAACGCGACAGCCAGTCAATCGCCGACAGGGGCGGCGGCGTTTCGTCCGCCGCCGCAGCATTGGCCAAAATCATGATCAGCGGCAGGTATATCCCCGCCCTAATTCCCGACATTCAACTCGACCGGCACAGTCACGTCGCTTTGCTGAGGCTTCAGATTGCCCAGATAAGCATAGCCTACAAGCCCGACGAACGCGATGAGGGCCAGAAGAAGAAGAAATTTGAGAATGCGCACTATCATGTCCCGCCGTTTCTTGTTGTTGCCGGGTGCTGCCCGATCGAAACCTCATATCCCTGTCGCGCTGCCTGCACGAAGAGACGCTCGCCGGAACATATATATGGCAATTGGCGCGAGTTCACGCCATTACGGGCGGAAAGTTGCGGTTTGGGCAGGAGAACGCCTTGCCGCCGCTGAATGACATGGCCGGGCAGGGCCGAGGGACGGAGCCTTGGGGCGCAAGTTGAAGAAGACCGTGGTGCTCATCGGCATGATGGGAGCGGGAAAGTCGGCGGTGGGCAATGCCCTCTCGCGCATCCTCGGCGCCCCTTTCGTCGATTCCGACGAGGAGATCGAGCGCGCCGCGAACATGAGCGTGGCCGAGGTCTTCAAGCGTGACGGAGAGCCCTTCTTCCGCGCCCGCGAAAGCGAAGTGCTGCTGCGGCTTTTGTCGGGCCCGCCCTGCATCCTCTCGACCGGCGGCGGCGCCTT
>DJUV01000083.1:0-3711 GCA_002440625.1 Rhodobacteraceae bacterium UBA6273 | reverse complement strand
TCTCGACCGGCGGCGGCGCCTTCCTCGCCGAGGCGAACCGCAAGGCCATTGCCGAAAAGGGCGTGGCGGTCTGGCTCAAGGCCGATCTGGAGCTGCTGTGGAACCGGGTGCGGCACAAGACGACCCGCCCGCTTTTGAAGACCGCCGATCCCAAGGGGACGCTGACAGCCCTTCTGGCGGCACGGGAGCCGGTCTATGCCGAAGCGGCGGTGACGGTACAGGCGCGGTCGGAATATTCGGTCGAGGATATGGCCGGCAAGGTGATCGAGGCCTTGCAGTCGCATGGCGAGGTGATGGGGAAGTGACGATGACTGCGGTCGAGACGGTGCATGTCGATCTGGGCGCGCGGAGCTATGACGTGCGGATCGGCGCCGGGTTGATCGCCCGCGCGGGGGCCGAGATTGCGCCCTTGCTCCGCCGCCCGCGCGTGGCCGTGCTGACGGACGCGACGGTGGCGCCTCTGCATCTCGACGCGCTCCGCGCCGGGCTTGGCGACGTGACGATGACGGCGCTGTCGCTGCCAGCGGGCGAGGGCACCAAAGGCTGGCCGGAGTTTGCCCGCGCCGTCGACTGGCTTCTGGCCGAAAGGATCGAACGCCGCGACGTGGTGATCGCCTTCGGTGGCGGGGTGATCGGTGACTTGGCCGGCTTCGCGGCGGCGGTCCTGCGCCGGGGCGTGCGCTTCGTGCAGATCCCGACGACGCTTCTGGCGCAGGTCGACAGTTCGGTCGGCGGCAAGACGGGCATCAACTCGGTCCACGGCAAGAACCTTGTCGGCGCCTTCCACCAGCCCTCATTGGTGCTGGCCGACATCGGCGTGCTGGACACGCTGCCCGCCCGCGATTTCCTCTCGGGCTACGGCGAGGTGGTGAAATACGGACTTCTCGGCGATGCCGGCTTTTTCGAATGGCTCGAACGGAACGGTCCGGCGCTGGCGGCGGGCGATGCCACGCTCCGGCAGTACGCGGTGCGCCGGTCGGTGGAGATGAAGGCAAGGATCGTGGAGCGGGACGAGACGGAGGAGGGCGACCGCGCGCTTCTGAACCTCGGCCATACCTTCTGCCACGCGCTCGAAACCGCGACGGGCTATTCGGGCCGGCTGCTCCACGGCGAAGGCGTCGCCATCGGCTGTGCGCTGGCCTTCGAACTCAGCCAGCGTCTTGGCCTTTGCAGTCAGGAAGACCCGAGCCGCGTCCGCGCGCATCTGAAGGCAATGGGGATGAAGGCTGATTTGGCCGACATTCCAGGTGATCTGCCGGATGCCGATGCGCTGCTGGCGCTGATGGCGCAGGACAAGAAGGTGGTGGACGGCCGCCTGCGCTTCATCCTCGCCCGCGGGATCGGCGAGGCTTTCGTCGCCGATGACGTGCCGGGCGATGTGGTGCGAAAGCTTCTGGCGGAGGCGCTCGCGTAGGGCGGGTTCGCCGCGCCACTTGCCGTCCGACGAAAAAGGCGGGGTAAAAACCCCGCCCTCCGTCGCAACCCCGTAGGATGGGCAATATTGCCCATCCTACTGCCCCATCAGAACGGGATCTCGTCGTCCATGTCGGCGCGGCTGCCACCCTGGCCGCCGCCCTGACTTCCGCCACCCTGACCGCCGCCATAGCCGCCACCGGATGACCCGCCGCCATAACTGCCGCCGCCGCCCGAGCCGCCGCCGTAGCCGCCACGATCATCCTCGTAGCCGCCACCGCCCGAACCGCCGCCGGCTTCCCCGCGGCCGCCTAGCATCGTCATCGCCGACCGGAACGGACGCAGCACGACTTCGGTCGAATAGCGGTCCTGGCCGTTCTGGTCCTGCCATTTGCGGGTTTCGAGCTGGCCCTCGATGTAGACGGTCGAACCCTTCTTCAGGTACTGCTCCGCCACCTTGGCGAGGCCCTCATCGAAGATCGCGACCGAGTGCCATTCGGTACGCTCCTTGCGCTCGCCGCTCTGCTTGTCGCGCCAGTTTTCCGATGTGGCGATGCGCAGGTTGACCACCTTGCCGCCGTTCTGGAAAGACCGCACCTCGGGGTCGCGCCCGAGATTGCCGATGAGAATGACCTTGTTGACCGACCCCGCCATGACGCGCTCCTTCCGAATCTGTTCAGGTTTCTTAAACCCCGACGCTCCAAGTAGGAAGGAGCTTGGTTAACGCGGCCCTAACCGCGCCCCGGTCGCGATTCCGGTTTGGGCTGGCCTCGAAACGGTTTTCGGGTATAGTTCCCGGCGCTGGAAAGACGGCGTGGGGGACAGATGCGCTTTGCCCTGAAGATAGCGGCAATCGTCGCGGTTGCTGCGGCGCCGGCGACTGCGGCCATGGCCGAGGGGCTGAACCTCGTGCGTGGCAGCGGCAAGGCGGCATCCCGGCTCGAACAGTTTCGCGCCCAGACCCGGGTTCTCGACAGCCGGGCGGCCAAGCAATACGATACATCCTTCAAGCTGACGCCGCATGGCAAGTCCGGCGAAGCGCCGGTGGCGATCCCGACATATTCGGGGCGCTACAAGGGCCTCTACCTTGATTCCGCCAAGGTTGCGGCGCGCAAGCATGGCGTGCCCGAGGATCTGTTCCTGCGCCTCGTCCAGCAGGAAAGCGGCTGGAACCCGAATGCCGTCTCGAACAAGGGGGCGACCGGGCTTGCGCAGCTCATGCCCGACACGGCGCGGCTCCTTGGCGTGAATGCAACGGACCCGCATGACAATCTCGACGGCGGCGCACGCTATCTCAGGATGATGTACGACCGCTTCGGCGACTGGAAGCTGGCGCTCGCCGCTTACAATGCCGGGCCGCTGGCGGTGGACAAGCACGACGGCGTGCCGCCCTATCAGGAAACCCAAAGCTACGTGGTCGCGATCCTCGGCGGTTAACCCGTCCGGCGTTCCGGGTCTTCCTCGGTGATCCGGTATTCGCGCGGGATGCCCTTGGTGGCTCGTGCCCAGATCGTATCGGAGGTCCGCGCCTGATGCGCGTCAAAGGATGCGCGGTCGCGGAAAAGCTCGCTGACCGCGAAGCGCACCGGATCGGCTTGCGAGCGGAAGACCTCGAATTTCAGGCAGCCCGGTTCTGCCCGCGTCAGGCGGATATGGTTGGGCAGAAGGTGCGACACCCGATCCGCCTCTTCCAGCGACCGGCAGATAAGGAATCCGTTGAGGGCGACACGCGGCATGGCGGGATGTTAGTCGGGACGGTGCGATCCGGGAAGCCCCGCCTTACTCCATTTCGATGGTGCCGGGCGGTTTCGAGGTCACGTCATACATGACGCGGTTGACACCTTTGACCTCGTTGATGATCCGGGTGGCGGTCTCGCCAAGGAACTCATGGCTGAAGGGGTAGTAATCCGCCGTCATGCCGTCAACGCTGGTCACGGCGCGCAAGGACAGCGCGTAGTCGTAGGTCCGGTAGTCGCCCATCACGCCGACGGTCTTGAGGGGCAGGATCGCCGCGAAGGCCTGCCAGATCTCGTCATAAAGCCCGTGCTTGCGGATCTGGTCGATATAGACCGCATCGGCGCGGCGCAGGATCTCCAGCTTTTCGCCAGTGATCTCGCCGGGGCAGCGGATGGCGAGGCCGGGGCCGGGGAAGGGGTGGCGGCGGATGAATTGTTCGGGCAGGCCAAGCTCGCGGCCCAGGGCGCGGACCTCGTCCTTGAAAAGCTCGCGCAAGGGTTCGACCAGCTTCAGGCCCATCTTTTCCGGCAGGCCGCCGACATTGTGGTGCGACTTGATCGT
>DJUV01000141.1 GCA_002440625.1 Rhodobacteraceae bacterium UBA6273 | reverse complement strand
CAGGAGGTCATCACCCTGTCGGTCTTCGCCATCTTCTCGGTCCTCTACCTGAAGGAACCGCTGAGCTGGAACCACCTGATCGGCTTTTCGCTGATCGCCTGTGGGGCCTTCTTCATCTTTCACAAATGGTGATGAAGGCGCGCGGTTTCGGCGTGGACGAGGCAGAGCAAAGCCCATAGGACGGGGATATGGCCTCCGCGATGCCTCCCACCCGGTTTCTTGACCGTTCGACGCCGCCCCATATCCTGACGCTGGTCATGGTCGCGGCGCTGCCGGCACTGTCGCTCAACATCTTCCTGCCCTCGCTGCCGTCGATGGCGCGGTATTTCGGGGTCGATTACCATCTGATGCAGCTGTCGCTGTCGGCCTACCTTGCGATGACGGCGCTGGTGCAGCTTCTGATCGGGCCGATTGCTGACCGCTACGGGCGGCGGCCCGTCCTCCTCGCCGTGACAGGCATCTTCATCGTGACGACCGTCGGCGCCATCTTCGCGCCGGGCTATGTCAGCTTCATGGTCTTCCGCATGGCGCAGGCCGCAATTGCCGTGGGCTTCGTTCTCTCCCGCGCCATCGTCCGCGATATGGTGGATCAGGACCGCGCCGCCTCGATGATCGGCTACGTCACCATGGGCATGTCGATCGTTCCGATGGTCGGCCCGGTGATCGGCGGCGCGCTGGATGAGGCTTTCGGCTGGCAGGCGTCCTTCGTGCTTCTGCTGGCCGGCGGCATCGGCCTTTACGCACTGATCTGGCGCGACCTTGGCGAGACGGGGGGCGGTCAGGAAACCTCCTTCCTCGATCAGGCGCGGCAGTACCCGGCACTTTTCCGGTCGCAGCGGTTCTGGGGCTATTGCCTTGCCGCCGCCTTCGCCTCGGGCGTGTTCTTCGCCTATCTCGGCGGCGCGCCCTTCGTCGGGACCGAGATCTATCGCCTCGACCCGGCCCTGCTTGGCCTTTACTTCGGCGCCCCGGCGCTTGGCTACATGGCCGGCAACTTCCTCTCGGGCGTCTACACCGTGCGGCTTGGCATAAACCGGATGATGATGCTGGGCGCGGTGGCGACGCTGGTGGCGATGGCGGCGCTGGCCGTACTTGTTGCCGTGGGGATCGACGGACCGAACGTCTTTTTCGGCTTCATCGTGCTGATCGGCCTCGGCAACGGCCTTCTCCTGCCAAGCGCCAATGCCGGGATGTTGTCGGTCCGGCCCGCGCTCGCCGCTTCGGCAGCAGGGATCGGCGGCGCGATCCTGATCGGCGGCGGCGCGGCGCTGTCGGCGTTGGCGGGGGCCGTCCTGACGAAGGAAACCGGGCCGCTGCCGCTCGTGCTCCTGATGCTTGGCGCGGCCTTGCTGTCGCTTCTGGCGGCCCTGTGGGTGATCGTCCGGGCGCGTCAGATCGGGCAAGGCTAGGCTTGCGGGAGAGGCTTTGCAAAGCTAGCGTGCAAAGCGGCAAATCCCCGGGGGGCGCGGCATGGCGATCCAGAAGCTTTACGCCGGCGTCAAGCTGCGCGAGACGCGCGCTAGGCTTGGCCTGACGCAGAAGGCCTTCGCGGCCAAGCTTGGCGTGTCGCTGCCCTACCTGAACCAGATGGAGAACAACCATCGTCCGGTCTCCGCCGCCGTGGTGCTGGCCCTTGCCGGCGAATTCGGCCTTGACGTGACAGAGCTTGCGGCGGGCGATGCCGAGCGCATGGTCTCCGACATGCGCGAGGCGCTGGCCGATCCGGTCTTTGCCGATACGGCGCCGCCCATCGCCGACCTGCGCCTTGCCGCCTCAAACGCGCCGATGCTGGCGCGGGCCTTCCTTGAACTGCACCGCGCCTATCGCCAGACCCATGAACGCCTGGCCTCGCTGGACGAAGCACTTGGCCGCGAGGGTGGCGCCTCGGCCGCCTCGCCCTGGGAAGAGGTCCGCGACTTCTTTCACTATTGCGACAATTATATCGACGCGGTGGACCGTGCGGCAGAACGCTTTGCAGGAACCGAACCTTCGCAGCTGATCGACCGCGCCCGGGCCGCACTATCGCAGCGCGGCTATTCCTTGCGCTTCGCCGATACCGGCGAGGTGCGGCGGCTGGATGACAAGGTGCTGACGCTCTCCACACGCGCCCTGCCGCCGACCCAGCGCTTTCAGCTTCTCCACCAGATCGCCCTTCTGGCCCAGAACGACCTGCTGGAAGCGACGCTTGACCTCGCACGGTTCCAGACCGGCACCGCGCGGTCGATCGCCAAGATCGGCCTTGCCAACTATTTCGCCGGGGCGGCACTTCTGCCCTACCAGACCTTCCTCGCCGCGGCGCGCGAGACGCGGCACGACCTCGAACGGCTTTCCGACCTTTTCGGTGCCTCCATCGAACAAGTGGCGCACCGGCTTTCCACGCTGCAACGG
Organism: Rhodobacteraceae bacterium UBA6273; assembly: GCA_002440625.1. Lineage (GTDB taxonomy): Bacteria > Pseudomonadota > Alphaproteobacteria > Rhodobacterales > Rhodobacteraceae > Albidovulum. The sequence continues at coordinate 6,890 of DJUV01000141.1, read as the reverse complement.
CCGGGTCTCAAGGGCATCCCCTTCTTCTTCGTCCGCGTCGATCAGGCGGGAACGATCACCAAGCGTCACTCGGCCACAAGGCTTCAGTTCGCCCGCTTCGGCGGCGCCTGCCCGCTCTGGAACGCCCATCAGGCCTTCGAAACGCCGGGACGGTTCCTACGCCAGCTTGCCGAAACGCCCGACGGCGTGCGCTACTTCTGCCTCGCCCGCGATGTCTCAAAACCCGGCGGATCTTTCCACGCCCCGGTCCGCCGCTATGCCATTGGCTTGGGCTGCGAGATCAGCCATGCCCGCAACCTCGTCTATGCCGACGACATGGACACGAGCAACGCCCGCGCCTTCGAGCCTATCGGCATTTCCTGCCGCATCTGCGAGCGGGCCGATTGCCACCAACGCTCGGTCCCGCCGCTCGAACGGCAGCTCCGCGTCGATCCCGACCGGCGCGGCGTGCTGCCTTACGACATTGCCTGAGCAACGCCTTCGGCAAACGCCGGCAAGGACGCGAATGGGGGACAAAGCGACGGCATCGCACTTGCGCGTCAGCCCGTCCGGGGCCACTTTCCCTCCACGATTCCAAAGGGCGCGCGGGCGAGAGATGATCCTTCTTGAATTCGGCCCCAAGGCGCAGCCGGTTCTTTTCGACCGGGCGCGCCGCGTGATCCGGGCCGACAGCGCCGAGGAAGTCGCCCCGGCGCTGGAGGCGCTCGACCGTGCCGCGCGCGACGGGCTCTGGACCGCCGGATTCCTCAGTTACGAGGCAGGCTATGCGCTTGAGCCGCGGCTTCTGCCGCTGATGCCCGAACACCGCCGCCTGCCGCTGCTGGCGTTCGGTGTCTACGACGCGCCACTGGCGGGCGGCGACCTCCTGACGCGGGCCGGGGCAGAGGCGGCGGAGGCCGGGCTCACTGCCGCCGAAACGGCCTGGAACGCGGAGGAACATGGCAGGGCCATCGCCCGCATCCTCGACTATATCGCGGCGGGCGACATCTATCAGGCCAACCTGACCATGCAGATGCGGGCGCGGCGCTCAGGTTCCGCGCTCGGGCTTTACGGCGCGCTTCGGGCACGGCAGCCGGTGGGATATGGCGGCTATGCGGCGCTCCCCGGCCTGCCGGGGCTGATCTCACGCTCGCCGGAGTTGTTCTTCGAGACGAACCAAGGCGGGCGGATCGAGACGCGGCCAATGAAGGGCACCGCCCCCCGCGCCTCCAACCCCGCGCATGATGCGGCGCTGAGGATGGAGTTACAGCAAAGCCTGAAGAACCGCGCTGAAAATCTTATGATCGTTGATCTTCTTCGCAATGATATCTCCCGCATCTGCCGCGTCGGAACCGTCCGGGTGCCGGAGCTTTTCGCCATCGAATCCTATGTGACGGTGCATCAGATGGTCAGCCGCGTGACCGGCGCGCTTCAGCCCGGCACCACACCTTCGGCGATCTTCCGGGCGATCTATCCCTGCGGGTCCATCACGGGCGCGCCGAAGATCCGCGCCATGGAGATCATCCGCGAACTCGAGGCCGGGCCGCGCGGCGCCTATTGCGGCGCGATGGGCTGGATCGCGCCCGATGGTGCGGCACGCTTCAACGTGGCGATCCGCACGCTGACGCTTTACGATGAGGGCGAGGTAGCATTTGGCGTGGGCGGCGGCATCGTCGCGGATTCGACCGCCGAGGGTGAATATGAGGAAGCCCTGTGGAAAGCACGTTTTGCCGCCCTGACACGCGGCTGATCGAGACCTTCGGCTGGGACGGCACCGGCTTTCGCCGGGCCGGCGCGCATCTTGGCCGCGCCCGCGCCTCGGCCGCAGCACTTGGTTTCACCTGGGACCAGGGTGCCGTCGACCACGCGCTGGCGTCGATCAAGGACCCCACGCCCCTGCGGGTACGCCTCTCCATCGGCCGGAACGGCGATGTCGACCTGACCACCGGACCATTGGCCGCCAACCCCACCGAGTGGCGCCTGATGATCGCGCCCGAAAGGCTCGACCCCGACGACCCCAGCCTTCGCCACAAGACGACGGAGCGCGCAGTTTACGACCGGACCCGCGCCGCCCTGCCCCAAGGCATCGACGAGGCGCTCTTTCTCAACGAAAGGGATGAGGTATGCGAAGGCACCATCAGCAACCTCTTCTTCGACCTCGGCGGCGGGCTAAGGACACCGCCCCGCGCGTCCGGCTGCCTGCCCGGCATCCTGCGCGGCGCGCTTCTGGCGACCGGTGAGGCGCATGAGGCGGTCCTCAGCGCCGAAGACCTGCCGCGCGCGCGCCTCTGGATGGGCAATTCGCTGCGAGGGCTGATTCCGGCGACGCTCTGACTCAGCCCCGTGTGAGACTATCCATCTTCGCCTCAAGCCGCAGGCAGATGTCCTCAAGCTGCCGCACCCGGATGTCATCTACCTTCTCGTGCAGGCTCAGGATCTCAAGCTCGGCCTTGAGGTTGACCTCGTAGTCATGCGCCGCCTCAAGCCGGTCCTTCGCGGCCTGACGGTTCTGCGACATCATGATGACCGGCGCCTGGATCGCCGCCAGCATCGACAGGATCAGGTTCAGGAAGACAAATGGATAGGGGTCGGCGGGCCGCGTCATCAGCCAGGCATTGGCGATGACCCAAAGCACGATGACCACCGAAAAGATGATAATGAAGCTCCACGAGCCGCCAAAGGCCGCGACCCGGTCCGCCACCCGCTCGCCAAAGCTCAGCTGCTGGTCGTAGCGTTCGTTGAAGTTGCTGGCGATCGCCGTCCGGGCGGCGATCCGGCGCAGCACCTTTTGCTCGCGTGCTGGCAGATCGTCATAGCCCCGGCTCAGAAGCCGCTCCGCCAGTTCCCTTACCTTGTCGTCCATGCCCTGAACCTCCGTCGCCGTCCCGCGCCGATCATAGCGCGCGGCGGCGGCGGCCCGGAAGGGGCGGCTCAGCGCTGCGCGGCCTTCCAGCGGGGGCTCGTCCACGGCGCGAGGTTGGCCGGCGCAAGCATGCCCTTGCCCAGCACATGATCGGCGACTTTTTCGCCGGTCATGATCGACGGGGCGTTGAGGTTGCCGTTGGTAACGCGCGGGAAGATCGAGCTGTCGGCGACCCGCAGGCCCTCGACGCCGATCACCCGGCATTCCGGGTCGACCACCGCCATAGGATCGTCACGCCGCCCGATCCGCGCGGTACCGCAGGGGTGATAGGCGCTTTCGGCATGCTCGCGGATGAAGGCGTCGATCTCGTCGTCCGTCTCGACCCCCGCCCCAGGCTGGATCTCGTGCTTCACGAAGGGCTTGAACGCCTCCTGCGCGAAGATCTCGCGGGTCAGCCGGATACACTTGCGGAACTCGGCCCAGTCGTCGGGATGGCTCATGTAGTTGAAGCGGATCACCGGCGCGTCCTTCGGATCGCCGGAACGCAGCGTGACCGCGCCGCGCGATTTCGACCGCATCGGGCCGACATGGGCCTGAAAGCCGTGGCCCTCCGCCGCGACCTTGCCGTCGTAGCGGACGGCGATGGGCAGGAAATGGTACTGGATATCGGGATAGTCGATGCCCTTGTCCGAACGGATGAAGGCCGCGCTTTCGAACTGGTTCGAGGCGCCAAGCCCGGTCCCGGTCAGGAGCCACTGCGCGCCGACGAAGGCCTTGCCCCAGAGGTTCCAGTATTTGTAGAGCGTCACCGGCTGGAGCGAGGCGAACTGCATGTAGATCTCCATATGGTCCTGGAGATTGGCACCGACTCCGGGCCTGTCGGCCAGAACGTCAATGCCGTGCTGCGCCAGCTCTGCGGCAGGCCCGATGCCCGACAGCATCAGGAGCTTCGGCGTGTTGATCGAGGATGCCGAGAGGATCACCTCGGCCCCGGCGCCGATCACCTCGACCTTGCCGCCACGCTCCACCTCAACGCCCACGGCGCGGCCGTCGCGGATCACCACCTTGCGCGCCAGCGCCCGAACCAGCGTGCAGTTCTTTCGCTTCAGCGCCGGGCGGAGATAGGCATTGGCTGCAGACCAGCGGCGACCGCGCCAGATCGTCGCCTCCATCGCGCCGAAACCTTCCTGCTTTTCGCCGTTGTAGTCTTCCGTGACCTCGTAACCCGCCTGCTTCCCGGCCTCGACGAAGGCATGAAAAAGCGGATTGCTCCGCGGCCCGCGCGTCACATGCAAGGGACCGGAGGTGCCGCGATAGGTGGTGTCGCCGTCGCCGTGCCAGGTTTCCATGCGCTTGAAATAGGGCAGCACGTCGGCATAGGCCCAGCCCGCCGCGCCCGTCTCGGCCCAATGGTCGAAGTCCATGGCGTGGCCGCGCACGAAGACCATGCCGTTGATCGAGGATGAGCCGCCGATCACCTTGCCGCGCGGCGTGGCCAGCACCCGCCCGCCAAGATGCGGCTCGGGTTCGGAATGCAGGCCCCAGTCATAAAGCCCCATGTTCATCGGATAGGACAGCGCGCCCGGCATCTGGATGAAGGGGCCGGCGTCCGAGCCGCCATGTTCGATGACGATGACGTCTTTGCCAGCCTCGGCCAGCCGGTAGGCCAGCGCACAGCCGGCGGAGCCTGCGCCCACGATCACATATTCGGCCTTCATGGCCATACCGCTTCCTTCCGTTTCTTCTGCTTTCACGCCGGCGGCAGTCACGCCTTCAGGCCCATCTCGCGACGAAGGTGCCCCCAGACGAGGCTTGCCGCCGCAGCACCATCAGGGGTTCCGCCCTTCAGCACCTCGCGGATGTAAAGCCCGTCGATCATCGCGCCGACGCCCTGCGCCACCACTTCGGCACGCTCGCCGATCAGCGGCTTAAGACCGTGCAAGAGGTTCGACCTGAGCCGCCTCTGGTAGACCGACAAGAGCCTCCGCGCCTCAGCTTGAGTCTGGGCAAGGACGTAGAAATTGAGCCAGGCACCCGCCACCTCGCGCCGGAAGCTGCCGCTGCCGAAGCTGGCCCGAACAACGGCGCGCAACCGCTCTTCCGGGCCGTCGGCGGCGGCCAGCGCGCCCCGCACCTCGGCGCCGTAAAGCGTCAGGATATGTCGCATGGCGGCGAGGAATATCTGTTCCTTGGAGCCGAAGTAATGGTGCGCCAGCGCCGAGGACATGCCCGCGCGCTTGGCGATCTTGCTGACCGTCACATCCAAGGATCCCGTGCGCCCGATCTCCGTGATCGTCGCCTTGACGAGCGCGGCGCGCCGGATCGGCTCCATTCCCACCTTCGGCATCGCACCACCTTCCCTGCCAGATCATTAGGCGTAGGAGTTTTTTATTGACTCGTCAATCAACCAACCACACAGACACCGAAGCTTTCAGTTTCCCTGCGGAAACTTCTGTCATAGGCTGACCCCAGGGATGCCCGATGGATCAGAATCTTCTTGCTCCAGAGTGGGGTTGAAGTTTATTGACTCATCAATCAACATAAACAGGGAGCAACAAATGAACTTCAAAGCCACTCTCGGCACGGCGCTTGCCGCCGGTCTCGGCCTTGCCACGGCCCCCGCCTTCGCCGCCGGATGCGACAAGGTGATCTTCTCGGATGTTGGCTGGACCGACATCACCGCGACCACCGCCGTCACCTCGACGATTCTCCAGGCGCTCGGCTATGAGACGGAGACCAAGATCCTGTCGATCCCGGTGACCTATACCGGCCTCGAACAGGGCGACGTCGATGTATTCCTCGGCAACTGGATGCCGACGATGGAAGCCGACATCGCCCCCTATCGCGACGGCGGCAAGATAGACGTTCTCGGCGTGAACCTGACCGGAGCGAAGTACACGCTGGCCACCAATGCCGCCGGTGCCGAGGCGGGCATCAGTGACTTCGGCAACATTGCCGATCACAAGGACGCGCTTGAAGGCAAGATCTACGGGATCGAGGCCGGCAACGACGGCAACCGGCTGATCCTCGACATGATCACCAGCAACAAGTTCAACCTCGGCGGCTTCGAGCTTGTCGAAAGCTCCGAACAGGCGATGCTGGCGCAGGTCGGCAACGCGGACGGTGCGGGCAAGCCCGTCGTCTTCCTCGGCTGGGAACCCCATCCGATGAACGCCAACTACAAACTGACCTATCTCAGCGGCGGCGACGACGTCTTCGGGCCGAACTTCGGCGGCGCCGAGGTCTACACCAACACGCGCGCGGGCTATGTCAAGGAATGCCCGAACCAGGGCAAACTCTTGCAGAACCTCGTCTTCTCGCTGGCGATGGAGAACGAGATCATGGGGTCGATCCTGAATGACGGCGAAGACGCGAACGATGCCGCCAAGGCCTGGCTCGTGGCCAACCCGGACGCGATCAAGCCCTGGCTTGACGGCGTCACCACGAAAGACGGCGGCGATGCCGTCGCGGCGGTCGAAGCCGCGCTGAAGTAGAAAACCCGCACCCGGCCCCTGATCGAACCGACGGGGGCCGGTCCGCATCTGCTCCGGCGCCGCAGTCCTGCGGGCCGGCAAACTGGCGATCATCTTCGGGGGACAGGGATGACCGAGCATTCCGGCGCTATGGGCTGGCTGACCGACAACAAGATACCTGTCGGCAAGACCGCCAAACAGATGTTCGACTGGCTCAAGGAAAACGGCCGAGGCTTTTTCGATGCGCTGTCGAACATCCTGCAAGGTCTGATCGACGGCATCCTCTGGCTGCTGCAAAGTCCGCATCCACTGGTCATCATCGCGCTTTTCGTGGCGCTCACCTGGTATCTGCAGCGAAGCTGGAAAACCTGCCTTCTGGTGATCCTCGGTTTTTTCTTCATCCTCAACCAGGGCTACTGGAAAGAGACGATGGAAAGCCTGACGCTGGTACTCTCGGCCTGTGTCGTCTGCATGGCGATCGGCGTGCCCATCGGCATCGCCGCCGCCCATCGGCCACGGCTTTTTGCGGCGATGCGCCCGATCCTAGACCTGATGCAGACGCTGCCGACCTTCGT
>DJUV01000224.1 GCA_002440625.1 Rhodobacteraceae bacterium UBA6273 | reverse complement strand
AGTGCTCTACCACTGAGCTACCACAGCGCCGGTTCGGGGCGGGTGTTAGACGCAAATCCGGCCCCGCGCAAGCGCAATCTGGACCCTTCGCGCCATCCGCGATAGAGAGGGCCGCATGGATGAAAAGTCACCCCGTCCGCAGCCGAAAAAGACCGAAAGCGCGCGTGAGGCGCGGCTCAAGGCGGCCTTGAAGGCGAACCTTGGCCGGCGCAAGGCGCAGGCCAAGGCAAGGCAGAAGCAGGACGAGACGGGCAAAGAGGAAGGCTGAGGCGGGCATGGATTCGATCATCGTCAAGGGCGGCACGGCGCTATCCGGGCAAATCCCGATTGCGGGCGCGAAGAACGCCTGTCTGGCGCTGATGCCGGCTACTCTGTTGTCGGATGAGCCGCTGACGCTGACCAATGCGCCGCGGCTGTCGGACATCAAGACGATGACGCTGCTTTTGCAGTCGCTCGGGGCGGAGGTCACGTCGATGCAGGGCGGGCGAGTGCTCGCCATGTCCTCGCATGACCTGAACAATCTGACGGCGGATTACGACATCGTCCGCAAGATGCGCGCCTCGAACCTCGTCCTTGGGCCTTTGCTGGCGCGGGCGGGCCGGGCGGTGGTGTCGCTGCCGGGCGGCTGCGCCATCGGTGCGCGGCCGATGGACCTGCATATCGCCGGGCTTGAGGCGCTGGGCGCTGAGATCGAACTGAAGGACGGCTATCTTCATGCCGAGGCGCGGGGCGGCCTCAAAGGCGCGGTGATCGAACAGCGCTTTGCCTCCGTCGGCGCCACGGAAAACATCGTGATGGCGGCGACGCTGGCCAAGGGCACGACGGTCCTGAAGAACGCCGCGCGGGAGCCGGAGATCGTTGATCTGGTCAAATGCCTCCGTGCCATGGGCGCGCAGATTGACGGCGAAGGCACCGACCGGATCGAGATTCAGGGCGTTGACCGCCTTGGCGGCGCCACCCACCGGGTCGTCGCCGACCGGATCGAACTTGGCACCTACATGATCGCGCCGGCCATTGCCGGGGGCGAGCTGGAACTTATTGGCGGCAGCATGGACCTGCTTCCCGGCTTCTGCGAGAAGTTGCAGGAGGCCGGCGTCACCATCACTCAGACCAACGAAGGCGTGAAGGTCTCCCGCGCCAATGGCCGGGTCCATGCGGTCAACGTCCGGACCGAGGTTTTCCCTGGCTTCCCGACCGATCTTCAGGCGCAGATGATGGCGCTGATGTGCACCGCCGACGGGGTCAGCGACCTTGAGGAGACGATCTTCGAGAACCGCTTCATGCACGCCCCGGAACTGATGCGGATGGGTGCCAATATCGACGTCCACGGCGGCCATGCCCGCGTCACCGGGGTTGAGCGTCTGAAGGGCGCTCCGGTGATGGCGACGGATCTCCGCGCTTCGGTCTCGCTGATCCTCGCCGGGCTCGCGGCGGAAGGCGAGACGGTGGTGAACCGCGTCTACCACCTCGACCGCGGCTATGAGCGGGTCGAGGACAAGCTTGGCGCCTGCGGGGCCGTCATCGAACGCATCAAGGGCGAGTGAGGGCGGAATGGCGGACGCAAGTTTTGAAGACGGCGCGGAAGGCGGACTTTACCTCAAGGCTGAGGATGCCGACGACCTTCGGATCATTGCCGCGCTGACGCAGGACGCGGTCCTGACCGCCGGTGACGTGACCTGGCGCCCGAAGGAGAGGCGGCTGGCCTTTCTTATCAACCGCTTCCGCTGGGAAGATGTGCCGAAGGCCGAGGCGCGCAAGCGGCCCTACGAACGGGTGCGGTCGCTTCTGGTCATTGACGGCGTCCTCGGCGTCGCCTCGCAGGGCGTCGACAAGGGCGATAAGGATGAGGTGTTGTCGGTCCTCTCCGTCGACTGGACGCCCGGTGAGGATGCGGCCGGGACGGTGACGCTGGTCCTTGCCGGCGACGGTGCGGTGCGCGCCGATGTCGAATGCCTCGATCTGACGCTGAAGGACGTGACGCGGCCCTACGTCGCGACATCCGGGCACATGCCGAAGCATCCTGATTGAGGCCCCTCCGCGACAATTCAGCCGACCCTCGGCCCCTTGCCCTCGGCATCTGACGCGCCTAAACCGCCGCCATCGGAAGGAAGCGCCATGGCAAGATCCCCCGTCGTGACCGAAGACCGCGCCGCCTCGAAGAAGGTGGGCGCGCTTTCTGGCCTCATGCCGTTCCTCAGGCCCTATCGCGGCATGATCGTGATGGCGGGGCTGGCGCTTGTGCTGACCGCTTCGGTTTCGCTCGTGCTGCCCTTGGCGGTCAGGCGGGTCATCGACGGTTTTGGCAAGGGCACAGCCCTTCTCGACAGCTACTTCGCCGGGGCGCTGGTCATTGCCGCGCTCCTCGCCCTCGGCACCGGCGCGCGCTATTTCCTTGTGACGCAGCTTGGCGAAAGGGTCGTGGCCGATATCCGCAAGGCGGTCTTTGACCGGGTGATCGGGATGAGCCCCGCCTTCTACGAACGCACCATGACGGGTGAGGTCGTCAGCCGGATCACCACCGACACGACGCTGATCCTGTCGGTGATCGGGTCTTCCGTCTCGGTCGCGCTCAGGAACGTGCTGATCCTTCTCGGCGGCCTCGTGATGCTGTTCGTGACGGCGCCGAAGCTGACGCTTCTCGTCTTCCTCATCGTGCCCGCCGTTGTCGTGCCGATTGTCACGCAAGGCCGGAAGCTGCGCGTGCTGTCGCGCGAGAACCAGGACTGGATCGCGCAATCCTCGGGTGCTGCGGCCGAGGCGCTGGGCGCGGTGCAGACCGTTCAGGCCTTTACCCATGAGGCGGAGGCGCGGGGCGATTTCGGCAGGGTGACGGAAGCGTCCTATGTCTCGGCCAGCCGCCGCATCCGCACCCGGACGCTGATGACGATCATCGTCATCTTCCTCGTCTTCGGCGGTGTCGTCGGCGTCCTCTGGATTGGCGCGCGCGATGTGCGCGCCGGGGTGATGAGCGCGGGTGAACTGGTGCAGTTCGTCATCTATGCGGTGATGGCAGCCGGCTCCGTTGCGGCGCTTTCGGAGATATGGGGCGAGTTGCAACGTGCTGCCGGTGCGACGGAGCGGTTGGTGGAGCTTCTCAGCGCCACCGACAGCGTCATCGACCCGTCGAAGCCAGTGGCGCTGCCGCGCCCGGCGAAGGGCGATATCCGGTTCGAGGGCGTGACCTTCCGCTATCCGACACGGCCCGACCAATCGGCGCTGGCGGGCGTCGATCTTTATATCCAGCCCGGTGAGACGGTGGCGCTTGTCGGTCCCTCGGGCGCAGGCAAGACCACGGTGATCCAGCTTCTCCTGCGTTTCTACGATCCGCAGGCGGGCCGCATCCTTCTCGACGGCATCCCGCTGACCGAGATGAAGCGCTCGGACTTCCGCCGCGCCATGGCGCTGGTGCCGCAGGACCCGGTGATCTTCGCCGCCTCGGCGCGCGAAAACATCCGCTACGGCCGCCCCGAAGCGACCGATGCCGAGGTGGAGGCCGCTGCCCGTGCCGCCGCCGCGCATGACTTCATCGCGGCCCTGCCGGACGGCTACGCCAGCAACCTTGGCGAGCGCGGCGTGATGCTGTCGGGCGGCCAGAAGCAGCGCATCGCGATTGCCCGTGCCATCCTGCGCGATGCGCCGGTCCTGTTGCTGGACGAGGCGACATCGGCCCTGGACGCGGAAAGCGAACGGCTGGTGCAGCGGGCGGTGGATGAGCTTGCCAGGGACCGCACCACGATCATTGTTGCCCACCGCCTTGCGACGGTGAAGAAGGCCGACCGCATCGTCGTCTTCGATCATGGCCGGATCGTCGCCACCGGCAGCCATGACGCGCTGGTGGCAGAGGGCGGGCTTTATGCGCGGCTGGCGCGGCTTCAGTTCACCGAAGGGCTGGCGGCGGAATAGCTGCCGCAAGGTTGCAATACCCATCCATGCGCCCGATAGTGTCGGCGGTTCGCGGGCTTTCTGCCCGTGACGGTTCAGCATGAGTGGAGAAAACAATGGGTGTGTGGAGTTTCGTGAAAGACGCCGGAAAGAAGCTGTTCGGCGGTTCGGCCGAGGCGGCGGAAGTGCCGGCGGAAGCGGCGCTGCAGAAGGAAATCAAGGATCTTGGCCTTGATGCCTCGGGCCTCGACATCAAGGTCGAAGGCGAGACGGTCAAGGTCACGGGCAAGGCCGTCAGCCCCGAGATCAAGGAAAAGGTCATCCTCGCCGTCGGCAACGTCGCGGGCGTGAGCACGGTCGAAGCCGATGCGGACGGGCCGGAGCCGGTGTTCCACACCGTCGCCAAGGGCGACACCCTGTCGGCCATTGCCAAGAAGACGCTCGGCAGCGCCAACCGCTACATGGAGATCTTCGAGGCCAACAAGCCGATGCTGAAGCATCCCGACAAGATCTACCCTGGCCAGATGCTGCGCATTCCGGCGAAATAAGGCCTTCCACGGCCCCTGTGACGCGGCGTCGCGCTTCTGCGCGGACGGCGCGTCACTCTTGCCCCAAGCGGCTATTCCAAGCATCTTTCCCTGAGGGATTGCCCGGAGGAGGGCGAAAGGGGAGGAATTGATGGCGCGATTTGCGACGGTCGCCGACAGGGATTCTGTCGAACAGGAAATGGCCTACGGCGCCCGCGACCTGCCGGTCACGCTTTACCAGTTCATCAGCCGCACCCGCGATGCACATCCCGTGCGCCCCGCCGTCAGCTTTCAGCTGCAATCCGCCCCGACCGATCCGGCGATCACGCTGACCTGGTCGGAGCTTCTGGCCGAAGTCACCCGTACCGCGAACCTTCTGCGCAAGCTTGGTATCGGCGAGAACGATGTCGTCGCCTACATGCTGCCGAACTCGCTTGAAACCGTGGCGACTCTTCTCGGCGGTGCCGTCGCCGGGATCGTCAACCCGATCAACCCGCT
>DJUV01000222.1 GCA_002440625.1 Rhodobacteraceae bacterium UBA6273 | reverse complement strand
TGTTCTACAAGGACGAACGGCTTGCGCTGTTCATTGACGGCTCGAACCTCTATGCCGCAGCCAAGGCATTGGGGTTCGATATAGACTACAAACTCCTCCGGCAGGAGTTCGAACGCCGCGGCAAGTTGCTGCGCGCCTTCTACTACACCGCGCTTCTGGAAAACGACGAGTACTCCCCGATCCGGCCGCTGGTGGACTGGCTCCACTACAACGGCTTTTCGATGGTGACCAAACCGGCCAAGGAATATACCGACAGCCAGGGTCGCCGGAAGGTCAAGGGCAACATGGACATCGAACTGACCGTCGATGCCATGGAGCTTGCGCCGCGGGTGGACCACATCGTCCTCTTTTCGGGCGATGGCGACTTCAAGCCGCTGGTCGAAAGCCTTCAGCGTCAGGGGGTCCGGGTTTCGGTCGTGTCGACGATCCGTTCCCAGCCGCCGATGATCGCGGACGAACTTCGCCGCCAGGCCGATAACTTCATCGAACTGGATGCGCTGCGCGACGTGATCGGCCGCCCCCCGCGCGAGCCGCGCTTCGACCGTGAGGAAGAGGCCGCGAGCGGCAACTGAGCCGGGCGCGCCGGTCTGGCAGTCTCCGCCGGTTGTCCCCGGCGGAGGTGTCGTTTATTGTCCGCCGCGCGAACCGACTGGACAAAGCCATGCGCCCTGCTCTCACCCTCTACCTGGCCGCGCCGCGCGGTTTCTGCGCCGGTGTCGACCGGGCTATCAAGATCGTCGAACTCGCGCTCGAGAAATGGGGCGCACCGGTCTATGTCCGGCACGAGATCGTGCACAACCGCTTCGTCGTCGATGGCTTGCGCGCCAAGGGCGCCGTCTTTGTCGAGGAACTGGACGAATGCCCGCCTGACCGGCCGGTGATCTTCTCCGCCCACGGCGTGCCGAAGGCGGTGCCCGCCGAGGCCGAGCGGCGGCGGATGGTCTATGTCGACGCCACCTGCCCCCTCGTCTCCAAAGTCCATATCGAGGCCGAGCGTCATTTCGAGAACGGCCTGCAGATGGTGATGATCGGCCATGCCGGCCACCCGGAGACGCTCGGCACGATGGGCCAACTGCCCGAGGGCGAGGTGCTTCTGGTCGAAACGGTGGCCGATGTCGCCGGCATCAGCCCTCGCGATCCGGCAAAGCTCGCCTTCATCACCCAGACGACGCTTTCGGTCGATGACACCGCCGGGATTGTCGCCGCGCTGAAGGCGCGGTTTCCGGCGATCATCGGGCCGCACAAGGAAGACATCTGCTACGCCACCACCAACCGCCAGGAAGCGGTCAAGTCGATCGCGCCGCAGATCGACGCGCTTCTGGTGATCGGCGCGCCGAATTCTTCCAACTCCAGACGCCTGGTCGAGGTCGGCCGCGCCGCGGGCTGCCCCTATGCCCAGCTGGTCCAGCGCGCCACCGACATCGACTGGCGTGCGCTGGAAGGCATCCGCGCCGTCGGCGTGACGGCAGGTGCCTCCGCCCCCGAAGTGCTGGTGAACGAGGTCATCGACGCCTTCCGCGCCCGCCACGACCTGACGGTCGAACTGGTGGAGACCGCGAAGGAAAGGGTCGAATTCAAGGTGCCGCGCGTCCTTCGCGAACCGGCATGAGCGTGGATCGCGCCACGATCGACGCCTACGAGGCCAATGCCGCGGCCTATGCCAAACGCTTCCGGGTCGTCCGCCTCACCCGGCCGCTGAAGGCCTTCATCGACGCCCTGCCGCAAGGCGCCCGCGTCCTTGACCTCGGCTGCGGTCCGGGCGATGCCTCGGCCCATATGCGCAACGCGGGCCTTCACCCCGATCCGGTCGACGCCTCGCCCGCCATGGTGGCCTTGGCGAATGACCGGCACCGGATCGGCGCCCGCCTCGGCACCTTCGATGAACTGGAGGCTGTGGCCGCCTATGACGGCGTCTGGGCCAATTTCTCGCTCCTCCACGCACCCCGCGCCGACCTGCCGCGCCATCTGGCCGCCATCCACCGGGCGCTGAAACCTGCCGGGCTTTTCCACATCGCGATGAAGACAGGCGCTGGCGAAGTGCGCGACCGGCTCGGTCGCAGCTACACCTATGTCACCCGTGACGAACTGAAGGACATGCTCGCCGCCGCGGGCTTCACAATCATCGCCGCCGCCAATGGCCATGAGCGCGGCCTTGCCGGCACCCTTGATCCCTTCGTGATCTTCCGCACCCGCGCCGACCGTTGACCACGAACGCCGCCCGGCCTAGACGAGCCGAACCCGAGACCGGAGCCACAATGCCCGACCTTTTCGCCTATACCGACGGAGCCTGCTCCGGCAATCCCGGCCCCGGCGGCTGGGGTGTCCTGATGATCGCGCGCGAGGGCGGCGAAGTCGTCAAGACCCGCGAACTCAACGGCGGAGAAGCCGAGACGACCAACAACCGGATGGAACTGCTGGCGGCGATCTCAGCCCTCGAAGCGCTCGCCCGTGCCTCCGCGATCACCGTCATCACCGACAGCGCCTATGTGAAGAACGGCGTCAGCCAGTGGATTCATGGCTGGAAGCGGAACGGCTGGCGTACGGCGGACAAGAAGCCGGTGAAGAACGTCGACCTCTGGCAACGCCTCGATGAGGCGCAGGCCCGCCACCGCGTCCGTTGGGAATGGATCAAGGGCCATGCCGGCCACCCGGAAAACGAACGCGCCGACGAATTGGCGCGCGCCGGCATGGCGCCCTTCAAGCCGAAGAAGGCCAAGGCCGATGACGCTGCCTGAGGTTCTCGACTACGCCTCGGTTTTCGTCTTCGCCCTGACCGGCGCGTTTGCCGCCAGCCGGGCGCAGCTCGACATCGTCGGCTTTTCCTTCCTCGCCTGCCTGACGGCGGTCGGCGGCGGCACCCTTCGCGACGTCCTTCTCGACCGCAACCCGGTCTTCTGGATCGAACGCCCGTCCTTCATCGGCCTTGCCGTCGCGGCGGCGGTGCTGGTGTTCTTCACCGCCCACCTCTTCGAAAGCCGCCTCCGCGTCCTGACCTGGCTTGACGCCTTGGCGCTTTCGGTCGCGGTCCCCGCCGGGGTCGGCGTGGCGCTCGGCCTTGGACAACAGTGGCCGGTCGTGATCTTCATGGGCGTGGCGACCGGCTGCTTCGGCGGCCTCATGCGCGATGTCGTCTGCAACGAGGTACCGCTGGTCCTGAAACAGGGGGAGCTTTACGTCACCGCCGCTTTCGCCGGGGCCAGCGCGGGGCTTCTTGCCCTGCCGGTGCTGCCTTCAGGCGTTGCGCTTCTCGTCTGCGCCGGAGTGACCTTCACCTTGCGAGCCGGAAGCCTGCTTTTCGGCTGGCAACTGCCGGTCTACAGATCGCGCCCGCCGCGCCGCTAACTAACGGCGACCCGGACCATACTTCTCCCAAAGCCAGATCAGCACCATCGCGCCAAGAATCGCGCCGACGAACCCCGCCGCCATCCCGGCGAGCGACACGAGGAAGCGCAGCGCAAGCCCGCCGACCAGCGCTCCGAAGATGCCGATGGAGATGGTGGTGACAAGATCGGTCTGGACATTCATCAGCCGCGTGGCGATCAACCCCGCCGCCGCGCCGATGATGATGAGGGCGAGAATCGCCATATGCGCCTCCAGGGGCCGGTTCAGGCCCTCAGACCAGCCTCGCCGGAAGCGTGAGGCCGTGCAAGACCTCGGATGACGGCATCGGCCGCTTGCCCTCGCGCTGCGCTTCAGTCACTTCTACCGCGCCCGTACCGCAGGCGATGGTGAAACCCGTCAACACCGCCCCCGGCGCGCCCTGCCCCATCGCCAGCCGTGACCTCAGCAGCTTCACCCGCTCGCCGCCGATCTCCGTCCAGGCGCCAGGGAAAGCCGACAGGCCCCGGATCAGCCGGTCGACATCGGGCGCGGGGCGCGACCAGTCGATCCGCGCTTCGGCCTTGTCGATCTTCGCCGCATAAGTCACGCCCGCCTCGGGCTGTGGCACCGGGACGAGGTCGCTCAACCGGTCAAGCGCCGCAAGGATCGCCCGCGCACCCAAGCCCGACAGCCGGTCATGCAGCTCCTCCGTCGTCTCCTCCGCCCCGATCACCAGCCGCTCGGTCAGAAGCACCGGCCCGGTATCCAGCCCCGCCTCCATCTGCATGATGCAGACGCCGGTCTCCGCATCCCCGGCCATGATCGCCCGATGGATCGGCGCCGCCCCCCGCCAGCGCGGCAGAAGCGAGGCATGGATGTTGAGGCAGCCTTTCGCTGGCGCATCCAGCACGGCTTGCGGCAGGATCAGCCCGTAAGCCACCACCACCGCCACATCGGCCCCAAGCGCCGCGAACTCCGCCTGCGCCTCCACGCCCTTGAGGCTCACCGGATGCCGCACCGGCAGGCCCAACTCGTCAGCCCGCGCCTGAACCGGCGAGGGCCGGTCCTTCTTGCCGCGCCCGGCGGGCCGGGGCGGCTGGGTATAGACGCAGATAACCTCATGCGCGGCCACCAGAGCCTCGAGCGCCGGCACCGAAAACTCCGGCGTCCCCATGAAAACGATGCGCATCCCTTCCCCCTTCTTCGTTGCGCAAATACCCTGCAGGGGGTCCGGGGGATGCAAAATCCCCCGGCGCGCTATCCGTTCCGCGCCAGTTTCGCCGCTTTCGCCACCAGCATCTTGCGCCTGAGGGGCGACAGCCGGTCGACATAGACCTTGCCGTTCAGGTGGTCGATCTGGTGCTGCACGCTCGTCGCCCAGAGCCCGACGAAATCCCGCTCCTCGATCTCGCCCGCCTCATTCAGGAACCGCACCGTCACCGCGCGCGGCCGTTCGATGATGGCCGAAACGCCGGGCAGGTTCGGGCTCGCCTCCTCATGCCGGCGCATCTGCACTGAGGCATGAAGCACCTCCGGGTTCGCCATCCTGACCACCTGTCCGCGCTTGTCGGAGCAATCGACGACGGCGAGCCTTAGCATGATCCCGATCTGCGGCGCGGCAAGGCCGACGCCCGGCATCGCGTCCATCGTCTCGACCATGTCGTCCCAGATCATTCGGACCGTCTCGGTCACCTGCCCCACCGGCTCGGCGGCAGTACGAAGCCGCTTGTCGGGGTATGGAACGAAGGCGCGGACGGTCACAGCCGCGCCCGTTCGCGCTTCAACTTTTCCATCTTCCGGGTGATGAGCTGGCGCTTCAACGGCGTCAGGTAGTCGATGAAGAGCTTGCCGTTCAGATGGTCAATCTCATGCTGGACGCAGGTCGCCCAGAGGTCGGTGAAATGTTCCTCCGCCACACGCCCGTCAAGTCCGAGCCAGCGCACCCTGACCTCAGCCGGCCGCGTCACGTCGGCATATTGGTCTGGGATCGAGAGACAGCCTTCCTCATAGGTATTGCGCACTTCCGAGGTCCAGGTGACTTCCGGGTTCATCAGAACCATCGGGCGGGGCGTGGCTTCCGGGTCCTTCACGCAGTCCATCACAAGGATGCGCTTCATCAGCCCGACCTGCGGCCCGGCAAGGCCGACGCCGGGGGCGTCATACATCGTCTCAAGCATCTCGGCAGCCGCCAGCCGCAATTCCTCCGTGATTTCGGTCACAGGATCGCAAAGCTTCTTCAGCCGCGGGTCGGGATGGATCAGGATCGGGCGTGTCGTCATGCGCGTGATTTAGGCGAAGCCCAAGCGCCGCGCAATGGGGCCGCGGCCCCTTGCACCTGCCGCTGTCGTGGCTAGTCTCAGCCCCGCAATCCCGGAGAGACCCCATGAGCTTTGACGACCTGATCGACTTTCGCGGCCAGCATTCCAACAAGTGGGACATGATGGAGGCCTCGTTCGGCGTCTCCCCGAAGGACGGGCTCGCGATGTGGGTCGCCGATATGGATTTCCGCCCGCCGGAAGCGATGATCGACCGCGTCCGCGCCGTCGCCGACAAGGGGCTGTTCACCTATTTCGGCGACCGCCGGGAATATGACGCATCGATCACCTGGTGGATGAAGTCGCGCCACGGCTGGGACGTCCGGCCCGAGGAGATCCTCATCACCCACGGCATCGTCAACGCCGTCTCCATGTGCCTTGAGACCTATTCGAAGCCCGGCGACGGCATCGTCGTCTTCACGCCCGTCTATCACGCCTTCGCGCGGGTGATCCGCTCCAACGACCGCCAGCTTGTCGAATGCCCGCTCGCGGTCAGGGACGGCATCTACCAGATGGATTTCGATGCCTGGGATGCGCAGATGACCGGCAACGAACGCATCGCCATCCTCTGTTCGCCGCACAACCCAGGGGGCCGGGTCTGGAGCCGCGCCGAACTGCGGGGCATGGCCGATTTCGCCAAGCGGCACGACCTGATCCTGATCTCGGACGAGATCCACCACGATCTGGTCTTTCCCGGCCAGAAGCACATCGCCATGCCGCTCGTCGACCCGTCCATCGCCGACCGGCTGCTGGTTCTGGCGTCGACGTCGAAGACCTTCAACGTCGCCGGGATGCATTGCGGCAACGTCATCATCGCCGACGAAGGCCTGCGCAAGCGCCTGTCCGTCCGTCTCGAACAACTCGCCATCTCGCCCAATTCCATGTCGATGCACATGACGCCCGCGCTCTATTCGCCCGAGGGGGCGGCATGGGTCGACCGGCTGGTTCCCTATCTGGACACCAACCACCGTACGTTCCTCAGAGGCGTCAACGCGATCCCCGGCCTGAAGATGCAGCCGATGGAGGGAACCTACCTCGCCTGGGTCGATTTCTCCGGCACCGGGATGACGGCGGAAGAGATCAACGAACGCGTGGCGAAAGGGGCGAAGATCGCCGCCAGCCCCGGACCCGGCTTCGGCAAGGGCGGCGAAAGCTGCCTCCGCTTCAACATCGCCCTGCCGCATGCGCGGATCGAGGATGCGGTCGGGCGGCTGAAAGGCGCGTTTGCCGACCTGCAGTGATCTGGCTCGCGCGCCTTTTGCGAAACCGGGACCGAGGAACACCGGCGCATCGCGCCCATCGGCACGGTCGTGGCGATCCGGGCCTGACGCGGTTCAGTCGCGCGGCAGATAGCCCGCCGGCGCGTCATCCTCGCGCACATAGTCGAGAGCCGGGCGGTCCATCGTTAGAGTCGACCGTTTCATGCTGCAGATCAGCTCACCATTCTCGACATCGGCGGCGATGATGAGCGAGTTGTAAAGATGCCTCGGCCCGTCATAGATATCGACCATGCCGCGCAGCGCCAGCACCTGCTCGGCGTCGAGCGAAAAGCCCGTCTCCCAGAAGCGCAGGATGGGGTAGACCTCATCCCCCGCATGCACGCAAAGCCGCGACCGGCGTCTGAGTTCGCGTTTCCGGGCCTCTTCCAATCCGGCCCGCACGGCTTCCGGCAAATAGTCCGTCATAACACCCTTCCCCCCGGCAACCAGCATGAACCGCTCTGAATAATTTGCAAGATTTGGGCTCGGTTCAGGCGCTAACACAGACGCGCGCCAGAAGAACCGGCGCAGACCCGATGCGGGACGGGAGACAATATCTGCGGTTTGGCTTGGATCAGACGTCCTTGGGGAACAATGACCGCGGGTCGCCGACTCCTCGCCGGCTCGGTCAGGGCGTGGAGCCGTAGTGCTCCACCACCGCCGCCAGATCTTCGGGCGGGGTGCGCGACGGCAGGAAGGCGCAGGCATTGGGGATGTGCTGGAAGATCGAGCCATCCGAGAAGAACGAGGTATTGGTGACGAAGACGATCTTTGCGTCCGGCCGCCGGTAGGCCGCGTAGTCGGCCACCGCAATTGCGCTGCCACCCGACAGGATCAGGTCAAGGACGATGACATCGACCTCGTCCCGCTCGATGTGGGTGACGGCGGCTTCCTGCGACTGGACCAGCGAAACCTCTGCCGAAAACCGTTCGACATGCCGCTTCCAGAGCCAGCCCAGGTTGGGGTCGCTTTCGACGATCAGTACCCGCATCGCCCCTCCTGCGCGCCGGTGGCGGTACCGACGTGCTCCGCTCAGTCCTGTTAGAGAATCGTGAACAATGCTTAAACAAATCTTAATTCTTCCCAAGAGAAATCCAGACTTGCGGGGTTGTCCGCCCGTCCTGCGCTGCTAGGCTCGCAACAAACGGCAAGGAACCCAGCATGTCCCGCCTCATTCCGGCCCTCATCCTGGCACTTGCCCCGCAAGCTGTTTTCGCCCAATGCGGCGGCGGTTTCGGGGCGTTCGTGCAGGGGCTTTCAGACGAGGCCACCCGGCGCGGCTTTGACGCAGGCCTCGCGGGCGAGTTCTTCGCCGGCGTCCGTCAGGACCAGAAGGTGCTCCGCGCCGACCGCTCGCAGGGCGTCTTCAAGAAGAACTTCATCGAGTTTTCCGGCAGCGTCATCAGCCCGAACCGGGTCCTGAACGGCGCGCGGAACGCCAAGAAGTACGATTCCGTCCTCAGGCGCGCGCAGGCCGACTACGGTGTATCGCCCGGCGTCCTTCTCGCCTTCTGGGCGCTTGAGACGGATTACGGCGCGGTGCAGGGCGACTTCAACACGCTGAACGCGCTTGTCACCCTCGCTCATGACTGCCGCAGGCCGGAACTTTTCCGGCCGCAGATCTTTTCCGCGCTTGAGCTTTACCGGCGCGGCGATTTCGACCCGCGCCGCACCACCGGTGCCTGGGCGGGGGAAATCGGGCAGGTGCAGATGCTGCCCGACGACATCCTCAGGAACGGCATCGATGGCGATGGCGATGGCCATGTCACGCTCAAGACCTCATCGGCCGATGCGCTGATGACCGGCGCGAAAATGCTCAGCGAACTTGGCTGGCGGCGGAATGAGCCGTGGCTGCAGGAAATCTCCGTACCGGCCGATCTCGACTGGGCTCAGACGGGGCTGAACCACGAACGCCCGACCGGCCAATGGGCAGCGATGGGCGTGAAGGGCAAGTCGGCGCCGCTGGCGCAGGGGCGCGGCGCAGTCCTCTTGCCGATGGGCCGGAAGGGGCCGGCCTTCATGGCCTACCCGAATTTCCGCGTCTATTTCAATTGGAACAAGAGCTTCGTCTACGTGACCACCGCCGCCTATTTCGCCACCCGGCTTGAAGGCGCGCCCGCCTATGATGCGGGCAACCCCGAGGCGGGTCTGTCGGACGGCGAGATGCGGTCGTTGCAGAAAAAGCTTGCCGCGCGGAGCTACGATGTGGGCGCCATCGACGGCATCCTTGGCGAAAAGACCCGCGAGGCGGTGCAGCGCGAACAGGGGCGGCTGGGCTTGCCGGCGGATGCCTGGCCGACGCGCGCGCTGCTAGGCCAACTCTGAGGCCAGCCGTCAGCAGCCGAGCGAAAAGAAGGCCGCGACCTCACCCGCCTTGCAGGTCTTGGCGACCTTCGGCGTTTCCGCCTGCATCCCCGCGGCTGCAAGAAGAAGGAAGACGGTGGCGATCGAGACGACTTCGCGCATGGGCGTGAACCTTTCTGGTTTGTTCACGGCCTGTTCTAGTGATTCACCATTAATGCGCGGTTAGCGCGGCGGCCTCCGTCACGCCACCAGCGCTTCAGCCCGTTTCAGATCGACGCTGACCAACTGGCTCACGCCCTGTTCCTGCATCGTCACGCCGAAAAGCCGGTCCATCCGGCTCATCGTCACCGCATGGTGTGTGATGATGAGGAAGCGGGTCTCGGTGCGCCGCGTCATCTCGTCGAGAAGATCGCAGAACCTTGTCACGTTGGCGTCGTCGAGCGGCGCATCGACCTCATCGAGCACGCAGATCGGCGCGGGGTTGGCGAGGAAGACCGCGAAGATCAGCGCCAGCGCCGTCAGCGTCTGCTCACCACCCGACAGAAGCGACAGCGTGGCCAGCTTCTTGCCCGGCGGCTGGCACATGATCTCAAGCCCCGCCTCCAAGGGATCGTCGCTTTCGACCAGCACGAGATTCGCCTCGCCGCCCCCGAAGAGGTGGGTAAAAAGCAGGCGGAAATTGGCGTTCACCTGTTCGAACGCGGTCAGGAGCCTCTCGCGCCCCTCGCGGTTCAGTCCGGCGATCCCGGAGCGCAATTTCTTCACCGCCTCCTCCAGATCGGCCTTTTCCGAGACCAGCGTGTCATGTTCGGCCTGAACCTCCTTGGCGTCCTCTTCGGCACGCAGGTTCACCGCACCCAGCGCATCGCGCTGGCGGCGGAGGCGATGGACATCGGCGTCGAGCGTCTCGGCCGCGGGCATGCTCTCAGGGTCAGCGGCAAGGCTCTCAAGAAGGCCACCTGGGTCAAGCTCGGTTTCCTCATGGATGCGCCCGGCGGCATGGGCAACCGTCTCGCAGGCGGCATCGGCCCGCGCCTCAGCCCGCGCCCGCGCCTCGCGCGCCTCGGACGCCGCCCGCTCGGTTGTGCGCTCCAGATCCGTCGCGTCACGCAGGGCCGTTTCCGCCGCCGCCAGCCGGTCGGCGGCGGCGCGGCGGCGGTCCTCGGCGGCGTCGATGGCGTCGCCAAGCTCGGCGCGCTTGGCAGCGATCTCGGCCGGAGCGGAAGAAGCATCCTTCAGCTCCGCCTCGGTCGCGGACTTGCGTTCGGCGAGTTCGGCGCTGCGCTTTTCTGCTGTCTCGAGCCGGTGGCGCCAGCCGGACACCTCTTTCGTGATCTCCTGCCGCCGCCTGACCCGCGCCTCGCCCTCTCGGCGGATTTCATCGTGCCCGGACCGCTTGGCGAGCATGGTCATCCGCGCCGCCTCGACCGTCAGCTTCACATCCTCGACCTCGGCCCGCGCGGCCTCAAGATCGGGAAGGGCGGCAACGCCGGTCTCGGCTTCCTTCAGCCGGGCGCGGGCCGCCATCGCCTCTTCCTCGTGCCGGGACACGGCGAGGCGGGCGCTTTCCAGCTTGCCGCCGGTGATGGACTGATCCGCCTCGGCCCGCGACAGGGCGCGCGAAGCCTCGGCCATGCGCCGGTCGGCCTCGCGCCGGGCGTCCCGCGCGCTGCGGTCGGCCTCCGACGCCTCG
>DJUV01000208.1 GCA_002440625.1 Rhodobacteraceae bacterium UBA6273 | reverse complement strand
GCCCCCGCCCCCGCCACCCAGCCCACCGACCGCGATGCCGCGCTGCGCCGAACCGCGGAAAATCTCGAGGCGGCGTTCCTGTCCGAAATGCTGAAATCGGCCGGTCTCGGGCAATCGCGCACCGAATTCGGCGGGGGAGTCGGCGAAGAACAATTCGCTTCCTTCCTCCGCGACGAACAGGCGCGGAGCATGCAGAGGTCCGGCGGCATCGGTCTTGCTGAAACCATCTTCGAGGCCCTGAAAAGGAGAGACGGCAATGCCCAATGACACATCCCCGCTGATGGGTGACATAGGGGCCTGCCTCGATGAGGTCCGGGAGTGTCTGGGTGGCGGCAATCTTGCCGGGCTCGGCGCGCTGGCGGCAAGGCTTGATGACCTGACGCAGGCCCTTTCGCGCGATGGCCATGAGATTGCGCCCGATGCCCTGAAGGCGATGAAATCCCTGGCGGAACGGCAACTGGCGCTTCTTGGCGCGGCCCGAGAAGGCGTGCTGTCCGCACAGCGTCGCGTGGCACTTTTGCATAGCGTCTGCGGCGAACTTTCGACCTATGACCGGGACGGTCAGGGCCGCACGCTCCGCTTCGGCACGCAGAACCTGGAGCAGCGCGCATGATCCATCAAATGCGATCCATTTGCCGGGCGGTCTTTACGCCTCATTAGACAAGCGCGCGCCAGTATCTCGCTGCATCGACAAATTCGATGGCGCGAAGGCTGCGATGGCCGCGCAAGGACAGAATGCCGCCACGCCCGAAGGTTTCGGGCAAGTGTAAACCGGCACGAAGTGCCGACCAGATCAAGGAACAGCGAATGTCCAGCATTCTTACCAACTCCAGCGCAATGGTCGCCCTGCAGACCCTTCGCGGCATCAACTCGAACCTGTCGAAGACGCAGGATGAGATATCCACCGGCAAATCGGTGGGCTCCGCCAAGGACAATGCGGCGGTCTGGGCCATCTCGAAAGTGATGGAGGCCGACGTGAAGGGCTTCAAGGGCATCTCCGACAGCCTTGCGCTTGGCGAGTCGACCGTTGCGGTGGCGCGTCAGGCGGCCGAAACGGTTACCGACCTGATGACCGAGATCAAGGGCAAGATCGTTGCCGCGCAGGAAGACAACGTCGACCGCGGCAAGATCCAGACCGATATCAATTCGCTCGTCGATCAGGTCAAGAGTGTCGTCGGCGCCGCGCAGTTCAACGGGCTCAACCTTGTCGACGGCTCGAACGCATCAATCGACGTTCTCGCGTCGCTTGACCGGCAGGCGGGTGGCAGCGTGACCACCTCGTCGATCACGATCAACGGCCAGAACCTGTCGACGGGCGCTTATGCCGCCAAGGACGTGTTCGGCGCTTCGACCGGCGTGTCGGCCAATGGCGACACCGCAGGCTTCCAGCTCGACAACACCTCTGGCGCCGGCACGATCGAAATCGACGATGGTACAGCGGCCTTCGCCGCCGGCGACAAGGTATCCGTCACCATCGGCGGCAAGACGGCGAATTACACGGTGACGGCCGATGATGTCTCTGCCACGACCACCTCGGATCTCGTGGCGGTGGGTCTCAAGAACGCCATCGAATCTCTCGGCATCGCCGGCCTGACGGTGGACTATGACAGCGGAACCCCGGGTACGCTTGCCTTCACCAATGCCGGCGCAAAAGACCTGACAGTCAGCGCGCAGTTCAAGAATGCCGGTTCGGGCGGACTTGCGGCCATGTCCTCGATCGACGTGTCCAGTGCCGCCGGCGCCGCCGCTGCGCTCGGCAACATCGAGAACCTGATCCAGACCGGTATCGACGCCGCGGCCGAATTCGGCTCGGCGCAAAGCCGGATCGATATCCAGAACTCCTTCGTCGGCAAGCTCACCGATTCACTCCGCGCCGGGATCGGATCGCTGGTCGATGCGGATATGGAGGAGGCTTCGGCGCGGCTGCAGGCTCTGCAGGTGCAGCAGCAGCTTGGCGTCCAGTCGCTGTCGATCGCGAACCAGGCACCGCAGAGCATCTTGTCGCTCTTCCGCTGACCGACCAGACGGGGCGCTTCCGGGCGCCCCGATTCGCCGCCTGTGACCTGATGCAACCCATGTGAGGATCTGTTTTCCGTGAACGCCCATATTCTGGCCAGCTCGGCCTATTCCGGCGCTACCGTTCCGACCCGCACCGATCGTGGCGCCGAGTATGACGCCTTCGCGCGCTGCACCCGCGCACTGGCTTCGGCGCAATCCGGCACCGGGGGATATGCCGTGCTGGCGCGTGCGCTTTCCGACAACCGAAGGCTTTGGAATGTACTCGCCGCGGACGTCTCTGGCGACGGCAACAGGCTTCCGCCGGCGCTGCGCGCGGGTATCTTCTATCTCGCGGAATTCACGCGCCACCACAGCCGCCGCGTCCTTGCGGGCGAGGCAGACTTGGCTGCGCTCATCGACATCAACACCACCGTCATGCGCGGCCTGCGCGGGCAGGAGCGCGAAGAATGAGCGGGCTGGTCCTCAAGCTCGGGCCGAAGGAAAGGGTCCTCGTCAACGGCGCTGTGATCGAAAACGGCGACAAGCGGTCGCGTCTCGCCGTCCTGACGCCAAATGCCAACATCCTCAGGCTTCGCGACGCCATCCATCCCGAGCAGGTGAACACACCCGTGCGCCGCGTCTGCTACATCGCCCAGCTCGTGCTTTCCGGCGACGCGGAGCCCGAGAAGGCCCGCCATCAGATCCTGCGCGGCATCGAACAGCTCAGCCAGGCGCTGACTGACGCAGATAGCCGCAGTCAGCTGACCCTCGCTACCGCCGCCACGCTCGACGGGCAATTCTACCAGGCTTTGAAGACGCTGCGCATGCTTCTGCCGCGCGAGGCACGTCTGCTTGCGGCGGCACCGTCATGAGCTTTCAGCCGGTCGTCGCCTTCACAGGCCTGGCCGGCTGGGCCCAACTCAAGCGCACCAGCGCCGAACAGATGCAGCGTTTCGCGGCATCGGGCGCGATGGCCCGTGATGCGGATTACTTCCGGGCGCATATCGGGTCAGTCTCCACCGCCGCCGATCTTGTCGCGGATCGCCGGCTGCTCAGCGTGGCACTTGGCGCCTTCGGTCTCGAGGGAGACATCAGCAACCGCTACTTCATCCGAAAGGTACTGGAGGACGGAACCCTGTCGCCGGATGCTATCGCCAACAAACTCTCCGACAAGCGTTACCTCAAGCTTTCCAAGGCTTTCGGATTTGGCGATTTTGCGACACCGCGGACCAAGCTTTCGGATTTCGCGGACGGCATGCTCGCGTCCTACCGGACTGCGTCCTTCGAGGCGGCCATCGGCAAGCAGAGCAGTGAGCTGCGGCTGGCCCTCAACGCCGAGAGGGAGCTGCCGGGCATCGCCTCGGGCAAGGGGTCCGAGAACGGGAAATGGTACGCGATCATGGGTTCCGCGCCGCTCAGGCAGATGTTCCAGACCGCCTTCGGGCTTCCCCAGCCCTTCGTTCGCCTTCCTCTTGACCAGCAGCTTTCGACCTTCAAGGCGGCGTCGGAGCGCTATCTCGGCACCGGTAACCCGGCGGCGCTCGGGTCGGACGAAACGCGCGAACGGTTGATCCGGCTCTTTCTGGCCAGAAGCGAGTCCAGCCCCACGAGTTCCGATCTTGCGGGCCGAAACGCCGCCCTGACGCTACTCAGCGGATCGGCGAAGTCAGGGCTGTCGCGGCTGATCTGAGCGTCCTGACCGCCTTGAGCACAGACGTCCGGCGGGCTGCCTGATGGCTCAGTCCGCATCGGGCGCAGATCGGCCACCGAGCGGCCATCCGTCTTGTGACGCTACGGGACTCCAGGCCGGGCCGAGAAAGCCTAGATGCCCGATCTTTCGACGATCTCGCCAAGCCGGCGGAAGCTTGCCGCGATCCCGTCCCGTCCCGGTTCCGCCAAAAAGGCGTCGAGATCCGGCCAGACGCGGATCGCCGCGTCGATCATCGGGTCGGTGCCGGACACATAAAGCCCCGAGCGGATCATCAGGGCCGCCGCGTCATAGGCCGAAAGCAATCGCCGCGCCCCGGCGATCAGGTCGTTCTCGGCGGGTGAGGCGGCCCCCGGCAACGACCGCGATACCGAGCGCAAGAGGTTGATTGCCGGAAAGCGGCCGCGCTCCGCAATCTCGCGCTCCATCACCACGTGCCCGTCGAGCACCCCGCGCAGGATATCGGCGACCGGTTCCTCCATGTCCGATCCGGCCACGAGGACCGAGAAGATCGCGGTAATGTCGCCCGCCGCCTCCGGCCCAGGACCGGCACGTTCGGCCAGCGTCATGATGAGCTGCGAGGTCGAGGCGGGGTGGCCGCGCACGGTGCCCGCCTCACCGCCCGCCTGCGCGATCTCCCGATGCGCCTCGGCAAAGCGGGTCACCGAATCGGCGAAGTAGAGAACCTGCAGGCCACGGTCGCGAAAATGCTCCGCGATGCTCATTGCGGTCCAGGCGCAGCGCCGGCGGATGAGGGGGGAACGGTCCGCCGTCGCCGCCACGACGATACTGCGCGCGAGCCCCTCGGGTCCGAGGACCGCTTCGACGAACTCCCGCACCTCGCGTCCGCGTTCGCCGATCAGGGCGATGACGCAAAGGTCGGCGCTCATGTTGCGGGCCAGCGTCCCGAGGAGTGAGGATTTGCCAACGCCGGACCCCGCGAAGAGCCCGAGCCTCTGGCCGCGCACGATCGGCAGGAAGGTATTGAAGATTGCCGTGCCGGTCTCAAGCCGCCCGCCCAGCCGCTTGCGGCTGGTGGCCGGCGGCGGCGCGCCGAGCACGGGCCGTTCGACCGTCCCGCGCACCAGCGGCCGGCCGTCAAGCGGGTTGCCCATCGGGTCGATCACGCGCCCGATCCAGCTTTCATGCGGCGCGATTCCGACCGCCCCCAGCCGTTCGACCCGGTCGCCGAGCGCGCTGCCTTCGGTCGACCCGTCGATGAGCGCGGTGGCGCTGCTCGGCTGCAGCCCGACAATCTCGCCTGTCTGCTCGGGGCGCGCGAGGAGCCGGATCCGGTCGCCAAGTTTCCAGTCGGCGGTGCCGCCGGCAATGCGGATCGCGCCTTGCCGGACCTCAGATATCCGCCCGATCTGGCGAACGGCGATGGTCGCGACAACCTCTGCCCGCAGGTTTTCGAGGTCTGGCCCGGTCACGGCGATCTCCCTTTGTTCCGCATTACCCTTTCTAAACGAATCGAAATTAAAGCTTGATTGAAAGCTCGGAGGAGAAGCCCCGATGTTCATCAAACCTGAGGTTTTGGCGATTGCCTCGTCGCTGTCTGCCCATGCTGCTGCCCGACAGGCATTGATCGCGGAGAATGTTGCCAATGCCGATACGCCCGGCTATCGGGCAAAGGACATTGCCGGATTCGCGGCGACCTACCGGGAAGCGGATGGCGCCGGCATGACGCGTACGCGGCCAGGGCATTTAGACGCCGACGACAGCGCGGCGAATGTGTCCGCCGCGCAGGTTTCCCTTTCTGAGATGTCGCCGAACGGCAACAGCGTTTCGCTCGAAACCGAGATGGTGAAATCCGCCGAGGTCCAGCGCGAACATGACCTCGCACTCGCCGTCTACGGCAAGTCGCTCGACATTCTTCGTGCCAGCCTCGGGCGCCGCTGAGGGGGCTGAGAGATGAGTGATTTCAGTTCCAGCCTATCGATCGCGGCAAGCGGAATGGAAGTGCAGGCCGCGCGTCTGCGCCATGTCTCCGAGAACATCGCCAATGCCGACACGCCGGGCTACCGCCGCAAGATGGTGGCCTTCGAGGCTGTGATCGAGAACGGCGAGAAGAGCGGCGCGGTGCGCACCGGCAGGGTCCGACTCGATCCCGCCGAGCTTACCCGAGTACTCGATCCGGGCAATCCGCTAGCGGACGAGAACGGCTATCTCGACGGGTCGAACGTCGACCTCGTCACCGAAATCGCCGACGCGCGCGAAGCGCAGCGCAGCTACGAAGCCAATCTCAGGATGTTCGACCAGACCCGCCAGATGGCGCAGAGCCTGCTCGCGCTCCTGCGCAGATAACCGGCAGGGACAGAATGGATATCAGAAGCTCACCCGCCGCGCAGTCCTATGCCCAGACCCGCCCCGCGACCGCCCCTCTGGCCGCGCCGGTAGGAACCGGCGGGGCGGAGAGCGGCTTCACCCGCCTCATCGGCGACTTTGCCGAGACCCTGCGGAGCGGCGAACAGACCGCCGCGGCGACGATGACCGGAAACGCGGAACCCCGAGCGCTGGTCGAGGCGCTGGCGGCGAGCGAGCTGGCGGTCGAAACCGCGGTGACGCTGCGCGACAAGGTCGTCGAGGCCTATCAGGAAATCCTCAGGATGCAGGTCTGACTGATGGACGAGCAGGCGCTATTCGACATCCTGCGCGAGGGACTTTGGGTCGCCGTCATCATCTCGGCACCGCTCCTTGCGGTGGCGCTGGTCATGGGCGTGGTCATCGGCCTGTTCCAGGCGCTGACCTCGGTCCAGGAGATGACGCTGACTTTCGTGCCGAAGGTGGGGGCGATGATCCTCGTTTTCTGGGTGTCGATGACCTTCATGTCCGGCGCGCTCGTCCAATATTTTACCGACGGCATCATCCCGATGATCGCGAGGCACTAGGGTGGAAAACAGCCTTTATACGACGCTCAACCGCCAATCCGGCCTGATGGCCGAGATGCGGGTCATCGCCAACAACATCGCGAATGCCTCGACCACGGGTTTCCGCGCCGAAGGCGTGGTCTTCGCTGAATATGTGGCGCGGCTCGGCCCGGGCTCGCCCTCGCTGTCGATGGCAAATGCCGAAGGGCGCCTCGTCAACGATGCCCAGGGCGCGCTCGCCCAGACCGGCGGCCCCTTCGATCTTGCCATCGAGGGCGACGGCTATTTCCTGATCGAAACGCCGGCGGGGAACCGAATGACGCGGTCGGGCGCGTTTCTGGCCTCGGCCGATGGGGAATTGGTGACGACTGACGGCATGCGGCTTCTCGATGCTGGCGGCTCGCCGGTCGCGGTTCCGGCGGGTGCGGAAAAGATCGCCGTCGGCGGCGATGGAACCGTTTCGGCCGATGGCGTTCCGGTTGCGCAGATCGGGCTCTGGGCGCCCGCCGGCGCCACGGGTCTCGTCGCCGATGGAGCGACCCGCTTCGACGCTCCAGACGGGGTAGAGCCAACGACGGGCGGAAAGATATTTCAGGGATTTCTGGAACAGTCGAATGTCAATGCGGTGACAGAGATCGCCCGCATGATCGAGGTGCAGCGCGCCTACGAACTCGGCCAGGGATTTCTCGATAGCGAGGACCGGCGCATCCGGTCGGTCATCGAGGCGACAGGCAAAAGCTGAAGGGACCGGCAATGAGAGCACTCCAGATTGCGGCAACCGGCATGGCAGCGCAGCAGATGCGGGTCGAGGTCATCTCGAACAACCTCGCCAACATGTCGACGACCGGTTACAACGCCCGCCGCGCCGAATTCGCCGACCTGCATTACCAGCAGTTGACCCGGCCGGGGACCATCTCCTCGGCCGACGGAACCGTGGTTCCCGCCGGCGTCCAGCTTGGGCTTGGCGTGCGGCCGGCCGCCGTTACCGTAAATGTCGCACAAGGTTCCCTTTCGGCGACGGGTGGCGATCTCGACCTCGCCGTCGAAGGGCTCGGCTATCTGGAGGTGACGCTGCCCTCGGGGTTGTCCGCCTACACCCGCGACGGGGCGCTGAAACGCTCCGCCGATGGCCTGATCGTCACCTCGGACGGCTATCCGGTCGCGCCCGGCATCACCATTCCGTCCGATGCGCGGTCGGTCTCGATCAGCGCCTCGGGCGAGGTCTACGCCTATTTTACCGACCGGGTTCAGCCCGAACAACTCGGGCAAGTCACTCTCGCGGGCTTCACCAACGAGAAGGGGCTTGAGGCGACCGGGTCAAACCTCTTTCTCGAAACCGCGGCCTCCGGCCCGGCGCTGATCGCGGCTCCGGGCGAGAATGGCCTCGGCACCCTGCGCCAGGGCTTTCTTGAGGATAGTTCCGTCGATGCCGTGCGCGAAATCACCGACCTCATCGAGGCGCAGCGCGGTTATGAGCTGAACGCAAAGGTCATCACCGCCGCAGACCAGATGCTTGGCGCAACGACACAGTTGCGCTGATGCGGGGGCTATTGTGCATTGCGGCCTGTCTGGCCGGACCTGCGGCTGCCGATACCGTGGTGGCCCTGAGGTCGCTGCAGGCGCGGACCGTCATCGGCGCCGGGGATGTGGCGTTGAAATCCGGCACCGTCGCTGGTGCCGCGACCCGGCTTGAGGATGTCATCGGCCGCGAGATGCTGGTCGCGGTCTTCAAGGATCGCCCGGTTTTCGTGCGCAATGCCGGCGCGCCAACCCTCGTCGAGCGCAACCAGATCGTCCCCTTGGTATTCACCCTTGGCACGCTCGTCATCTCCGCCGAAGGCCGTGCGCTGGGCCGCGGCGGCGAGGGCGATCTCATCCGCATCATGAACACCGCGTCTCGCGCCACGGTCACCGGACTGGTGATGCCCGATGGCTCGGTGTCGGTGAAGGCCACACGCTGAAGGAGAGAGACTTGAGAACTTCCCTATTGGTCATTGCCGTCGTCCTGCTGGCCGGGTGCCAGCGGCTGGAAAGTGTCGGCAAGGCGCCCGCATTCACCCCTCTCGTCAGCGGCAGCGAGTATTCCTCCATGGCCTCGATGGGCCTGCCTGAGGATGTAGCGACTGGGAGCGCGCAGGATGTCGCCTCGCTCTGGTCGGGTTCGCGCGGGTCGCTTCTCGGCGACCGCCGCGCCGGGCGACGTGGTGACATCTTGACCGTGGTGATCGAGATCGACGACAAGGCCGAAATCTCGAACTCCTCGGGGAGGTCGCGGAGCGGGTCGGACACGATGGGAATACCCCAAATGCTGGGCATTCCGCAAAGGATCGACCAGAACCTGCCGGCCGGCGCCAGCCTCGGCCAGGCCATCTCGACGAAATCGAAATCCACCTACCAGGGCGAAGGGTCGGTCAGCCGCAAGGAAAAGCTGACCCTGCGCGTCGCCGCCGCTGTCGTTGACTCGCTGCCGAACGGTGTCCTGCACATCCAGGGATCGCAGGAGGTGCGCGTGAACTTCGAGCTGCGCGAACTGATCGTCGAAGGCTTTGTGCGGCCGGAAGACATCTCGCGTCAGAACGAGATCACTTATGACAAGATCGCCGGGGCGCGCATTTCCTATGGCGGGCGCGGCCAGATCACCGACGTGCAGCAGCCGCGCTACGGCCAGCAGGTCGTCGACGCCGTGCTGCCGTTCTGACCCGTGATGCGCAAGCTTCTTCCGGTCATTCTCGGGCTTTTCGGCCTCATCGCCGGCGCTGGGGCGGGATATGTCCTGCGCCCCGCGGCCGAAATTGCCGCAGACGGCCAAAGCGGAAGCGGCGGGGTGGATGCCGCTGCCGAGAACGCGTCGCCCGAGCCGGCTGCCGCGTCCACGCGTCAAGAGCCGGCGGCGTCCGGCTCCGGGTCGGCGGAGACCGGAGGAGAGCCCAATGAGGCGCAAGACGCCGACCCCGCTGCGCCAACCGAATTCGTCAAGCTCAACAACCAGTTTGTCGTGCCGGTGATCCGCGGCAATGAAGTCTCGGCCCTCGTGATCCTGTCGATCACGCTCGAGGTCGAGACCGGCGCCAGCGAAGCGGTCTTCGCTGCTGAACCGAAGTTGCGCGACAGCTTCCTTCAGGTGCTTTTCGACCATGCCAATGCCAAGGGCTTCGACGGCGCCTTCACCCAGTCGAGCCGGATGGCGCAGCTCAGGAAGGCGCTGCTCGAACCGGCCCGGACCATTCTCGGCAATCTCGTCGGCGACGTGCTCATCGTGGATATCGTCCGGCAGGACAGCTGACGGGGCCTGCGACCGGGTTCAGCCCTGCGACTCTCGCTCCCGTCTCGCCCGCCGCTCCTTCGCCGCCATCCCGACCAGCACATCGGTGACGTTGGCCCGCGCGAAGGAGCGACGCGCGACCACGAGCATGGCTTCGACCTCAGCCGCGCGGGCATCGCGTATAGCGGCAAGGCCGCTGATCTGCAGGCCGACAAGCCGCCCGTAGCTCTGCATCTGCAAAAGATCCTGCGCGTCCGGGGCGGTTGCCATGTCGGCGTAAAGTCGAGCTTCGTTCTGCTTCAGCGCGTCGATCTGCTGCTCCGCCTCCTTCACGCGGCGCAATGATTCCGCGACCGCGGCAAGATCGCGGTCACGCAGCATCCCGGCAATCGAATGCAGACGCTGAAGCTGGCGGGCGTCGGGGATCACCGCCATGCCCGACGCGCCTTTCCGCGCATGGTTTCGGCAAAGCGGATCGCTGCCGCGACGGGTGCATAGTGTTCGGGCAGGATCTCGCCGCCGAGGTCGATGCTTGCGTAAAGCGCCCGCGCCGCCGGCGGGTCGGACCGGATCGGAACCCCGGCGGTCGCCGCGCATTCGCGGATTCTAGCCGCCATCTCGTCGACGCCCTTCGCGACGCAGACGGGCGCGCGGCCCGATCCCCGCTTCCACTGAAGCGCCACCGCGTAATGGGTCGGGTTGACGATCACCACATCGGCTTTCGGAACATCGGTCAGCATGCGCTGCTGGGCGATCTCCTCGGCGCGCCGTCGCCGCTGCCCCTTGACGTGCGGGTCGCCCTCCGACTGCTTCATGTCGTCCAGAAGTTCCTGCCGCGTCATTCGGTTGCGCTTGAGAAACTCGTGTCGCTGCCAGAGCCAGTCGAAAGCGGCAATTAACGCGGCGAGCGCCAGAATCCAGGACAGGAACTCAAGGAACATCCGCAGCAATGCTGCGGAGGCTGCAGGCTCTTCCTGATACTGCGTCATCAGAAGGGTAGGGAGTTCGCGCAGGATGAAATGGCCAAGAAGCACGCTGACGGCCACGAGCTTCACCAGGCTTCGCGCGAATTCGGCCAGCCCGGAGATGCCGAATTTCTGCGCGGCATTCGCCAGAGGGTTGATGCGCGACAGGCGCGGCTCAAGCTTTTCGGGTGCGAAGACGAAGGCGCGCTGGGCGAAGACCGCGACGATCACCGCCGCGGCAGGGACCGCGATCAGCAACATCGCCGGCAGCAACATCCAGCCCGCCGCGGCAAATGCCGGTCCGAAGAGCGACCCGTTGCCCTGCCAGCGGAGCTCGGTCAGCGCGACGGCGCCCTCGCCGATCTGGCGCAGAACCATTGGCCCGAGCGTGAAGGCCGCGGCGAGGAATCCGGCGTAAGAGGCGGCGGTGGAAATCTCAGCCGAGCGGACAAGGTCGCCTTGGCGCCGCGCGGTTTCGAGTTTCTGCGGCGTCGGCTCATGTTCGCGCTCGCTGTCCTCCTCGCTCATGGCGCGCTCCCGAAGGGATCGGCGAGAAGCGCCGAAAATGCCGCAGACCAGATCGCGAGGCCCGTCGGCAGCGCCAGGATGAGGAGCAGCATGGACGCCAGCGCGATCGCCGGCGCACCGATGAAGGAGACCATGAGTTGCGGGACCGCGCGGTTGATGAGGCCAAGCGCCACGTTGTAGAGGAATGAGATCGCCACGAACGGAGCCGCGATCTGAACGGCAAGGCTGAAGGCGGCGCCGACGTGGTCAAGCGCCCAGGTCTTCATCACCGCCGCCACCGGCACGGCGCCGACTGGCAAGATGCTGTAGGACGCAAGGAATATCTCGCAAAGCCTGACGTGAAGGCCCGCCATCATCGCGAGAGCAAGACCCGCCCAGATCAGAAAATGCGACACCACAGGCTGCGGCTCGGCGCCGCCCGGGAAAAGCTGGGCGAGCGAGGTCGACTGCGCGGCGATCGCCCCCGCGATTTCGAGCGCCAGAATCATCAGGCGCAGTACGATGCCGATGAGAAGGCCGGCAAGCGTCTCCGTCGCCAAGAGCCTAAGGCCAAAGCCGAGGCCGAAGCTTTCCGGGATGGGCCCGGTGGCGGCACCCGGCGCCACGATCAGGGTGAAGGCGATAGCGAGCGCAAGCCGCACCCGCGCCGGCACCGTGCGCTCGCCGAAGCCGGGCAGAAGCGCCATCGCCGCGCCAACCCGGAGAAAGACGATGGCGCCGATCAGCGCGCCGCGCCCGCCGTACTCCATAAGCTCCTGCAAAAGCCCGGTCATGCCGGCACGAGGCCGACGACCGAGGGGCGTGCGTCGGCGGCAATCTCCTCGAATGATAGCACTGGCGCGGTGATGCCGCGCGCCTGCGCCACAGTCTTGATGAAGCGCCGGCGGCGGCCCGAGGTCAGGACCGCCGGAAACACGCCCTTTTCGCCGGCGCGTGCCAGCTTATCGGCAATATTGGCGGCGAGCCGGTTGAAGAGATCCGGGGGCAGGGCGATGTCGGACTGGCCGCGATCGCCGTCGATCTGGTGTTTGGCGAAGCTCTGTTCCCATTCCGGGGCAAGCTGAACGATTGGCAGGGTCCCGTCCGCGCGCCGCATCTCGGCGACAAGCTGGAACCCGAGCCGCCGCCGCACATGTTCGCAGACGGCTTCCGCCGGGCCAAGCCCGCGCCCCTCGGCCACCGCTTCAAGGATGAGCGGCAGGTTGCGAATGGAGACGCGCTCTTCGAGGAGGAGCTTCAGAACCGCATGCAGAAGGTCGACAGGCACCCGGTCGGGAATAAGCTCATCATAAAGCTTGCGGTTGGCTTCGCTGCGCGCGGGGTCGGTAAGATTGGTGCTTTCCTCAAGAAGCCGCCGCACCGCCTTGAAGGTCAGGAGCCGGGCGAGGTTGCGCCGGATGATCTCAAG
This sequence comes from Rhodobacteraceae bacterium UBA6273, assembly GCA_002440625.1. Classification (GTDB taxonomy): domain Bacteria; phylum Pseudomonadota; class Alphaproteobacteria; order Rhodobacterales; family Rhodobacteraceae; genus Albidovulum. The sequence goes on along the minus strand of DJUV01000208.1, from coordinate 23,474 downwards.
AAGATGCGTCGCGAGAACCTCGACCGGGCCGACGACGGTGGCGCCGCTGAGTGCCGCGCGTTCCTGATCGGGCAGGGGCAGCCAGCGCGCCGGGGCGCCGTAGACCGGCTCGGCCACATCGCGCCCCTCCGGCAGGGCCGCATCGCCGGCGCCGATCAGCGCCAGCACCTGGTCGGGGTAAAGCCTGGCACAGGCCTGTTCGACCCCCTGAATGCGAATTCGGTACTGACCGCGCTCAAGAAGCGCGTCGTCGGTGAGCCGAATCTCAGGCAGGATCAGGCCGAAGGATGTCGCGACATGTTTGCGCATGTTGCTGATCCGGGTCTCGATGCCGGCGCCGGGGTCGAGCACCATCGCGATCAGGTCCGGCGCGAATTCGACGTGGATCTCATCAAGATCGAGGATGTCGCCCATCGATTTCTGCCGCAGCTCGACCTGCGCTGGGTGCTCCCCTTCCGATGCCGCCGCTTCCTTCAGCGCCCGCCGCCGCGTGTATTCGGCAGCCGCGGCAAGCCCGATGGCGCCGCTCAGGAAGGGGAGGAAGGGCAAGCCCGGCACGAGGGCGAAAAGCGCCATGAGGACCGCGACCGTCGCCAGCGCGGCAGGATATTTGCCAAGCTGACGGAAGAGGTCGCGGTCCGCCGCGCCCTTGGCCCCGCCGCGAGACAGAAGCAGCGCCGAGGCAATGGAGATGATGACGGCCGGGATCTGGCTCACAAGCCCGTCGCCGACCGTCAGGATCGCATAGGTCTCAAGCGCGAGACCGAAGGGCATGCCGTGGACCGTTACCCCGATGATGAGGCCGACGACGATGTTGAGGAATGTGATGAGAAGACCGGCCACTGCATCGCCCTTGACGAACTTCGAAGCGCCGTCGAGCGAGCCGAAAAAGGTGGTTTCCGCTTGCTCGCGCTCGCGACGGATCTTCGCCTCGGCATGGTCGATGGCGCCGGCGTTCATGTCGCTGTCGATGGCAAGCTGCCTGCCCGGCATGCCGTCCAGCGCGAAGCGGGCGCCGACCTCGGCCATGCGGCCCGCGCCCTTGGTGATGACGATGAAGTTGACGATCAGGAGGACGCCGAAGACCACTAGGCCGATCAGGACCGAGCCCGACATGATGAACATGGCGAAGCCCTCGATCACATGCCCGGCGGCGGCGGTGCCGGTATGTCCCTGGCCGATGATGAGCTTGGTCGAGGAGACGTTGAGCGACAGCCTGAGCATCAGCGAGGCAAGCAGGATCGTCGGGAAGGATGAAAAATCCAAGGGCCGTTCGATGAAGAGCGTGATGGTGAACATCAGGATCGCCAGCGCGAAGGAAAGTGCCAGGCCGATGTCGAGCACCCAGGCCGGCATCGGCAGGATCATCATGATGATGACCGCCATGAGCGCGAGCGCGAGAAGCACGGTCGGTTTGAAGAGCGACGAAAGCTGCATTGCCGGGCTCATTCGACAGCGGTCGCGGCGGCGCCGTAAAGCGGGGTGGATGTCCGCCCCGTGAGCGGCACCAGCGAACCGAGCGCCACCCCGAACCCTCCCCGGAGAAGCGGGTAGCGGTTGACCCGCGGGACCGGCAGCGGTGCGTCGCCGCCCTCCGGGCCGTTCGCGGCAAGAACGATGTCGGGAATCTCCGGGATATCGGCGCCATCCTCGGCCATCAGCGGTGTCCTGATCCGCTCAAACCGCGCCTGATAGCGTTCGGCGAACTTCTGGGTCCGCGAATGATAGGCGCCGGCGGCCCTGCCCCAATGGCCGGTTTCGGCGTAAAGCTGGCCAAGGAGGCGCGCAGCGTAGAGCGCATTCGCCATTGGGTCGAACATCTCGTCAATCGAGGCGAAGTTCTCGCCGTGCCACTTGTAGTTGATCTGAAAGCAGCCGATGTCGAAGCTTCGCGCGCCGCGTGCGAACTCCTTGTCGACATAAGCCCTCGCCTCTTCCTTGCTGTCGAACCAGTGCCCCTCTCCCTCCATGTTGATGGTCCAGGGCCAGGGGCGGAACCGCCCGCCGCGCTTGCGACCGGTTTCGGTCAGCGAGATGGCCTTCAGGACCGAAAGCGGCACTCCGGTCTTTTCGGCGGCGACAAGGGCGACCTGATCACAGATCTGCGCCGGGTCGCCAGGGATTCGCGCCCCGCCCGCGCCCGGAACCATGAGGGCGACGAACCCCGCCGCGACCGAGGCGACCGTCCTGAGGCGGAGGTTCGCCAGCAAACTCTTTCCCGTCATTCTGACCCATCCGCAGCTTTCTGGCATGCCGGGCAAGACTGCGACCGATCCGTTGAGATTCGGTAACCTGATTTGGGGAGGCGGAAGGCCCGGCAGAGCGCCGCGCGGAACGTGCAGAAACCGGGGAGGAATCCGGCTGTTGTTGGATAATGACAATGCTTTCGCGGGAGCAAGCGGTGGTTCTGTAGAACCGGTGCAAACCGGTCTCTGCGTGGCCGTGCTACCGTATCGCACTACTTGGTGATTTCAGCGCAGTCGTAACTGCGACGGGCTGGTGTCGAAACGGCGGCCGAAGGCGGTGGCAAAGATTTTGGGCGAGACGTAGCCGGCATCATGTGCGGCTTCGGCGATGGCCGCGCTGCGCTGGAGACCTTCGTAGGCTGCAAGCAGTCTTGGCTCCCGGATGCGGGCGCGGATCGGAGTGCCGCGCGCCTTCTGAAACAGGCGTTGTTCCGGGGGCGGGCTCATCCGTCCCGCGCCCGCCATGGCGTCGAGATCCCGGACCCCGCCGGGTGCTGCGAAGGCTTCGATCCGGGCGAGTCGATCCGCTTCGTCAGGGGCGCAACCCGCCATCGCCGCAGGACAGTCGGTCCGGCAGACATGACACAAACGCCAGCGCCAGCGCCTCGCGCCGAAAGCCGACTGCGGGTTCGGCCTGCCGCGCGTCCAGGCCGGCCAGGGTTTCGCCAAGGGCGGCCTCAACCGGCGTCGCCCTCAAGTGGTGCCGGACCTGCGCGTTGCACTGAACGATGTCCGCAGCCGAAAACCCGCGCGTGCCGAGCCAGTCCCCGGTCAGGCCGATGCTTGCCTTGCGCAAGTATTCCCCCGCTGATCCCGTCTAACGAATGCCGCGCCAAACCGCCTTTTGCCCGCTTCCGCTCCGACGTCCTCGCGACCGACGGTCGAGTGCTGGCGTGGCACCAGACCAAGCCAGGCCGCAAAATCGCGCGCCCGGCGAAATGTCTCGGGCGGTGGGGCCACAACCGCAAGGGTCGTGGCGATCAGCGGCCCGATACCCGGTACCGGCATCAGCCGTCAAGCCACCTCGTTTTCCTTCGCCCGGCGGGCGATCTTCGTGATGATGCGCCACAATCCGGTGGCCATCCGTCATCGTCAGCTAGATGGCAGTCAGGTCATGATCGCCAAGCCAAATGCTTTCTTTTGCTTGTGCAATGCACTGTCGCAGCCTCTCGGCGGCTGGATCGCAACCTTTCAGGAGAGTTGGTGCGGAGACGAACTACCACGGGGTTGCAGTGGCAATGCGGGCAAAGTCGAAAAGGTGGGCGGGGAGAAGGTCAGCAATCCATCTCCAGCCATTGCGATTGTCGATTTATGCAGTGACGGGGCTGCTGTCGGGGGCTTGCCTTGCGGAGGATTGCTTTCCTGCACAGGGCAGTTTTCCGACCATGTCAATCACGCTTCGCTTGCGCAGTCAGTCCGCCGCTTCCGCGCCGCCCTTGTCTTTGGCGATGTCGACGGAAACCGGCGCAAAGCCATCGGCCTTCAGCACGGCCGTGAAGCTCTTGGCCGCCTGGCTGGTGATATAGATCGAGTTCGGGTTGGCGCGGAAATGCCCGGCCATTGCGCCGTCGTCGAAGTGGATGCGCGCCTCGCCTCCGGCCGGAACGGAAAAGCCCTCCAGCTTGCGGAAGGTGCCTTCGACCTTACCGTTGTCGGCATCCTTGATCGAATAGTAGATGGAAAAGCCCGTCAGGTCCTTGCTGCCCGAATTGCTGACCAGCAGTTCAAGGTGGTCGGTGGCGTCCTTCTTCGCGGTATAGTCGTAGTTGTTTTCCACCAGCGCTTCCTTGATCGCGAAGGGCGCGGGCGCCCCCGTCATGTCGATCGGATTGGCCATGAAGGCGGGCTCGCTGTCGGCAAGGTCGTTCTGACCGTCGCCATCGGTGTCGGCCACCATCGGATCGGTTCCCAGCAGCGCTTCGGCCGTATCGGGCACGCCGTCGCCATCACTGTCGGCGGCGGTCTGCGAAAAGCCGGGATGGGCCAGCGTCAGGCCCAGGATCGAGGCCAGCGCGAGGGTCGAGATGTTCTTCTTCAGGGTCATTGTCAGGTTTCCTTGCAATGTCAGGCTATGGCAAGCCGGTCAGGGTTGAGGGGAAGGGCCAGCGCCAGGGCGCCAAGCCCGAGGGCGGTCAGAAGTATCCAGACCAGATTGGCCAGCATCTGGGTCAGGATGGGCCCGAGCGGCATGCCGGTATAGGTCGCCTTGATGCCCAGCACGGCGAAGCTGAGCCGCTCGAAATGTTTGGTGACAGAGGCCTGCTCGATGCCGTCGCGCAGGGTCTCGTAGTTGGCGAAGCCTTTCATGATCTGAACCTGGTCAGGCTTGGCGATGCTCAACTGCTTGAACACCCCACCCGCGACCTGATTGTCGGGGTCCAGCGTGTCGCCGATCTGCGGCGCGATCAGCACCAGCACAAGCCAGACGGCAAAGGCGACAAGAAGCGCATGGCTGGGTTGCTTCATATGCAGCGTCAGGATGAAGCCGAGAAGGAAGAAGCAGGCGGTATAGACCACCGCCACAGCCCAGACCACAGCGATGCGCAAGAGGTCATCCGCCGTCAGGCCGATGCCCGACATCAGGTGCAGGACCAGCGCCAACCCGCCCAGAACCAGGCCCAGTCCGCCAGCCAGCAGGCCAAGCCCCGCCAGTGCCTTGCCAGCCACGAACTGCCAGCCGCGCATCGGCCGGGTGAAGATCAGCGCCAGCGTCTGCCGCCCGCGCTCGCTTGCCGCAGAACGATAGCCGATCAGGATGGCGATGGCCGCGCCGATGATCTCGATCTGCTCAATGGCCCCGCGCAGCAACCGCAACGGATAGAACTCAGGCGCCTTGATCGCGTCTGCGGATTTGCCGATGGCGAGCAGCGTGGCCTTCGCCGCCTCATAGGTCGCCACATCGCCCCTGAGGGCAATGGCGCCGGTCACCAGGGCCACCGTTGCGGCCAAGCCCAGGAAGGCCGTGACGATCAGGATGAAGCGGTCGCGCAAGGCGTCGCGGACGTCCTTGGCGGCAAGGGTGCGGACCGGGCCGGGGACGAGAAGGGCGTCAGACATTGTAGTCTCCTTGCGCCATGGACAGCCGGATCAGCGCGCGCCAGGCAAAGGCAGTGGCGAGGATGGTGGCGAGGACGAGATCGGCCACCGGCGGGATGAAGGAGGGCGAGGCGATGCCCTGCGGCAAGTAGTCAAGGAGCCGCGCCGAAGCGAACTTGTAGGAATCCGCCAGCGAGAACGGCCCGAGGATCTGGCTTGCAGCGTCGAAGAATGGCGTACTGGGCAAGGGCGCCAGCGCCGAGATCGGGTTGATTGCGGCCGTGGGGTTCAGGTTGGCCGTCAGCTGCGGCAGGATGAAGGTCAGCGTCAGCCAAAGGGTGACGGGCACCAGAAGGCCGACGGTCTCCGACCGCGCGGCGGCGCCGGTGCCAAGCCCGGCAAGGCCGAAGATCGCCATGTAGAGCGCTGAGGCCCCGATGAACCCCGCAAGCTGCGCCCATTGCCCGGCAGTGGGCGCGACGGCGGGCAGCATCAGAAAGGTCAGGGCGGCAATCGCCCCCGAGAGCAGCGCCAGAAGCAGGATCAGTCCGGCCAGAGCCGCGATCTTGCCTAGGGCATAAGCTGCCCGGCTGATCGGCCTTATGCCCATCAGCGGCAGGATACCAGCCTTTCGGTCAAGCCCGACCAGCCGGTTGCCGATCACGATGGCCGAGAGCGCGCCGATCAGCGCCACATAGACCGACATGTTGCGCATCAGCGACAGGGGCGAGATGTCGAGGACCGGATTTGGCGGTACCGGCTGGCCTGACTTCTGCAGGAAGGCCGCTGCGTCCACATAGATCCGGTCGACAGTCGCAGTGGCCTGCCAGCCCAGCCAGGCAGAGATCAGGACCAGCGCCACGAACAGCGTGGCGAGGAGCGCCACCGTTCTTTCGCGCAGGACGAAGCGGGCCGATTGGCGGGCGATCAGCAGGACAGGGGAATCGGCCATCACGCTACCTCTTGCAGCCGGCCGACCGGGGTCAGCGACAGGTAAAGCTCTTCAAGCGCGGTATCGTCGCCATAGCGGGCGGTCACCGCCGCGATCCGGTCATGGAAAACAAGCTTGCCGTGGCTCAGCACCGCAATGCTGGTGCAGGTCTTGGCGATTTCGGAAATCAGGTGGGTGTTCATGAAGATCGTCATGCCGAACTCGGCGTTCAGCCGCAGGATCAGGTCGCGCAACATCCTGATGCCCATCGGATCAAGTCCCGAGGTCGGTTCGTCCAGAAACAGAACCGAAGGATTGTGCAGGATCGCCTGCGCAAGTCCGACGCGCTGACGCATCCCTTTCGAGAAACCGCCCAGCCGACGGCCCGCGAGATAGGTGCAGTCCAGAAGGTCCAGCACCTCGCGCACGCGGCGCTGCGGGGCGGGAACCCCGGACAGCCGGGCGAAGAAGAGAAGGTTCTCCGTCGCCGTCAGCGAATCATAAAGCCGCACGTTTTCAGGCACATAACCGATGGCCCGGCGAACGGCTAAAGGATCGGTGCAGATGTCATGGCCCGCGACCAGCGCTGTGCCCGCAGCGGGTCTCGCCAACGTGGTCAGCATCTGGATGGTCGTGGTCTTGCCCGCGCCGTTATGGCCGAGGAAGCCGAAGACCTCGCCCTTGGCGATGTCCATCGTCAGATCGTTGATGACGGCCACGCCATCGAAGACCTGGCAAAGGCGCCGGAGCGACAGGATGGGTTCGGGCATGGCGTGTTCTCCTGGTTGAACTGATCTCGCTGGCCCTTGTTTGCCCCGGCGGTCCGACGGCGGCCTTGCGGGCGACTTACAACGGTGTAAGGCCGCGCATTCCCGTGGGGCATCGCCGGAGTCGGGCGTCACTTTTGCTCAGTCGCCGTCGCCGCCGCTAGGGTCTCCCGGACCGCTGGCGCTGTCGGTCAGGTGTACCCGCCCCTGCGCTGACTGCGTGGCTCGATGCAACCAAGAGCACGGCAAAGAGTGTTTTCACTCTCGTCGGCCCTATCCGTTTCATGCTGTTCCTCTCTCCTGGGGTGCCGAGCTTGGGTCCACCCTTGCAACGGGATCGTGGCGAGATCTCTCTCGGCGGTCTCACAAATTTTGTGGGGGGCCGGAAGACAGGGGACCGGCTGCCTTGACCTGCGCGCTGCAGGTCATGCCTCCGCGCCGGCGCCTTACAAATCTGTAAGCCCGACGACAAGCGGAGGTAACTCCCGCGGCGCAAGCGGAGCGGGCGCATCTGCGCCCCTCTCCGACGGCCCGAAGGACCTGCCCATGACTCTCCAAGCAATCGAGGCCTGGAACCAGCGCGCCTTCCTCGCGATGAATGCCGATCCGCAGTCTTCCACGATGATCATTAAGCTGGCGTCGGTACTGGCGAGCTGGCCCAACAACCTTGCTGTCGTCCTCCTGCTGCTAGCGTGGGTCCGGCGCGGAGCGGAAGCCCGATCCGCCGTTCTCGATGCCCTGCTCACTGCGTCAATCGGCTTGCTTATTGCGCGCGCCATCTCCGCGGCCTGGTATCACCCCCGACCTTTCGAGATCGGGCTTGGGCATCAGTATCTTGCCCATCGTCCAGACGCATCCTTCCCAAGCGATCACGGAACCTTCATGTTCGCTCTGGCGCTGTGCTATTTTCTTCGCCCTGCCCTACGTCGATGGGGTGTCGGCCTTCTGATGCTCGGCGGGCTTGTGGCATGGGCGCGCATCTACCTCGGCGTCCATTTTCCGCTCGACATGGTCGGGGCCTTCGGTGTCGCCTTCGTGGCGGCCCTGATGGTTCGCCGCGCCGAAGGGCCGCTTCACCGCGCGGTCTATTCCCGGCTTTCGTCGGTCTATGAATCCGTCCTGCGCTGGCTGGGTCTGCCGCAACTGATATTCCCGCGAAATCTCTGAGCCTTCGGTTCAGGGCGTTCAGCGGCCGATCAGAAGCGGTGCATCCGCTTTCGCGTTGCCGGTGACCGGCAACCGCATCGCTGTCGCCAGCCGGGCCTGTTCAGCGACGATTTGCTCCGGCGTGCGCAAGGCTTCCTCTAGCTGAGAAAAACCGAAGGCGATCGGGTCAAGTCGGTCCGCGCTGATCGACAGCAGCAACAGCGGCGCGGTTCCCTTGGCATCCTGAACCAGCACATCCGTCGGCCAGATGCGCAGCACCTGGCGCTGGTCATCCGGCCCGGGTCTGATCAGGGTCATCAGTGCAACTCGGCCGAGGTGGGTCATCGGCCAGGGTGCATGTTCAGCAATACCCGTGCGCGAAGGGAGCACCGACCAGAGTATTTCGTCCGAAAGGCCGGCCTGCGAAGGTTGCCATCCGGCTGCCTTCAGCCGGTTCGCGATGTCGTCCGGCGCGAGCGTGGTCTGTGCCAGCATCGGCTCGCCCGGATCGCCGTCCAGAAGGATGCGGTAGGCGGGGAGGCTCTGCCACCCGGTCGCCCGCCAGTCCGCAGCGGCCATCGTGGTTTGCGGCGCCGTCACGGCATAGCGGGCGTTGGCTGCAGGCCAACCCGACCAGAGATGGAACGGCACGATGCCCAGCCCGATGGCCGCCAGCAGCCCCGCAAAGACCCATTGCGGCAGGACCACAGCCCGGGCATGCAGCACCAGTGCCACGATCCCGACCATGGCGCCGCCGAACAACAGGCCAGCCAGCACATCGGTTGGCCAATGGGCCAGTAGATAGACCCGCGACAGGGCGATCAGCGCAAGGAGCGCAGCCGTGCCGGCGTAGACCCAACCCCGGAACCGGGCCGGCAGTCCCTGCGCCACTATCAGCGCCAGAGCGCCAAGGATGATGGTGGCGAGCGTCGAATGCCCGCTGGGAAAGCTGAACCCGTCCGCGCCCTGATACATCGGAACCGGCCGCGTCCGCTGGATCAGGGTCTTGAACAGCGGCACGAAAGCTGCCCCGGCAAGGCTCGCGGCGGCGACGGTGGCGCTCAGCACCCATTGCCGATTGGCGCCGAGCGCCGCGATCAGCAAAAGCGCCGCCGGCATGAGCACGGCCGTATCACCCAGCATGGTGATGCCGATCATGGCCGACGTGGCCCAGTCGGTGCGCAGGCCCTGCACGAAATGCGAAATCGCCGCATCGGCCTGCGCCAGTTCCGGATCCAGGATCACGCCCGCCAGCAGCAGGCCAAAGCCGGTCAGGGCGCAGATCGCGATCCCCAGCAGGGCGGCAGCCTCCAGGGCGCCATCATGATTGCGCAGTACGCGCGCCAGCGTTCCGCCCTCTTTACCCCGGCGCTCAAGCAAGAGGACAAGCCGCAGCCGTAGCTGATCCACCGCCGGAATCAGGACACCGCGCGCCAGCCTCATGGCGGCCCAGCCGATCAGCGCGACGGCAAGCCCAAGCCCGGCCAGAATGGCAAAGCGCGGGTTGGCGGTATGGGCTACCTGCAGCCCGCGCCCAAGGGCAATGGCCGGCAGAAGATGCGCCGCCGCCCAGACGAAGGCCGAGCCAACGTTGACCAGCGCAAAGCGCGTCACGCTCATCCCCATCATGCCGGCAATCGTCGGCACGACCGACTTCACGCCGGGGATGAAGCGGACGATGAAGATGCTCTTGCCGCCATGGCGCGCGATAAAACCTTCACCCTTGTCCATCAGGGCGCCGTATCGCGAAAATGGCCAGAAGGTGCGGATACGCTCTTTCCAGTGCACTCCGGCCCAGAACGACAGCGCATCTCCGGCAATCGCCCCTGCGACTGTTGCGAGGAAGACCGGCAGGAAGGCCATCTTGCCAAGCCCGATCAGCGCGCCGAGGCCAACGAGAACCGTCGTCGAGGGGACGAAAAGGCCAAGGATCAGCAGCGCCTCGCCGAAAGCCACGAGGAAGGCGAAGAGAATCGCAAGCATCTGATGCGCGCCGAGAAAATCGACGAACTGCGACAGCATCTGCGTCATATCGCGCCTACGATAGGATGGAACTTCAGATCGACCCGCAACCCCGGTGCCGCATCGCCGAGCACAAGGCTGGCGCCGTGCAGGTCGGCCACCGCCTTGACGAGCGCGAGACCAAGGCCCGTGCCTTCCGTCGTCCGGCTCTTTTCCAGCCGGTAGAGACGGCGCAGAACCTTGTCGCGCTCTCCGGCGGGGATGCCGGGGCCGGTGTCACGGACTGAGGCGGTTACTTGCCCGAGGGTTTCCGTCACCGCGCAGGTGATGACTGTGCCGGGTGGGCAATGGCGGATGGCGTTCTCGATGAGGTTGGCGAAGGCCTGGGTCAGAAGCTCCCGGTCGCCCATGACCGGGGCCGAGCCCTCAGCATCCGGCCGCAGGATCTGGCCCGCATCCTCGGCCACCTCGGCATAGACATCGGCCACGTCGCGCATCAGGGCGGCGAGATCGAGCGTGCGGAAATTCTCGCGCCGGGCGCCGGATTCGATCTGGGCGATCCTCAGGAGCGCTGAAAAGATCTCGTTGATGCGGTCGCTTTCGGCGGTGGCGGCGGCGAGGTCATCTTCGACCGGCAGGCCCTGTTCCAGCCTGGCAGAGGCCGTCTCGATCCTGATGCGCAGCCGGTTCAGCGGTGTGCGCAGGTCGTGGGCGATGTCGGCGCTGACCTGCCGCATCGCCTCGACCGAGCCTTCCAATCGCGCCAGGCTGAGGTTGATCGCGATCGAGATGCGGTCAAGGTCGTCGCCCCGCCCGAGAACCGGGAGCCGCGCCGACAGGTCGCCCTGCGCCACCCGGGCGGCGGCGTCTTCGGCCTGCGACAGCCGCTTTTGCACCCGCGCCGCCAGCACGGTTCCTACTGAGATGGTTCCGAGCAGAGCGAAGAGGGCGGCCCAGCCAAAGGCGCCAAGGACGATTTCGCGAAGATCGTCGAGATCGGCATTTGTCAGGCCGACGGTCAGGTTGTAGGGCCCGGCTTGCCCGGAAAACATCCGGTAGGGATAGTCGGTCTCCACGCCAAGATGAGATGCGGCGACCGTCGACCAGCCTGGGGCCAGCCCTGCATCCCGGATGTTGCCCGCCAGAACCCTGCCGGCCCCGTCCTTCAGAAGATAGGCTGTCGACCGGTCCGGGCTGGCCTTGATGCGGGCGGCGATGGCTTCGACCAGGTCGGCCTCGTCTCCCTCGAGGCTCGTCTGTTCGATTGCGGCGAAAATCTCGGTCACGCGGGCATCCTGGCGGGCGGTCAACTGGCCCTGCATCAGCCCGTAGCCCACGCCGCTGGCAAGGATCAGCGCCGTCAGGATGAAGAGCGTCACCCCCAGCGCCAGCCGGAAGGAACTGTGCCGCCAGAGGTCAGCGGGGCGCATGGAGCGAATAGCCCATGTTCTTGATGGTGTGGAGCAGGGGTGTGTCGAACGGCTTGTCGACCTTGGCGCGCAGCCGGCTGATATGGGTTTCCACCACGGATGTCTTGGGATCGAAATGGAAATCCCAGACCCGCTCCAGTAGCATGGTGCGCGTCACCACCCGGCCTTCGTTGCGCATCAGCACCTCGAGCAAGGTGAATTCCTTGGGCAGAAGTTCGATCGACTGGCCAGCGCGCGTGGCCGCCCGCCGCATCAGGTCCAGCTCCAGATCGGCCACGCGCAGCACCGTCTTCATCTCCTGCACCGGCGGGCGGCGGGCCAGCGCGTTGATCCGCGCCATGAGTTCGGCAAAGGCGAAGGGCTTGGTCAGATAGTCGTCGCCGCCCGCCTCAAGCCCCTCGACCCGGTCGTCGATGCCGCCGAGCGCGGTCAGGAACAGGACCGGCACCCGGCGCCCCGCCGCGCGCAGGGCACGCACCAGCGACAGCCCGTCCAGACCAGGGATCATCCGGTCGACCACCACCACGTCATAGGTTTCCCGCGTGGCCTGAAAGAGCCCGTCCGTGCCTTCGGCCAGGACATCGCACACATGGCCCTGTTCGGTAAGGCCGCGCGCGACATAGTCGGCGACGGAAGGATCATCCTCGATCAGCAGAATTCGCATGGTCTCTTTCGTTTCTATGGGTTGGGGCTCTCGCCGGCTGGATGCAAGTATGGCCTGACATCGCTCTCTCCCCCACCATACAAATCTGTAATCCGGTTGAAAGCTGACGGCATGGCCGCGCCCCTAGACCTGCCGCACCGGGGCATTTGGCCCCCAGTCGGAGCACATCCATGAAACAGTTCCTTCTTGCCGCGGCCCTGATAGCGGTGCCCGCGGCGGGCTTCAGCACCTTTCAGGTCTACGTGGCCCGCGCCAATGCGGCGACCAATGCCCCGGCGGCCAGCCTTGGCGACCTTTCGGCCTTTGCTGGCATAGTGACTGATGTTCAGGGCATCGCCGCCAAGGGCGACCTTACCGGGGCAAAGACCCGGATCAAGGATTTCGAGATCGCCTGGGATCGGGGCGAAAAGGGGCTGAAGCCGCTGGACCCGGACCACTGGCACATGATCGACGAAGCCGCCGATTCCGCCCTGACCGCGATCCGTGCCGACAACCCGAACCCGCAGGCGGTGGGCGATGCTCTGACCGCGCTGCAAGCCAGCCTCGTCGCGAACCCCGTGGTGACGAAATGACCCAAGCCTCATTCACAATCGCCGAGACCGCGCCCATGGACCCAACAGCACCGATGAACCGCGTACCGAAGGTCACCGTCGATTTCTGGCTCATCAAGCTGATGGCCGTGACCATGGGTGAAACGGCTGCCGATTACCTCGCCGTCAACCTCGGCTTCGGCCTGACCGCGACCTCGCTCATCATGACGGCCGTCCTGATCGGGGCGCTGGTCCTCCAGTTCGGCCAGAAACGCTATGTGCCGTGGAGCTACTGGCTGGCGGTCGTTCTCATCAGCATTGTCGGCACGCTGGTGACGGACAACCTCGTCGACAACTTCGGGGTGTCGCTGGTGACGACGACGATCTTCTTCTCCGCCGCCCTGGCCGCAACCTTCCTCATGTGGTTCCGATCCGAAGGAACTCTGTCGATCCATACCGTCTACACGACTCGACGCGAGGCCTGGTATTGGCTCGCGATCCTCTTCACCTTCGCGCTCGGCACGGCGGCCGGCGATCTCGTCGCCGAGAAGTTCGGCCTTGGCTACATGGCAACGGGCGTCCTTTTCGGCCTCATCATCGTCTCGCTGGCGTTCGGGTATTTCTTCCTCGGCCTCGATCCGATCCTCGGCTTCTGGCTGGCCTATATCTTCACCCGCCCGCTTGGCGCCTCCTTCGGCGACCTCCTGTCGCAGCCGACGCAATATGGCGGCTTCGGCCTTGGCGCCATCATCACCAGCGCGCTGTTCCTGAGCGCGATCATCGCGATCGTCGCTTACATGACCTACAGCCGCGACGGTGAGGAGCAAACGATCCTCCGCTGATGAACTCGCATGGGCGCGAACAATAAGTGCCCATTCAGGATGATCGGCCGCTGGAGGCAACGGCCATTGCGTTCGGCATCACCGCTGATCGCAATGGCCGAGTTGCTCAGCAAGCAGTTCGCCCAGTCGTGTGCCGCAGTTTGCTATCAGTGCAAAGTGTCCAATCGCAACGATGCCGGGTTGGGGCGAGGTCCGTGATACATCGGACAAGGGACGCTGGCAGGACCCTGCACCCGAACCTGGCGGGACACGCGAAGCGCTTTGTCGCACACTAGCCCGAGGTCGGTAAGACTGAGAGCCTCCTTGTCTGGCGGCGACTGTCATGCTGGTCTGCGGGATTCTGGCTGCGCCCAGGTCTGGACGGCCCGCCCCTCCTCGCGCCATTCCGGCAAGCCGCCCTCGAGGCACCGGGCGCTGAGACCCTGTTGACGAAGCGCGGCAACCGCTTGTCGGGCATAGACGCAATATGGGCCACGGCAATAGGCGACGATCTCTGCTTCTGTGTCCAGCTGCTCAATGATCGTGCCGAGTTCGCTCAGGCTGATCTGTATTGCTCCGGGAATATGGCCCATGGCAAACTCGTCTTCTGGTCTCAAGTCCAGCACGGTGACCGAACCGTCTTTCAGCCTTTCGGCCAAATCGGCGCGGGTGATCGGTTCGGGCGCGATTCCACCGGAAAGACCCTGCAGGATCTCCTCTACCACGGACAGGTTCTGCCGGGCGATGCGCGCCAGAAGATCCATCAGCACAAGCGTCTTGTCATCCGTCATCCGGTAGATCACGGCCTTTCCCGCCCGGCGGCTGGTGACCAGGCCCGCGCGGCGCAGCTGTTGAAGATGCTGCGAGCAGTTGGCCACTGTCACGCCAACTTTGTCGGCCAACGCCTCTACCCCTCTCTCTCCCTGCGCCAGTTGCTCCAGCAGCACCATCCGGTGCGGTGCGCCAAGTGCGCGGGCGATCAGCGCGTATTCCTCAAGCAGGGCGAACTTCGGCGTCATTGACAGGGTGGATCCTTTGGGGCTACTTCATTCAAGCAATCGCTTGAATGTATGGAATCGTGACGGTTCGGGCAAGCCCGACCATGGCCGAAATCCCAAGGAGACCAAAGATGATCCTGCGTCAGTTCCTGCATTGCGAACCGGTGGCGGCCTCGTATCTGTTCGGCTGCGGCGGCAAAGCGTCCGGGGCAGTGGTCGATCCGGTGGGCGACATCGCATCCTACCTTGAGGCCGCCGAGGCACTGGGGCTGCGCATCCTCTATGTCATCGACACCCATCTTCACGCGGACCATGTGTCTTCCGCTCGCGCATTGGCAGCCACATCTGGCGCCGAGTATATCCTTCACGCGGACGCGGCGGCAAAGTTTCCCTTCAAAGGCGTCCATGACGGCGACGTGCTGGAACTCGGCAATGTGTTGGCGAAGGTGCTGCACACGCCCGGCCATACGCCCGAGCATATCTCGTTGGTGGTGACCGATCGAACTCGTGCTGCCGAGCCTTGGTTCGTGCTGACCGGTCACACGCTGATGATCGGTGATCTTGGGCGCACCGAGCTTGCGTCAAGCGCGGAAGACGGCGCGCGAGCACTCTTCAGATCCATCCAGAGGCTGAAGGCGCTGCCGGACTATCTGGAAGTGCTGCCCGGTGCCTATTCCGGCTCGGTCTGCGGGCGCAAGCTGAGCGGCAAACCGAGTTCGAGCATCGGATTTGAGAAGCGCCACAACACGGCTTTCGGGATCGTGGATGAAGAAGAGTTCGTGCAGGTGATGACCGCCGAGATTCCACCCCCGCCGCCCGAGGCCGCGCGGAATCGGGCGATCAACACCGGGCTGACGGTGCCCGCGTGAGGAAGCCCACAGTCTTCACTGACGACAGTGCCACCATCGAGACCCCTGGTATCCGCGAGAACCTGACCCAGTTCGTGCACCAGCTGATCCAGGTGCTTCTGGTCGGCTTCACCATCGGCATGATGCGCACCGTCGTTCCGGCGCTGGCGGAACGCGAATTCGGCGTGGCCAAAGGGTCGTTCATGCTGCTTTCCGCCTTTGTTGTTGCCTTCGGTGTGGTGAAGGGCACCCTCAATCTTGTGGCGGGACGACTGGCTGAGCGGATCGGGCGCAAGCAAGTCCTCTTGCTTGGTTGGATTGCTGCCATCCCAATCCCGCCAATGATCTACGTCGCGCCAAGCTGGAACTGGATCGTCGCGGCGACCGTGCTTCTGGGCATCAATCAGGGCCTGTGCTGGTCGATGACGCAGACGGCGAAGCTGGATTTCACCCGGGCCGATCAGCGCGGGTTAACTCTTGGGCTGAACGAGTTTTCGGGCTACGTCGGTGTGGCTTTGGCCGGGATCATCACGACCTATGCGGCCAGCGCACTGGGCCCACGGCTGGGGCTGCTGACTTTTGGTGTCGTTGTGATTGGGCTGGCGTTGGTTCTGACGCTGGTCTGGGTGCAGGAAACGCTGCCCTTCGCAACCGCCGAGGCCGCACGCCATCGGGCCAGGGACGCGACCACTCTTCGCCCGCGTTACCCGGAGCGTGTGTCGGAAACCCCTGGCATTTGGGAGGTTTTCGCTCTGATGTCTTGGCGGGACCGGCGTTTGGCGGCGGTGTCGCAGGCCGGTCTGGTCGAGAAGTCCGTCGATGCGCTGGTTTGGGTGATGTTCCCGGTCTTTCTGCTGGATCGCGGCGTCAGCCTGCCTGTGATCGGCTGGATTGTCGGGATGTACGGCTTCGTTTGGGGTGGCTCGCAGCTCTTCACCGGGCGTCTCTCGGACCGTGTCGGCCGGTTCTGGCCGAACGTTCTCGGCATGTGGATTTGTGGCGCCGGGGTTGCGCTGGTGGTGCTGGGTCAGGGCTTTCTGTGGTGGTCTATCTCGGCGGCCATCGCCGGTTTCGGCATGGCCCTTCTTTACCCCAACCTTTCCGCCGCCGTGGCCGACATCACTCCGCCGACATGGCGCGGCTCTGCCATCGGGATCTACCGGTTCTGGCGCGATCTGGGTTATGGGATTGGCGCGCTTGGTCTGGGCTTGTCCGCTCATTTCAGCGGATCGACCGTGGCGGCCTTCTGGTTAGTAGCAATCTTGATGGCTCTCTCCGGCGGAATTCTGTGGCTATGGGGTGAGGAAACCCATCCCCGGCTCAACCCGGCCTCGACCTGAGAGGCAAGGCGATGCAGCTGGCGCAGGTCGGAATGACGCATCGCGGGCCGTTGAGGCAGGTCAAGGCGGTTGAGGCCGCAAAGGTATACGTACCACAAGCAGGCAAGCCGACGACCTGAAGACATAATGATGATTTTCAATCTTCATGATATTAGCGCAAAGCTCAGATGTCCCATCTGAGCAAAGCAGAAGTGTCACTCTCCCCGGTGCTGGAAGCGTGGCGGATAAGGCATGTTCTTTGGCCGGCTGCTCACGATCCCAATACTGGCCGTCGTGGCAGCCGCCGCAGTGATCGTTCTTCAGGGACGTGGCGATCCGTCACCGCCTGGATCCACCTTCAAACATAAAGACGCAGCACTTGAAACACCTCCCGATCCTGGATGACCCGCCCTGCGGCACAGAGCGCAGCTACAACGGCCTGCGGCTCGCCATCGCTTTGCCGAAGTACGACCCGGCGGCGTTGGTCACAGTCATTCTGATGGCCGATGCGGTGGTCTGTGCCAAGGCCGGCCAGAAGACGCCGGGCGGTTTCTACAATCTGGAGCGCATGCCGGGACGGGTGCCGAGCGCAGAAGGCCGCGTGATGCTGTGCGGCACCTGTATGGACGCGCGTGGACTGACGCAGGACGAGATCATCCCCGGTGCCGCAAGATCCACTATGGATGAGCTGGCTCAAGCCACCATCGCCACCGGCAAGGTTCTGGTGTTCGGAGCGCCCGTATGCGGGCCCTGACGAAGCGCGCGAAATCGCGAGTCCCTGCCATTGGAGCCGTGAAGGTTGGGCGCTGATCTCATCAGCAAGCGGTAGGACACTGAACTGTCAAATGACTCACTCGAACAAATCTGCTAGTCGTCGGCAATGTTTACCTCGTTCATCCGCATGCACGCATCCGTTCTGATGGCGTACTTGTTGGCAACCGTGCTGTCCGCGCTGCCTCTGGCGGGAACGGCGCAGCCGACGGCGGCGGAGCATGACCGGATGATGTCCATGGCTGGTCACGCGGCGGCGATGACCAAGATGAATGACAGTCAAAGCGACATGGCACAGGCGCTTTTGTGCCAACAGCACTGCCGGGTTGCAACGGCAACCTTGCCTTTGGCCGAACGTCCGCGTGTGCGGCAGGAACACGCCAGCAGCAGCCTTCCCGGACCTGCGCCGATGGCGGTATCACTTTCACTTCCGCCACCTGGCCCGCCTCCCAAAGTTGCACTGATCTGACATCGCGGACCGACAGCCTGGGCTTGGTCCGCTCGCTGATCCCTTTGCGCGACTTACAGGAGATATCTCATGTCGCTTCTGACCCGCCGCGGCTTTCTTGCCGCGTCCGCAGCTACGGCTGCTTCATTGACCATGCCTGCCCTTGTGCGGGCGCAATCTGCCCGGATGGCGCTTTCGGCCTCTACCCGCACGATTGATGTGCGCGGCAAGGCAGCAACCGTCTGGGGTCTGCTGGACGGCAATGGCCGCTCTGGCCTGGTGCTTGATCCTGGGCAGGCCTTTGCGGTCGATCTGACCAATACGCTGGACGCGCCGACGATCATCCATTGGCACGGGCAGATCCCGCCCAATGCGCAGGACGGGATACCCGACCTGCCGATGCCGATGCTGCAACCGGGCGAAGCCCGTTCCTACGACTTCGCCGCCCGGCCCGGTACGCATTGGATGCATGCCCATGTCCCTGAGCATGAAATGCTGCTTCTTGCCGCGCCCCTGATCGTGCGGCGGCCCGAGGATATGGCGGCAGACCGCCAGGATGTGACCCTTTTCCTGCACGATTTCTCGTTCAGCCCGCCTGCCGAAGTACTGGCCGAGATTGCCGGCGGGGCACCGATGGCCGGGATGGACCACAGCCAGATGGGGCAGGAGGGCATGGCAGGGATGGACATGGGCAACATGTCGATGGACGGCATGGCGATGGACCTGAACGACTACGACTTTGACGCCTATCTTGCCAATGACCGCACTCTGGACGACCCCGAGGTGGTGCAGGTCGACAGGGGTGGCCGCGTGCTGCTGCGCGTGATCAACGCGGCGGCGGCAACCGTGTTCTGGATCGACAGTGGCACCTTGGCGGGCCGTCTGGTCGCGGTTGACGGCGAACCGGTGCAGCCCCTGCCCGGCAGCCGCTTCGGCTTGGCCATGGGGCAGCGGCTGGATATCGAGCTTGATGTACCGGGCGAGGGCGGCGCCTTTCCGATCCTTGCGTTGCGCGAAGGCGTGCGCGAGCGGACAGGTCTGGTGCTGGCCACTCCAGGCGCGAGGGTGACGAGGATCGCAGATGTGTCGGACGCAGATCATCCGGCCTTCAGCGGCGATCTCGCGCAGGAGGTGGCCCTTCGCGCTGTCACACCGTTGCCCGAACGTGCGCCCGCATCGAAGCCGATGCTGATGCTCGGCGGTTCGATGATGCCCTATGTCTGGACGATCAACGGGCAGACCTGGGGCAACCATGTTCCGGTCGCCGCAAAAGCCGGCGAGCGCGTCGAGATCATGTTCCACAACATGTCGATGATGGCGCATCCGATGCACCTGCACGGCCACGCCTTTCAGGTGGTGGGCGTAGGGATGGACCGGATCGCCGGTGCGGTGCGCGACACCGTTCATGTGCCGCCAATGTCGATGGTAACCGTCGCAGTGGATGCCGGCGAAGCTGCGCGCTGGATGCTGCACTGCCACCATATGCCGCATCTGGCTAACGGCATGATGACCGAATTCGCGGTGTCAGCCTGAATGACCATAGGGGCCAGCGATCAGTCGCTGGCCCCCCACACCCGGAACAGGAACGCGTGATGATTCATCACCTTAACCGCCGCGCCGCCTTGGCCGGCATCGGAGCGAGACTTGCCGCCGGCCCCGCCCTCGCTCGCCCGCCATTCCGGCTGCGCGAGGATGCGCAGCCTCTGCTGTCGCCTCCGGTCATGGACGAATCGGGGGTCACGCGAAAGCTGCCCGCTTTCGCAGGCAAGGTCATCCTTCTCAACATCTGGGCGACATGGTGCCCGCCCTGCCACGCGGAGATGCCCGCGCTTAATGGCCTTGATGGCAGGCTGGGCTGGCCTGATTTCATGGTCATGCCGCTCTGCATCGATGCGGCGGGTATCGGCCGGGGCCGCCGATCTTACGATAAGATAGGCGTCCGCCATCTGTCGCTTTTCCGGGCTGAATCCTTGCGGGTTCGACTGGCGCTTTCCTTCCTGGGCCTGCCGACGAGCCTGCCTGTGAACGTCAGACACAAGAGATCGGACGCCTTCAGGGCCCCTATGACTGGGACAGCGATGAGGGCGGTCAGCAGATCCTTGACGCCATCGCCTGACAACCCGCCCGCAACGCAGATCTGCCTCAGGCGGCCGGGTAGCTGGTGAAGACCGGCATCGTCCCATCCCGTTGCATCAGGAGTACGTCATAGACATCCCGATCATCCTCCGAGTCCATTCCGGGCGAGCCAAAGGGCATGCCCGGCACGGCGAGGCCCACCGCGTCGGGACGCTCGGCAAGCAACCTGCGGATGTCGTCAGCCGGAACATGGCCTTCCAGCGCATAGCCGTCGACTTTGCCCGTATGGCAGGAGAACGCCGTTTCCGGGATGCCGAGGTCCAGCTTGTACTTGACCAGCATTGTGCCCAAGGCGACCTCGTCCGTCACCATGAAGCCCTCGTCGCGCAGGTAGGTGACCCAGGCTTCACAGCATTCGCAGCCACGGCCCTTGACGGCGTGGATCGGTGGTTCGGTTTCCGCGCGGGCTGATCGCAGCGGGAGGACCGCGATGGCTGCGGCGGCAACGATCACTTCGCGACGTCCCATGAATGTTCTGCTCATCCGCGATCCTCCGCATCTGGTTGCGCAAAGCCGGTTGCGCGGCGCCACGCCGCCAGTGCTGTCAGATCGTCCGCCGACGCGATCTCCCGTTCCGGCAGTACCTCACGATCCGTCGGGTCGACAGGTTGGCCATCGACGCGCACCTCGTATTGCAGGTTCGGACCACTGACGAGGCCAGTGGCCCCGACAGCTCCGATCCTGTCACCGGCCTTTGCGCGGCTTCCCTCTTGGACGCCCTCGGCAACCTTGGAAAGAAGCGCATAGCGCGTCACGACCCCGCCGCTGTGGTCGATGTCGACAGTCAGGCCATAGCCGCGGATCGTGCCGGCAAAGGCCACACGGCCAGCGCCCGTCGCCGTGACTTCGGATCCGACAGGTGCGGCGCAGTCGAAGCCCGTATGCATCCGCGCCCCGCCAAGCACCGGATGGTTGCGGCGGCCGAACACAGAAGAAAGCCGGGCACCAGGGATCGGTGCGACAGAGCGTTGCACGGCTTCGCCATCCTCGAAGACGATCAGTGGGCCTGCGGCTTCAGATGCCGCGAGTTCCAGGACACGATCCGCAAGCTCCAGTCGCGCTTAGCCGAGGCGTGGCTCGCCCGAAATGCCGCCACCCGGAAGTTGGTCTTCAAGCCAGATCAGGGCAAAGGTCGCCCCTCCCTGAAGGTCACGGCGGAAATCGACCTGCCCCGCCAGAAGGTCGGTCAGGTCAAAGACCCCGGCCAGGGCCAGCGCGGCCTCGGCAGGAATGGCGGGCGCGATGCCGGCCCGGTCCAGAACAATCTCCAGGCTGTCGCCGGGTCTGATCGTTGCCAAGGACTGTGACAGGGCGGGCGGCCTTGGCGCGTCAGCGTGAACCAGGGTTGGCACGGCAAGCACGATGGACAGGGAGAGAATCGTGGCGAGACGGATCATCTGGCAGAATGACCTTTCAACTTAGGGTTCGTCGGATCTTGGGAACGGCGAAGCGCCGATCCTCATGAAAGTCGACGATGTTGGCGAAACGACCGTCGGCGTGGAACAGGAACACTCCGGCGGTGTGGTCCATGGTGTAGTCGCCGTCGTCGCGGGGCACCTTGCGGTAGATCACGCGGAAGTCATCCGCCGCGCGCGCGATCTGCGCTTTTGGCCCGGTAAGCCCGACGATTCGCGGATCGAAGTTGCCGACGTAATCGGCCAGCACTTCGGGCGTGTCGCGTTCGGGATCGACAGAGATCAGAGCGACGATCAGGCGGTCGGCCTCGGTGCCCAGTTCCTCCAGCCAGCCGGAAATGGCGCTGAGCGTGGTCGGGCAGACATCCGGGCACCAGGTGAAGCCGAAGAACACCATCGCCGGGCGGCCAAGCCAGTCAGCGGGCCGAACGGTTCGTCCTCGATGGTCGGTGAGCTGCCAGCCCATCTCACCGATGGGCAAAGGCAGAACGGCGTTGGCGGCCGGGCGGTTGCGCGCACGCCAGGCCCCGAGGCCCAGCATGAAAGCCACGGCTCCGGCAGTTCCGCCGAGGCCGAGGATTACTGCCCGGCGTCCGCGCAATCCGGCCCCTCCGAACGCAGGGGCAGTACGTCGACGTCGGTCGTGACCTCGCCCGCCTTCTCGAAGGTCAGCGTGACCGGAAAACGGTCTCCCTCTTTCAGTGCGGCGGTCAGGACCATCAGCATCCCGTGATAGCCGCCCGGCGCAAGTTGCACCGTCTGACCTGCCGGAACCGGCACCCGCATGGCGTGCGGCATCGAGGCGACACCATCCGTGACCACTGTTTCATGCAGCATCGACATTCCCGCCGCCGGGGTGGAAATGCCGACAAGGGCATCGTCCGAACTGCCGGAATTGGTGATCCCGACATAGAACGCCGCCGGACGGTCGGCTCCGATGGTGGCCTTCGACCAGGCATGTTGAATGGTCAGATCGCCGACTGTCACGGCTTCGCAGGCGAAGGCAGCGGGGGCGGACAAGAGCAGTGCGGTTGTCAGGATCAGGTGTTTCATGGATCAGAATCTCGATTGCAGATCGGAAAGGATGTCGGCGGCAGGTGTGCCAAAGCCGAACTGGCGCAGCCATGCACCGTCCGGACCGACAAGGAAAAGCCCCGAACTGTGCGACATGGTGTAGCCATCCGGGGATTTGGCATCATTTTGCCGCCCATAGAATATCTTGAAACTCTGTGCTGCGGCGCGTGTTTCGGCTTCCGTCCCTGCAAGCCCGAGGATCGACGCATGGAAAGCCTCGGTATAGGCGCGCAGCCCAAGCCGACGGTCACGTTCGGGATCGACCGAGATGAAGATCGGCTGCACCTTGTCGGCCTCCGGTCCGAGGTTGTCCATGACCTGTGCTACTTCGGCCAACGTGGTTGGGCAGACATCCGGGCAATTGGTGAAGCCGAAGAATACGAGCAGGAACTTGCCACGGAATTCGGCGTTGGTGCGGATCTTGCCATCGCTGTCTGCCAGCGCGAAGGACGGTTCGAAGACGGAGAATGTCTCTGTGGCCGCCGGGTTCCCGGCTGGCCAGCGCGCCCATGCAAATATGGCCGTCCCCAGGATGGCGGCGGTCCAGAGGATAATTTGCAAGGTTCGAAGACGCATGATGAATCCGGATGGGTGTCTCTGGGTGCGCTCTAAGGCCTGCAGAAACTAGAGGTTCAAGCGGCGTATCCGCGAGAACTAAGGCACAGGCGATATTCCGCCGGTCAGCGAAGCCCGACAACCCGCCCTGCTGCGATTCCAGGCAAGGTGCCCGAAAGCAAGAATGCAATCGCGAAAGCCCCGCCGCATTGCAGCCGGCACAGTCGGTTGCCGTCGCGTTTGCGGGCCGTCAGGTGGCCCCGGACAAATTCGACGAAACCGAAGATGGTGCCTATCATCCCGCCTTCTCCGTCAGGCCCGGTTTCGGCGATGCGTACCATGTCGGCCCGCCGAAGCAACGTCATCGCTGTTTGCAG
>DJUV01000002.1 GCA_002440625.1 Rhodobacteraceae bacterium UBA6273 | reverse complement strand
TGGTGGAGCAGAGGGGGATCGAACCCCTGACCTCGTCATTGCGAACGACGCGCTCTCCCAACTGAGCTACTGCCCCGCACCGGCGCGGTTTCTGGGACAAATCCGGGCGGGTGTCAAGAAGCCTCTTGTCTAGCGGGGCGCTTTTCGCCGACCCTGACCGAACCGTTTTCGCTCAACGGGTTGCCATGCCGACGAAGACCCGCAAGCTCCTCTCGAAGTCGCTCTTCCGTCTCCGGCGGTTGTTCCGGAGACTCTGGGCCCGGACCTGGGGTTTCGCCCTTCTCGCCCTTGCGGCGGCGGCACTGAGCCGCGTCCTCGCGCCCTTCCTGCCCGCTTCGCTGACCAATCTCGCCGATGTCGGCGCGGTCCTGAACATCCTTGCCGTCCTCTCCTCCTCGATGCTGGCCGTCACGACCTTTTCCCTCGGCGTCATCATGTCGACGCGCCTCGCGATCATCAGCACGATCACGCCCCGCGCCCATCAGTTCGTCGCCGACGACCCGGTGACGCAGCGGGTTCTCGCCACCTTCATGGGCGCCTTCGTCTATGCGCTCACGGGCCAGGTTCTGCTCTGGACCGGTGTTTACGAAGAGGGCGCCTCGGCGGTCCTTCTCGTCGTCAGCATCCTCGTCCTCGTCCTTGTGGTCGTCGCGATGCTGAGCTGGATCGGCCACCTGACCAAGGTCGGCAGCATCCCGGCAACGGTGGAGGAGCTGGAGGAAGCGATGCAAGATGCCTTCGCCGACTGGCGCGCCCGCCCGGCGCTTGGCGCCCGCCCGGTGGCGCGCGATGCGCCGCCGCCCGGCGATGCGGCCACGACCGTGGCAGCGACCGAAGCCGGCTATGTCCAGCATGTCGATATCGGCGCGCTCAACGACGCCGCCGAAAAAGCGGGGGCAGAGGTCCATGTCACCGCCCCGCCCGGCAGCTTCGTCGTGCCGGGGGCGCCGCTCTGCCACCATTCAGGGCAGATGGACCCTGCCGACATCCGCGCCGCCTTCTCGATCGACCGCACCCGCGCCTTCGATCAGGACGTGCGCTTCGGCATCATCGTCCTGTCGGAAATCGCCCAGCGTGCGCTCTCGCCCGCCGTCAACGACCCCGGCACCGCGATCTTCATCATCGACCGCATCACCGCCCACCTTGTCGGCGAGGGCCGCCCCGAAACGCCCGAACCTCCGACCTGCCCGCAGGTCTTCATGCCCGTCGTCACGCCCGCCGACCTGATCGCCGACGGGCTCGCGCCCATTGCCCGCGACGGGGCGGAGAAGGTGGAGGTTCAGGACCGTCTGCAGCGCGCCTTCGCCACCATCGCCTCTCAGGGCGACCGGACGCTCGCCGATGCGGCCCGCGACGCCTCGCGCCGCGCCGCCAGCCTTGCGGACGAAGCGTTGAAACTCCCCGAGGACCGTTCCCGCATCCGGGCGATGGCGGCAGCGGTACAGGCGGCGGGCGCCTCAGGCATGTGAGCGGACGAAGGCCTCGATTTCCGCCGCGGGCCGCGCGCCCGGCAGCCGCGCCACCTCGCGCCCGTTCTTCCAGAGGATCAGAAGCGGGATGCCGCGAATGCCGAGCCGGGCCGAGACGGCAGGGAAATCCACGGTGTTGATCTTGGCGAAGCGCGCCCTGCCCTTCAGGGCCTGCCCCGCACGGGCAAATTCCGGCGCCATCGACCGGCAATGCCCGCACCATGGCGCCCAATAGTCGACGACGAGCGCCAGCCCGTCGCCCCGCGTGAGTTTGTCATGCGCGGCAAGGTCCAGTTCCGCCACCTTGCCGGTGGCAAGCGGATCGCCGCAAGAGCCGCATTTCGGCCCCTCGGCAAGCCGCGCCAACGGAACCCGGTTCGCCTGCCCGCAGGTGGCGCAAACCAGCTTCACCGCATCCTTCACCGCTTCGGCCATCATCCCCTCCCGTGTCCGCAAAGCAGAAGATCGGCCCCGGCCACGCGCCTTTCAAGGGCCGGCCTACAGCAGGTCTTCCTCCTCGCCGGTCACATCGACACCCAGCGCCTCAAGCCCCGCCTCGAGGTTCTCCGCAAGATGCGGCATTCCCATCAGGTAATCCTCGGTCGGGACCGTCGCCCCGGTCAGCGCCGTCGCCACCGCCTCGTCGAATTCCTCGGGTTCGAAAGCACCGCGCCCGACCCAGGCCACGGCGGTCAACTCGGCCTTCTCGTCCTCGGCCAGCCCGGCGATGAAGCCGGCAAGCTGCGCCTCTGCCGGGCCGCCCTCGCGCGCCAGAAGAATGACCTGCACAACGACCGCCGGCGCAATCTCCATCATCCTTGGTTCCCCCTTTGTCCGCCGCCACGACAGCACGGGCGCTGCCCGCCCGCCTTGATGCGTATCAAACCCGCTCCGCCTGTCATTCAACAATTCGGTTGACCGATCTATCGCGAGGTTTATCATTCAACGCCATGATTGAATCAGAATCACCGCGCTTGAGCGCCATCTTCCACGCCCTCGGCGACCCAACCCGGCGCGACATGATCCGCGATCTCGCCAAAGGCGAACGCTCGGTCGGCGACCTCGCCGCGCCGCATGACATCTCGCTCGCCGCCGCGTCCAAACACGTGAAGGCGCTGGAATCCGCCGGTCTGATCCGGCGCGAGATCCGCTGGCGAACCCATGTCTGCCACCTGAACGCCGAAGCGCTGGCAGCGGCGCATGACTGGCTCGACAGCTATCGCCGCTTCTGGACCGACCGCCTCGACAACCTCGAAGACCTGCTCCGGCAGGAGAAGAAGGCACAGCACCCCAAAGGAGACGCGAAATGACCCCCGCCGACACGATCGACCTTTACGGCAAGCTTACCACGCCCGACACGCTGGAGATATCCCGGCTTCTGCCCGGCCCGATCGAGCGGGTCTGGTCCTGGCTCACCGAAAGCGACCTCCGCCGCAAATGGCTCGCCTCCGGCGAGATGCCGATGGTGAAGGGGGCGGAGTTCACCCTGACCTGGCGCAACGACGACCTGACCTCGCCCCCCGGCAGGCGGCCCGAAGGTTTCGGCGAGGAACATTCAATGGCGAGCCGGATCACCGGCCTCACCCCCAACCGCCGCCTCGCCTTTACCTGGGGCGACAATGGCGAAGTCGAGATCACGCTGACGCCGCAGGGCGACGACGTGCTCCTGACGCTGGTCCACAAGCGCACCCGTGACCGCCTGATGCGGCTGATGGTTGGATCGGGCTGGCACGCCCATCTCGACATCCTGAAGGCGCGGCTGGAGGGAACGACACCGAAGCCATTCTGGGACACTTGGCAAATGCTTCGCGACGACTACGACCGCCGCATCGCCGCCTGAGCCGAGGCCGGCCCCAAAGGCACTTCCCCTCCCCTTGTGGGAGGGGAGAGGGGAGGGGTTGGTCACACGCCGGGCAAGCCCCCCACCCCATCCCTCCCCACGGGGGGGAGGGAGGCGCCCAAACGGTTGCCGCAATACATCTTCCGCCGACTCAAATGCCCGACGCGTGTCGGGCAAAATGCCCGACGCGAAACCGACGGATACCCGACGCTATTCCGCCGCCTCCATATAGCTTTCGACCGGCGGGCAGATGCAGACAAGGTTGCGGTCGCCGTAGACGTTGTCGACCCGGCCGACCGGCGGCCAGTACTTGTCGACCCGGAACGAGGCCGGCGGGAAGCAGCCCTGTTCGCGGCTGTAGGGCCGGTCCCAGTCGCCGATCAGCGCATTCACGGTATGGGGCGCGTGTTTCAGCGGATTGTTCTCCGCATCCATCTCGCCCTTTTCGATGGCGGCAATCTCGTCGCGGATCGACAGCATCGCGGTGATGAAGCGGTCAAGCTCGGCCTTGGTCTCTGATTCCGTCGGCTCCACCATCAGCGTCCCGGCCACCGGCCAGCTCATCGTCGGCGCATGAAAACCATTGTCGATCAATCGCTTGGCGATGTCGTCAACGGTGACGTGGGCGCTGTCTGCAAAGGGCCGCGTGTCAAGGA
>DJUV01000001.1 GCA_002440625.1 Rhodobacteraceae bacterium UBA6273 | reverse complement strand
GCATCTCTTCGACCCGCGCCGGGATCTTGTCCTTCGGCATGTCGGAGCGCTTCAACCCGAAGGCGATGTTGTCCCAGACGCTTAGATGCGGGAACAGCGCATAGCTCTGGAACATCATGTTGGTTTCCCGCTTGTTGGGCGGGATCGGCGCAAGGTCGACACCGTCGAGCAGGATCTTGCCCTCGGTCGGGCTCTCGAACCCTGCGAGCATCCGCATCAGCGTGGTCTTGCCACAGCCGGACGGCCCGAGAAGCGCGAAGAACTCCCGCCGGAAGATATCCAGCGTGATGTTGTCGATGGCCGTGAACTCTCCGAAACGCTTGGTGACGTTCTGAAACTGGATCAGCGGCTTCTCGTTGGGGTCGTTCCAGGGCGCAAACACCGGGCGGTTGGCGGGCTGGGCCATGATTTCCTCGTCCTGTTCTGTATGAAAAACCCCGCGCCGTCGAGGGCGCGGGGTGCGTGGCAGCGGGCGTATCAGGTGCCCGACTTGATCTTGGTCCAGAGCCGGGTGACCTGACGGTTCACCTTCGGGTCCCAGGGCGACATGGTGTAGAGGTTCGCCATGGTCGCATCGTCAGGATAGATCGCCTTGTCGCCGATCACATCCTCGTTCAGGAATTCCTGCGAGGCCTTGTTGCCGTTGGCATAGTAGACGTAGTTCGACGCCGCCGCGGCATTCTGCGGATCAAGCATGAAGTTGATGAACTTCAGCGCCCCTTCCGGGTTCGGCGCATCGACCGGAACCGCCAGCTGGTCGAACCACATCAGCGCGCCTTCCTTCGGGATGTGATACTCGATCACAACCCCGTTGCCGGCTTCCGCCGCCCGGTCGCGGGCCATGAGGACGTCGCCCGACCAGCCGAAGGCCACGCAGATGTCGCCGTTGGCCAGAGCGTTGATATATTCCGACGAATGGAACTTCTGCACGAAGGGCGCGATCGCGGTCAGAACCGGCTCGACCTTGGCGATGGTCTCATAGTCCTGCGCATCGGGGTTCTCGCCGAGATACTTCAGCGCCGCCGGAATGATCTCGGTCGGCGCATCGAGCATGTGGACGCCGCATTTCGCGAGCTTTTCCATGTTCTTCGGATCAAAGACCAGTGCGAGCGAGTCGACCGGGGCATCGTCGCCGAGGGCTTCCTTGACCTTGGCGACGTTGATGCCGATGCCGGTCGTGCCCCACATGTAGTTGACGGAATATTCGTTACCCGGATCGTATTTCTGCGTCCGCTCGGCAACCATTTCCCATTCGTTGCCGAGGTTCGTCAGCTTCGACTTGTCGAGCTTCTGGAACACGCCGGCCTGGATCTGGCGTTGCAGGAAGCTGCCGGTCGGCACGACGACGTCGTAGCCCGACCCGCCGGCCAGAAGCTTGGTTTCCAGTATCTCGTTAGAATCGAACACGTCGTAGACCAGCTTGATGCCGGTCTCATCCTCGAATTTCTTCAAGAGAGATTCGTCGATGTAGTCCGACCAGTTGTAGACGTGAACCTCTTCCGCACCCGCCGCGCCGGCCAGAAACAGGGCCGTCGCCAGGGTCATCCCCGTGGTTTTCATAGTACCTCCTCGTCAAGTTTTATCCGTACCGCGAGTGTCACGACACGGCTCGGTGACTTGCTGTCCCCTTGTAGCCTATTTTGATCAAATTTTTCGACTCGATTCAACATGGCATTTCGTGGACGCGTATTCTATTATGACATAAAGAAAATTTCCCGCAGCCCCCATAAGGAACGTGGATGGAGAAGCTTCGCGAGAAGGGCGATTTGCCCACAAAAGTGCCTTCGCACGAAGTCACCTACTGCCGTTTGCGCGACATGATTCTCTTCGGTCAGCTCGCTCCGGGTCAGGCCGTCACCATCCAGGGACTGGCTGCCATGCTCGACGCCGGGATGACCCCGGTGCGCGAGGCGATCCGCCGGCTGACGGCCGAAGGCGCGCTGGCGCTGCAGGGCAACCGGCGCGTTCTCGTGCCCGTTCTGACGCGCTCGCAGATGGAAGAACTGGCTTTCGCGCGCGCCACCATCGAACACAAACTGGCAAGCCTCGCCGCCCCGCGGATCACCGCTCAGGACGTTATCGCCCTGACCCGGATCGACGACGACATCAACGCCGCCATCGCGGCAGGCGACGTGAACGCCTATCTGCGCGGAAATTTCCGTTTCCATTTCACGCTTTACGAACGTGCAGAGGCGCCGATCCTCGTCGCGATGACGCATACGCTCTGGCTCAGGTTCGGCCCGTCGCTGCGCGTGGTCTGCGGCCGTTTCGGCACGCTCAACCTTCCCGACCGCCATGATGAGGCGCTTGCGGCGATGCGCGCAGGCGATGCCGATGCCCTCGCCCGTGCGGTCGAGGATGACATCGCGCAGGGCGTCGAGCAGATCCGCCTGTCACTGGATTCGCCGGAAATTTGATCAAATTCGATTGACTCCGGCGTTTTTGATCATATTCTGAGATCAGTTTTTCGGCGGCGAGCCCCGGCCATTCGGGGTGCCGCCATATGCGGCCCGGTTCGTCCGAGGCGCGCACTCCGCCACGACCATCACGACAGGTATCGCCATGAGCCAGATCACGAATCATCTGCCCACCAAGGAACTCCAGGCGCTTGACGCCGCGCATCACATGCATCCCTTCACGGAGGATGCGGCGCTGGCGAAGAAGGGCGCGCGGATCATCACCCGGGGCAAGGGTGTCTGGCTGACCGACAGCGAAGGCCATCAGATCCTCGACGGCATGGCCGGCCTCTGGTGCGTCAACGTCGGCTATGGCCGCAAGGACATCGCCGATGTCGCGGCGCGGCAGACCGAAGAGCTTTGCTACTACAACACCTTCTTCCAGACCTCCCACGTCCCCGCCATCGCGCTTGCGGCGAAGATCGCCGAACTGGCGCCGGGCGACCTCAACCACGTCTTCTTCGCCGGCTCCGGCTCGGAAGCCAACGACACCAACATCCGCCTCGTCCGCCGCTACTGGCAGGCCAAGGGCAAGCCCTGGCGCCGCACCATCATCGCCCGCTGGAACGGCTATCACGGCTCGACCATCGGCGGCGGCAGCCTTGGCGGCATGCGGCCGATTCACGCCCATGGCGGCATGATCGACGGTGTCGCCCACATCGGCCAGCCCTACTGGTGGGCTGAGGGTGGCGACATGCCCGAGGATGATTTCGGCCTCCTGAAGGCGCAGGAGCTTGAGGCGAAGATCCTCGAGGTCGGGCCCGACAACGTCGCCGCCTTCATCGGCGAGCCGATCCAGGGCGCCGGCGGCGTTATCGTGCCGCCGAAGACCTACTGGCCGGAAATCCAGCGCATCTGCGACAAATACGGCATCCTCCTGATCGCCGACGAAGTCATCACCGGCTTCGGCCGCACCGGCGACTGGTTCGGCAGCCAGACCTTCGGGATCAAGCCGCATATCATGACCATCGCCAAGGGCTTGTCGTCGGGCTATGCGCCGATCGGCGGCTCGATCATCTGCGATGAGGTCTACAACACGATCGCCAACTCCGGCGAGGACTTCAATCACGGCTACACCTATTCCGGCCATCCGGTGGCCGCCGCCGTGGCGCTGAAGAACCTCGAGATCATGCAGGACGAAAAGATCGTCGATCATGTGAAGAACGTGGCCCATCCCTACCTGAAGGAACGCTGGGAGGCGCTGACCGACCATCCCTTGGTCGGCGAGGCCAAGCTCGTCGGCCTGATGGGCTCTATCGCGCTGACACCGAACAAGGCCAAGCGTGCGCCCTTCGCCTCCAAGCCCGGCACCGTCGGCTTCCGGACGCGGGAGCGCTGCTTTGCCAACAACCTCATCATGCGCCATGTCGGCGACCGGATGATCATCGCGCCGCCCCTGGTCATCACGCCCGCCGAGATCGACGTGCTGATCGAACGCGCCACGAAGTCGCTTGATGAAAGCTACGCCGGGCTGAAGTCCGAAGGCCTCCTCAAGGCGGCCTGAGCCGATGGACATCCTTTTCGCCAATGACCGGGCGGGGGAATACCCCCCGTCCTGGTATGCCGCCACCGCGACAGCGCCGGGTCCCTTCCCGTCAGCCACGGGCGACATGACGGCGGATGTCTGCATCGTCGGGGCCGGTTACACGGGACTCTCCGCGGCGCTGCATCTTCGCGAAAAGGGCTATGATGTGGTGCTGATCGACGCCCATCGCGTCGGCTGGGGCGCCTCGGGGCGCAACGGCGGCCAGGTCGGCACCGGCCAGAGGCTCGACCAGGAGGCACTGGAAAAGCTCGTCGGCAACACCCGCGCCCATGCGCTCTGGGATCTGGCGCAGGAATCGGTGGCGACGACCAAGGCGCTCGCCGCCGAACATGCGCCTGAGGCTGGCTTCGCCCCCGGCATCCTCCATGCCTGCCACCGCGCGCGCTATGTGCCCCATGCCAAGGCCTATGCCGAAAAGATGGCGCGCGACTACGGCTACAACGAAATCCGCCCCCTCGGGGCCGATGAGATGCACCACATGATCGGCTCACCGGCCTATGTCGGCGGCGATCTCGACATGGGCGGCGGCCACCTCCACCCCCTGCGCTACGCCTTCGGCCTTGCCCGCGCGGCACGGGCGGAGGGCGTCCGCATCCATGAGAATTCGAAGGCCACCGGCATCAGCTTCGGCACCCCGGCCACCGTTACGACGGATAAGGCAAGGATCAGCGCCCGCCATGTGATCCTCGCCTGCAACGGCTACCTCGGCCGCCTGAACCGCCGCACCGCCGCCCGGGTCATGCCGATCAACAACTTCATCATCGCGACCGAACCGATGACGGCCGAGGCGCAGGAAAAGATCGTGCGCGGCAATCATGCTGTGGCCGACAGCAAGTTCGTCATCAACTACTTCCGCTTTTCCGAGGATCACCGCCTTCTCTTCGGCGGCGGCGAAACCTACGGCTACCGCTTCCCCACCGACATCGCCGCCCTTGTCCGAAAGCCGATGCTTGAGATCTTCCCGCAGCTGAAGAACACGAAGATCACCCATGCCTGGGGCGGCACCCTCGGCATCACCATGAACCGGATGCCGCATTTCGAGCGGCTCGCCGGCAATATCCTCAGTGTCTCGGGCTATTCCGGCCACGGTGTCGCCATGGCGACGCTTGGCGGCAAGCTTGCCGCCAAAGCCATCGCCGGTCAGGCCGAACGCTTTGACGTGATGGCGGGCGTGCCATCGCCGGCCTTCCCCGGAGGTGCCGCGATGCGCTGGCCGCTTCTCGTCCTCGCCATGGTCTGGTTCTCGCTCCGCGACAGGCTTTAGTTTATCGCTCCGCGACGGGCACTAACCGCCTACCGCTTCTTCGTTGCCCAAATACCCCCCGCGCGGGAGCGCCCCGGCGAGCGGGGGCTCGATGCCCCCCGAGGCGGTCCGCCTCAAAGCGTCGGCCCAAGCTCGATGCGCGAGCCGTCGGAAAAGCGCTGGAAGCGGAAACGGTGAAGATCATGGCCAGGCGCGCGGCCCGTCACCAGATCGGCGACGACCCGACCCACCCCCGGCCCGATGCCGAAGCCGTGGCCGGCCATCCCGGTCGCAACCGTCAGCCCCGGCAGGGCGGCAACATGGTCGATCACCGGCACCACGTCGGGCAAGGTGTCGATCATCCCGGCCCATTTCGCGGCAATCGCCGGGCGGCCGGCCGCGGGAAAGGCACGGGCAAAGCGGTCGCGGAGCCGCTCGACCTCGGCAAGGTTCGGCGCAGGGTCCAGAATGCGCATCCGCTCGAAGGGTGAAACGCCGTCCTCGGACCAGCGGTGCGGCGTCAGCCAGCCGTCGGGATAGCCCCTCGGCGCCGCAGGCAGGAAATGGGTGCCGGAAATGTCGGCCCTGATCTGCGCCCGGAACGGCCAGAGGTTTCGGAAGGCATCCGGCCCGATGAAGAACTCGTGGAAATTGCCCGGCGCCAGCGTGTAGCCGCCATCGAGCCGCCGCCGGACGGCGAATTCCGCCTCCGCCATCGCGCCCTCGAAGAAGGACGCCATCGGCGCAGTCGCGGCAACGGTCGCGCGCACCGAAAGCTGCGGCAGCCGGATGCCGTGCCGCCCGAGGAAAAGCGACGACCAGGAACCACCTGCTACCACCACGCGCGAGGCCGCGATCCGGCCCTTTTCAGTCACGACGCCCACGACGGCCCTGCCCGCCACGTCAAGCGCCCGCACCGCGCAATCCTCGGCCACGATGACGCCCTTCGCCACCAGCGCCCCGGTCAGCCGCGGCACGGCGATCCAGGGTTCCGCGCGCCCGTCGGAGGGCGTCAGGATGCCACCGGCCCAACCCGCCGCATTCGGCAGGTAGCTGTCGATCTCGGCCTGCGACAGGAGCCGCGTATCAAGCCCGTGGGCGCGGGCGTGGACCATCCAGGCCTCGTATTTCGCCATGTCTTCGGCCGAGTTGGCGGCATAAAGCACGCCCGTTTGCCGGAACCCCAGATCAAGGCCCGCCGCCTCGAACTCCTTCCA
This sequence comes from Rhodobacteraceae bacterium UBA6273, assembly GCA_002440625.1. Lineage (GTDB taxonomy): Bacteria > Pseudomonadota > Alphaproteobacteria > Rhodobacterales > Rhodobacteraceae > Albidovulum. The sequence goes on along the minus strand of DJUV01000001.1, from coordinate 3,713 downwards.
GATCGCCAAGGCCTCGATCATGATCGGCAGTTCCGCCGGATCGCGGCCCTGCTGGCGCACCCAGCCCCAGTTGCGCACCGACTGCTCGGCGCCAACCCGGCCCTTTTCGCAAAGCACCACCTTCTCGCCACGCTCGGCCAGATACCAGGCCGTCATCACCCCGATAATCCCGCCGCCGATCACCACGACATCGGCCGCTTTCGGCAGGGGCGCCGCAAAGCGCAGCGGCATTCCTGCCCGGAACGGAAACACGATGCCCGAATGATTGCCCGCCATGGCCTTCCCCCCGCCGCTCTTGTTCGGCGCCACATTGCCTGCCGGGGCCGCAAGGTCAAGAAGGTCCCGCCCTTAGTGAAAGCTCTTCCGGATGCGCCGGACCATCAGCCAGACGCAGCCCGCCACGACCGGCACCAGAACCGCCGTCAGGACCGATTTCGGCCAGTGCAGCAATTCAGCGAAAGGCAGGAGAAGATAGGTGAAAAGGCTGACCGCATAGTAGCTGATCGCCACCACCGACAGCCCCTCGACCGTGTGCTGAAGCCTGAGCGCAAGGTCGGCGCGGCGGTCCATGCTTTCGAGAAGCTTCTGGTTCTGCGCCTGCCGTTCCACGTCGACCCGGGTCCGCAAAAGCTCCCCTGCCCGCTCGGCCCGCTCAGCCATCTGCTCAAGCCGCCGCTCAGAGGATTTCACCGTCCGCATCGCCGGATCGTAGCGGCGCATCATGAATTCGCCGAAGGTCTGGCGCCCGTTGAAGCGCGCCTCGCGCAGGACCTCGATGCGCTGGTTGACCAGCGCCTCGTAGGCGCCCGTCGCGCCGAAGCGGAAGGAATGCGCCACGGCGAGGCTTTCAAGATCGGCCGAGATGTTCAGGAGCTTGTGCAGCGTCTCCTCGGCATCCCGTCCCTTGTCGGAGATGGTCGCCACAAGATCGGAAAGCTGCGGGTCGAGCGCGTTCAGTTTCGCGCCAAGCTGGCGCGCCCGGCCAAGGCCGAGCATCGACATGGCGCGGTAGGTCTCGATCTCCGACAGGCGCTGGACGATCCGGCCGATACGGCGCTCGCCGGTGCCGGGCCGGGCGAAGACCGCAAAGCGCATGAAGCCCGCCGGGTCGATCTGGAAATCTCCGGCGATCACCGCCGCCTCGTCCAGCACCCAGGAACAGGCGAGGCTTTCGGCGACGAACCAATCGTGGAGCTTGGCCTTCACCTCGCTGAGGTCATCCGGCAGCGGTTCCACCCGGATCATGATGGCCGCAACGATCTTGCCCGGCGCCTTCGCGATCCAGTCGGCAGGGAAAGTTGCGCCCTCGCCCGGATCGAAGGCGCGGGCGGCGACACCGGGGCCGAAGGCGGAATAGGTCACGAATTCGGTATGGCTTTCCCATTTCAGATCGTAGCGGCCGATCTTCGCGGCATGATGGGTCGCCCCCTCCGGCGGATGCGCCGCGCCGTTCCGGTCGAGAAGCGCCAGAAGGTGCGCCCGGTCCTTCGCGCGGTCGCGGTTATGCGCATCGACCGGCTCCTTGAAGGCGAAGTAAAGCGCGTGGCAGGGCGCTTCAAGCGCCGGGAAGGGCCGCGCATGAAGCTCGTTCACAAGCGCATAGCGAAGGGGATGGTCCTGGGTCATGGCAGTCTCGTCTGGCATCTTGGGCGGACGATAGCCGCGAAAGCCGGGCTTGAAAGCGTGGCAACGGCCGCCCAGTGGTACACGGAAGCATACTTGCAAACGGGCAACGCAATTAGATCAAACGGCGGGCAATCAGAAGCGAGGCAAGGGCGGCACATGCCCCCGCGCCGAAGGCCAGAGCCGCGCCACCCGCCGTCCAGAGCGCCCCGGCGGCGACGTTGGCGGCAAGTGTCGCGAGACCGCCCGCGAGGTTGAAGGCGCCAAAGGCGCTGCCTCTCAGCTGCGCGGGCGCCGCATCGGCGACCATCGCAGCGAGGATGCCCTGGCTTAGCCCCATGTGCAGGCCCCAGAGGGCGATGCCGGCAAAGGCAAGCGCGGGCGTCGGGGCGACGGCCAGAACGACCAGCGCCACGGCCAGAACGGCCAGCGCGGCCATCAGGATGGCGCGGCGCCCGATCCGGTCGGACAGCACGCCCACCGGCCAGGCCGTCGCGGCATAGACGAGGCTGAGAAGGACGAGGACCGCCGGCGCCCAGGTGGCGTGGATGCCCACCGCATCGGCCTTGAGGATCAGGAAGGCTTCCGAAATGCGGGCGAAAGCCATGACGCCGCCAAGCGCCACCACCATCCAGAAGCTGCGCGGCAGGGAGACGAGCGTGGCGCGGTCTAGCCTTGGCCTTGGCCCCGTCGGTCTCGTCCCTTCCGGTTCGCGGACACCGAAGGCCAGCACGGCGACGGCAATCAGGGCCGGGACAACCGCCACCGCAAAGACAAGGCGGATGTCGCCCCAGACGGCCATCATCGTCATGGCGATGAGCGGCCCGGCAAAGGCGCCGACGGTATCCATCGACTGCCTGAGCCCGAAGGCCGCGCCGCGCTTTTCTGGCGGCACGAGGTCGGCGACCAGCGCATCGCGCGGCGCGCCCCGGATGCCCTTGCCGATGCGGTCGGTCAGCCGGGCGGCCATGACCACGCCCGCGCTGCCCGCCAGCGCGAAGACCGGCTTCGTCAGCGCCGCGAGCCCGTAGCCGGCGATGAGGAGCGGCTTGCGCTTGCCGATCCGGTCGGACAGCGCACCGGAAAAGACCTTTACGATCTGCGCCACCGCCTCGCCCGCGCCCTCGATCAGCCCGACGACCAGCACCGATGCGCCGAGCGTGCCGGTGAGGAAGAGGGGCAGAAGCCCGTGGATCATCTCGGACGAGACATCCATGAAGAGGCTGACGAAGCCGAGGGCAACAACCCCGGCAGGAAGTCTGGAGCGCATTGCCGCTCTCGCAGGTTGGCCGCGCGGGATGGCGGCAGGGCGGTGATAATCCCGGCGGGGAACGGGCGCCAGCGGGAAGAGGCGGGGGGGCGGGCACATCAGAATTTCGTCATACCGCCGAAATTCTGCTGGCAAGCGCCGCTCTGGAAAACAAAAGACCCCGCCGTTTCGGGCGGGGTCCTGCTTGCTCAATCCGCCCGGATCACTCCAGCATCGGCAAAAGACTGTCGACCGACTTCTTGGCGTCGCCGTAGAACATCCGCGTGTTTTCCTTGTAGAAAAGCGGGTTCTCGATGCCGGAATAGCCGGTCCCCTGCCCGCGCTTCGACACGAAGACCTGCTTGGCTTTCCACACTTCCAGCACCGGCATCCCTGCGATGGGGCTGTTCGGGTCTTCCTGCGCCGCCGGGTTCACGATGTCGTTGGAGCCGATGACGATGGCGACATCCGTTTCGGGGAAGTCCTCGTTGATCTCGTCCATCTCGAGCACGATATCGTAGGGCACCTTCGCTTCGGCCAGAAGCACGTTCATGTGGCCGGGCAGACGCCCCGCGACCGGGTGGATGGCGAAGCGCACGTTCTTGCCCTTGGCCCGAAGCCGCTTCGTCAGTTCCGAAACCGACTGCTGCGCCTGCGCCACTGCCATGCCGTAGCCGGGGATGATGATGACCGAATCCGCATCGTTCAGCGCCGCCGCGACACCTTCAGCGTCGATGGCGATCTGTTCGCCCGTCACTTCCATCTGCGGGCCGGTGGTATTGCCGAAACCGCCAAGGATGACGCTGACGAAGGACCGGTTCATCGCCTTGCACATGATGTA
>DJUV01000003.1 GCA_002440625.1 Rhodobacteraceae bacterium UBA6273 | reverse complement strand
CGCGGTCAGAAGGATCAGCGTGGCGAAGGGCAGCCATTCCCACGCGACGATCGTGATGACCGAGGCCATTGGGTATTGCTCCATGAAAAGGATCGGATCGGCCCCGAAGAAGCGGGCTACGGCACTGAGAAGCCCGTTCTGGGGATGCATGAAGAGGTTTTTCCAGATCATCGCCGCAACCGGCGGCATGACGAAGAAGGGCGCGATCACAAGGATGCGCAGCGGCCCCTGCCCCTTCACCGGCTGGTCGATCAGAAGCGCTATCAACGTCCCGAGGACCACGGTGATGATGAGAACGCCAAGAACCAGCGCCAGCGTATTGCCGATGGCGAGCCAGAACTCCGGCGCGTTGAAGAACCACTTGTAGTTGACAAAACCGACCCAGCCCGTCCGTTCAGGCGACAGGAGCCGGTAAATCCGGAACGAAAAGTAAAGCGTCATCGCCAGTGGCACGATCATCCAGATGAAGAGGGAGATGACGGCGGGTGCCACCATGATGCGCGAGGCCAGGCGGGTTGATTGCGTCGACATGGAGCAGTTCTCCAGAAGTGGGGCCAACGTGAAGGGGTTGGCCGGATTGGAGCGGTGAGATGGGACTGGGGGCGCGGCCGTTGGGCCGGGGCCGCCAATCGCCAGCTTGCCATTCAGGCAGAAGTCCGGGGAGCGGGTAAAGCCGAAAAGTACGGGGCCGGCCCGAAGGCCGACCCCGACCAGGAGGTTACTTGATGTAGCCGGCCGAGGTCATTTCGTCGGTGACGAGTGTCTGAGCCGCAGCAAGCGCCTCGTCTACCGTCGACTGCCCGGCAAGAGCCGCCGAGAAAAGCTCACCAACACTCGTGCCGAGGCCCTGGAATTCCGGGATCGCCACAAACTGCACGCCGGTATACGGGACCGGGTCCACCGTCGGACGGGTCGGGTCAGCCGCATTGATCGAGTCGATCGTCATCTTGGCGAAGGGCAGCTTGGCATATTCCGGGTTCGCGTAGAGCGAGGTCCGGGTGCCCGGAGGCACGGCGGCCCAGCCTTCCTTCGAGGCGACGAGCGCGAGGTAGTCCTTGTTCGTCGCCCAGTCGATGAAGGTCTTGGCGGCTTCCTGGTTCTTGGACGAGGACGGGATCCCCAGCGCCCAGGCCCAGAGCCAGTTGGCGCGCTTGCCTTTGCCCGCATCGGGCGCAAGGGCGAAACCGACCTGATCGGCGACCGGCGACTGTGCCGGATCAAGCAGTGCCGATGCCGAGACGGTGGCGTCCATCCGCATCGCGCACTTGCCCTGCAGCGACAGCGTCAGGTTTTCGTTGTAGCCGTTGCCGCTTGCGCCGGGCGGGCCGTACTTCGTCAGAAGCTCGACGTAGTCGGTCATGACCGCCTTCCATTCGGGGCTGTCGAACTGCGGCTTCCAGTTTTCGTCAAACCAGCGCGCGCCGTAGGAGTTGGCCATGGTGGTAAGGAACGCCATGTTCTCGCCCCAGCCGGCCTTGCCGCGCAGGCAGATGCCGTAGACGCCATTATCCGGGTCATTCATCGCCGCAGCGGCTTTCTTGATGTCATCCCAGGTGGGCGCATCGGGGATCGTCACGCCGGCTTTCGCGGCCAGATCCTTGCGGTAGTTGACGAAGGAGGATTCCCCGTAGAAGGGCGAGGCGAAAAGATTGCCGTCAACGGTCAGACCAGCGCGGATTGGCGGCAAGAGATCATCCGCGTCATATTCTGCCGGAAGGTCGTTCAGCGATGCGAGCCAGCCCTGCTTGCCCCAGATCGGAACTTCGTAGGTGCCGATGGTGATGACGTCGTACTGACCGCCGCCGGTGGCGATGTCGGTCGTCACGTTCTGGCGCAGGACGTTCTCTTCCAGCGTGACCCACTCGACCTTGATGTCGGGGTGCTTGGTGTTGAAGTCGTCCATCAGGCCCTGCATGCGGACCATGTCGCCGTTGTTCACGGTCGCGACGGTGATGGTGGTTTCGGCCATCGCACCCGATGCAAGGGCACAGACCGCGGTAGCGCCCAGAAGCGCCCGCATCGATGTTGTCATGATTTCCTCCCTAGTGAATGAGCATTTGCCCATTCAGTGCGCATATGCTCATATGACTGCGACATTTTGTCAACCGGGAAATTTGTCATTTCAAAGAAGAAATTACCCTGCGGAAGCCTGGAACTCAGCTCAGAAGCAGCGCCGCAGCCGTCGCCTCATCGGTCACAAGACCGTTGACGAGTCGCCCCTTCAAGGCCGCCCGGATCGCCGCGACCTTGCTGGCCCCGGCGGCGACAGCGATGACCGGCGTTGCCCGCCCCGGCTCGATCCGGACCCCGCCCAGCCGCGCGGTCAGCGGCGTTTCGATATAGGCGCCACCCTCGTCGAAGACGCAGCCGACAAGCTCTCCCGTAGCACCTCGTGCCTGGAACTCCATCAACTGCTCACGGGTGACGAACCCATCCTTGTAGAGCGGTGCATCGTCGCCCATCTGGCCGATGCCGACGAAGATCACGTCAGCACTGCGCGCCAGCGCCACGACCGACTGGATCGGGCCGAGAGCGTGGAACATCTCGCGTTCCTCGGCGGTTTCGGACAGGACCGGCACCGGCATCGGATAATGCTGGACATGCAGCTTGTCGGCGATCCTGAGGATGACATCGTAGAACGAGGCCGAGCCGTCGGGGGCGATATTGCCGATCAGCGACACCACCTTGTGGCGGTCGGTCGGCACCGGCGACAGTTCGGCCACCATCGCCGACAGGGACCGCCCGGTGCCGAAGGCGATGACCTGCGGTTCTGCCCGGGCCAGATAGGTCTCCAGAAGTTCCGCCGCGACCGAGGCCGTGGCCCGGGCGCTGTCGCCACCGGGACCGAGAGACGGCGCCACCCGCACCTCGTTCAACCCGTAGCGCCGCTTCAGCGCGGCCTCTGCTCCAAGGCAGGCGCCGATCTTGTGTTCCAGCCGGACATGGATCAGCCCTTCGACCATCGCCCGGCTCACCAGCCGCTGCGCCCGCTGGCGCGAGACGCCAAGCGCGGTGGCGATCTGGTCCTGGGTCATGCCGCCGACGTAATACATCCACCCGGCCCGGGCGGCGTCGTCGTGCTTTGAGGCTTCCCGGTCGATCAGGTTCATCACGCGCTCCGCAGATGGGGTGCAATCTGGAAGAAATGCGCGAAGGAATCAAATGCCGTCGCGGCGCGGGCATCCTCGGGCGGCGTCAGGTCGCTGCCCCTGAGGTGGCTTCCGCCGGTGAAACGATAGACTTCCATGCCGGCGGCGAGGCCCGCGCGGATGCCATTCAGACTGTCCTCGATCACAAGACATTTCTCGGGCTCAACGCCCATTTGTTGCGCGGCCAGCAAAAACAGGTCCGGCGCTGGCTTGCCGCGCTCCACCATCGACGCGGTGAAAAGGGGCGTTTCGTCAAGGCGCGGCAGGTCCACGATCTCAAGCGAACGCCGCGCCCGACGTGGGCTGGACGAGGTGGCGATGCAATAGGGCACGCCGAGCGTCACCAGCACCTCGGAGATGCCCGGCATGATCGTGAGCCGCTCCTCGAAAGCCTGCATCAGCCGGGCGCGGTACTGATCCTCGAACCCCTGAGGCAGGTCGAGGCCAAACTCCTCGCGGATCTGGCGCATCACCGTCGGGTAGCTTCGGCCAAGGAAATTCCGCGCGACATAGTCGAGGTCGATGCCGACACCGAGGGCCGACAACTCGTCAATCAGCATCTGGGCGCTGATGATCTCGCTGTCGATCAGCACGCCGTCGCAATCGAATATCACAAGATCGGTCGCCATCGTCCCCTCGTCTCACACGCGCGAGTATAGGCCTGCTCGCGGCGGGGGGAAGCGTCAGCCCTTCAGGTCGCGCTGATAGATCCAGTCGTGGTCGGGATCGTTCTGGAAGCGCCAGTTGCGGCGCGGCCCGGCCATGACATTGAGGTAGTAGAGCTCATAGCCATAGGGCGCGCCGCAGGGGTGGTGGCCCTTCGGCACCAGCACCACGTCGTGGTTCTTGACCGCGATCGTCTCATCGAGGCTGCCGTCCTCGGTATAGACGCGCTGAAGGCCAAAGCCCTGGGGCGGGTTCAGGCGGTGGTAATAGCTCTCCTCCAGATAGGTCATCCGGGGGAAGTCATCCTCGTCATGGCGGTGGCTCGGATAAGAGGACCAGTTGCCCTGCGGAGTGAAAACCTCAGTGACCAGAAGGCTGTCGGCGACATCGCGTGCCTCCATCGCGATGTTGTTGACGAAGCGGGTATTCGCGCCCGTGCCGCGCTGGGTCAGGGTGATCCCTTCCGGGCCAAGCTTCTGCGCCTTGTGGTTGCCCTTGCCCGGCGCTGTGCAGACGGCGAGCGTGCAGTCGGTGGTGGCTATGGCGGTCCAGTCGCTGGCGTTCGGCACGTAGAGGCAATGCGGCGGGGTCTTTTCAAAGACATCCATCCGCTCGCCCATCTCGCCGAAATCGGTCCCCCCGGCGGTGAGCTTCGCCTTGCCCTCGACCAGCACAAGGATCGCCTCCTTGTCCCCGGTCGCCTCGGCGGCTGTCTCACCAGGCTTCAGGCGGTAAAGGCCAAAGCCGACATAGCCCCAGCCGGCGCTTTCGGGCGTCACGTCATAGACCTTGCCGGCCGTGCCGGCGGGCTTCACCAGAAGCTTGCTCATCACCTCAGTCCTTGTTGTCACCGGGCGGGGCTTCACCCTTGTCGGTCACGAAGACCCAAAGTGCGTAAAGCCCCGCCGCCGCGAAAAGAATGGCCCAGCCGGGCGAGCCGAAGATCAGCTCCACCACACCCCAGCCGATGGAAAGCGCGACGACAGCCACCCGGACCCAGACCGGCCGGAAGAACGGGTGCGACGGGTCGAGGAGCTTGCCCCTCATGCGCCGCATCCGGTCATGTTCGAGTAGTCTGCCATCGCCAACCTCCAGGGACCCGTCAGCCGCGCCCCTCGATCTTCAGACCGGAGTTGCGACAGATATCCACGATATGGCCGTAGCCGAGCTTTGAATAGTCATAAGGCGAGGCCGTTGAAGGGTCCTGCTCCGCCTCGACGACGATCCAGCCCTTGTAGTCCATCTTCGCCAGTTCGTCGGTGACGGCGGTGAAGTCAATGGAGCCCTGCGGATCGCCCGGAACGGTGAAGGCGCCAGCGATAACGCCGTCGAGGAAGCTTTTGTTTTCGCTGCGGACTTTCTTCGTCACATCCTCGCGCACATCCTTGAAGTGGACGTGTTTCACGCGGTCGCCCCAACGGCGCAGGGTGCCTAGCACATCGCCGCCGCCGAACTTCAGGTGGCCGGTGTCGAAGAGAAGTGTCACCTCGGGGGTCGAACCCTCCATCAGCGCATCCACATCCTCCTGATCCTCGATCATCGAGCCCATGTGGTGATGATAGGCAAGCATCATGCCCTCGCCCGCCATCCACTTCGCAAGTTCGCTGAGCTTCGCCGCGTAAGCCTTTACCTCGGCACGGGAAAGCTTGGGCCGGTTGTTGACCGGCGTGCCGATCTGGCCCTGCACGGTGTTGGAACACTCGGCATAGACGATGCAGGGCGAGTTCAACGCCACGAATTGCTCGACCTGCTGGCGGACTGCCTCAATCTCTTCCTTCACGGAGCTGACCATCAGGTTGCCCGAACACCAGCCGCCGCACAGCGCGAGGTCGTATTTGTTAAGATAGGCCTTCAGCCCCTTGGTATCCTGCGGCATCCGGCGGCCACGTTCCACCCCGGTATAGCCGATCTCGCGCGCTTCCTTCAGCGCCTGTTCCATCGTGTAAGCCGCCGTCAAATCCGGCAGGTCGTCGTTCTGCCAGGCGATAGGGGAAATTCCGATCTTCACGCTCATCTCATGCTCTCTCTTTCACAGCCGTTTCATAGGCTTGCCGTGCTTTTCTAACCTGTTCTCGGTCCGATACCTCGGGCACCGCCACATCCCACCAGTGACCGGCCTTGCCAAAGCCCGGCCCGTTCTGCGGGTCGGTGTCGATGACGATCACCGTCGGGATACTCCGCCCGCGCGCGGCGGCGATTTCCGCCTCAAGCGCTGCGATACCCGGCGCCTTCACCGCATGGGCGCCCATTGACGCTGCATGAGCCACATAGTCGATCTCAGGCTGATCCTCGACCAGGCTGTCCCGATAGAGGTTGTTGAACTCGGCACCGCCGGTGCCGCGCTGCAGCCGGTTGATGCAGCCGTAGCCCCGGTTGTCGGTCAGGACGACCGTGAAGGGCACGCGCCGCATCACCGCCGTCGCCAGTTCCGAATTGGCCATCATGTAGCTGCCGTCGCCGACAAAACAGATGACCTCGCGCCCCGGCGCGGCAAGCTTCACGCCCATCGCCCCGGCGACCTCGTACCCCATGCAGGAGAAGCCGTATTCCATGTGGTAGCCGCGCTCGGATGACTGCCAGAGAAGCTTCAGTGCCCCCGGCATGGTTCCCGCCGCGCTCATGGCGATGGCATCCTTGCCGGTCGCGCGCTGGACCGCGCCGATCACCTGCGCGTCGGTTGGAAGGGCGTTGCCGTCCTTTGGCGCGGCGCAATGGGCATCGACGGCAGCAAGCCAGTCGGCCCGCGCCTTGGCGTCGACCACGCCCTTGTAGCTGCCGATCTTGTCCGTCAGCCGTTCAAGCGCAACCTTCGCGTCGGCAACAAGGCCGACAGCGCCGTGCTTCGCTGCGTCATAGGGGGCGACGTTGATCGAGACGAGCTTTACCCCCGGCGACTTGAACAGAGTCCAGGAGCCGGTGGTGAAGTCCTGAAACCGCGTGCCAACGCCGATCACCAGATCGGCCACCTCGGCCGCCGCATTGGCCGCCGCCGAGCCATCGACGCCAGAGGCGCCCAGGTTCATCGGATGCGCCTGCGCCACGGCCGACTTGCCTGACTGGGTCTCGATCATCGGGATGTTGAAGCGGCTGGCGAAAGCGGCCAGCGCTTCTTCGGCCCCCGAATAGATCACCCCGCCGCCCGCCACGATCAGCGGACGCTGGGCGGCGCGGATCATGTCCGCAACCTCCGCCAGTTCCCGTGTGTCCGGTTCCGGACGGCGGATGCGCCAGACCTTCGGCGTGAAGAACGCCTCCGGCCAGTCGTAAGCCTCGGCCTGCACATCCTGACAGAAGGCGAGCGTCACCGGGCCTGAGTTCGCCGGATCGGTCATCACCGCAAAGGCGCGGGGCAGCGCGGTCAGAAGCTGTTCCGGCCGGGTGATCCGGTCGAAATAGCGGCTGACCGGGCGGAAGCAGTCGTTGGCGCTGACGGTGCCGTCGTCGAAATCCTCGATCTGCTGCAAGACCGGATCGGGGCCGCGGTTCGCAAAGACATCGCCGGGGATCAGCAGGATCGGCAGCCGGTTCACATGCGCCAGCGCCGCCGCCGTCACCATGTTCGTCGCCCCCGGTCCGATGGAGGAGGTGATGGCCATCGCACGGCGGCGCGAAAGCTGCTTGGTGTAGGCGATGGCGGTGTGCGCCATCGTCTGTTCGTTCTGGCCGCGCCAGGTCGGGAAGCTGTCCTTCGCCGCATGAAGCGCCTCGCCGAGGCCCGCCACGTTGCCGTGGCCGAAGATGGCCCAGGCCCCGGCGATGAAGCGCTCGCCATCCTCGTTCATCTGCGCCGAAAGATAGCGCACCATCGCCTGTGCGGCGGTCAGACGTATCTTGTTCGTCATGCTGAACCCTTTTCCGCGGCAGCCCGCGCCTTGTCCCAGACCTTGCAGAGCCGGTCAAAGTTTCCGGCCATCTCGTCGACCGCTGCCGCGTCGGTCACTTCACCCGCCATCCACTTCCGCGCAGGTTCGGCAAAGATCGTACGGCCGACGGCAAAGCCCCTGACCAGCGGATGCCGTGCGGCCTCGCTGAAGCTTTCCGCCAGTTCCGACTCGCCCGAGCCGAGGCCCAGAACGACGATGCCGCGCGTGTGGGGGTCGCGGGTGGTGATGGCATTCGAAGCGGCCTTCCAGGCGGCCTCGGTCGTCATCGGTTCCAGCTTCCACCAGTCGGGATAGACGCCGATGTCGTAAAAGCGGGTGATGATGTCGGCGGTGGTCTGGTCGTTGACCGGGGCGACCTTCGACGGGATCACCTCCAAGAGGAACTCCAGCCGGTTGCGGCGGCAGGCGTGGAACAGTCGTGTCACCACGGCCTCCTGCTCGGCCTTCATCTCCGCCGTGTCGTCGGGGTGGTAGAAGCAGAGCACCTTGACGACATGATCGAGCGGCCATTCGTCCAAGCCGCCGAAATCCGGACCGATCTCGGGTTCCAGCGTCAGTGGTCGCGAGCCCGGCCATTCGACGGGCCGCCCGATCCAGAGGCCCTGCCCGGCGGCGGCGTAAAGCGCGTCGCGGCCAAGACGGCTGTCGCATAGAAGGCCGTAGCCCGGCTTTCCGTCCGCAACCTTCGCCGCAGCTTCAAGGCACAATTCCTTGAACTTGCCGATCTTTTTCGGATCAGCGCCGGGGATGTCCTCAAGCTGCATCCGGTGGTCGAAGGCAAAGACCCGCATCGTCGACCAGTCGCCCTTGCGGTTGGTCGCCCAATGAATCTGCTCAAGCTCTCGGTCCTTCCTGAGCGCCTTTTCCTTGACGCCGCGCTTGAGGAAGAACTGCAGCTCCTCCCAGCTCGGGTAAGCCGGGGTGCAGCCGTGCCGGCTGACGGCGAAGGCGCCGCAGGCATTGGCATACATGAGCGAAGTCGGCCAGTTCTGGCCCGTAAGCCAGCCTTTCAGCAGACCTGAGAAGAACCCGTCACCCGCGCCGAGGACGTTGAAGACCTCGATCGGGAAGCCGGGGCCGCTTTCGCCGTCGTCCAGACTGTCGGGAACCGCACCGGTGAAGGCCACCGCCCCCATCGCCCCGCGCTTGCAGACCAGCGTGGCCTTCGACACGGCGCGCACCGCGCGCAGCGCCGCGACGGTGTCGCTGGTGCCGCCGGCGATATGGAATTCCTCTTCCGTGCCGACGATCAGGTCGAAATAGTGCAGGTGGTTTTGCAGCTTCGCCGTCACCGCATCGGACGCGATGAAGCGGTTTTCACCGTCGCCATGACCCGAAAGCCCCCAGAGGTTCGGGCGATAGTCGATGTCGAGCGCGCATTGCAGCCCGTGCTTCTTGGCAAACTTCAGCGCCTTCAGCACGGCGGCCTCGGTGCGGGCATGCGACAGATGCGTACCCGTCACCACGATGGACCGCGACGAAGCGATGAAGGCCTCGTCGATGTCGCTTTCGTCCAAAGCCATATCGGCGCAGTTTTCCCGGTAGAAGATCAGCGGAAACTGGTGCTGGTCGCGGATACCCAGGATGACCAGCGCCGTCAGACGCTCGGGGTCCGTCTTGACGCCTTCCACATTCACCCCTTCACGTGCGAGTTCCTCGCGGATGAAGCGGCCCATGTGCTCATCGCCGACACGGGTGATGAGTGCGGACTTCAGGCCAAGCCGGGCGGTGCCGGCAGCGATGTTGGTGGGCGATCCGCCGATATACTTGTGGAACCCCCCCATGTCTTCAAGCCGCCCGCCCACTTGCGCGCCGTAAAGATCGACCGATGAACGGCCGATGGTGATGACGTCGAGTGTCTTTGTCATGTCGGTCAGCCCAGAATTTCCGAAACCTTGACCGCCCGGCCCTCCTTCACCGACTTCACCGCGGCATCGGCGAGCGCGAGCGCGATCATGCCATCCTGGCCCGAGGGCGAGATCTTCGCCCCGCCGGTCACGGCGGCGATGAAGGCGGCGATTTCGGCGGCATAGGCCTCGGTGTAGCGGGTCATGAAGAAGTCGTGGAGCGGCGGGCGGGTATAACCCTGGCCGTTGGCGACCTCGATCCAGACCGGGCGCTGGTTCTCGGCGGAAGCGACGCCATCTGATCCATGCACCTCGATCCGCTGGTCATAGCCATAGGTGGCGCGGCGCGAGTTGGAGATGACGGCCTGCTTGCCGGTCTTGGTGGTCAGGATGACCGAGGCGGAGTCCCAATCCCCCGCCTTGCCGATTTCCGGGTCGACCAGCACTGCGGCAGAGGCCATTACCGTTTCGACCTCTTCGCCCAGAAGGAAGCGGGCCATGTCGAAGTCATGAATCGTCATGTCGCGGAAGATGCCGCCCGACACCTTGATGTAGCTGACGGGCGGCGCGCCGGGATCGCGCGAGGTGATCGTCACCATCTCGACCTTGCCGATCTTGCCGGCATCGATGGCGTCGCGGACAGCCTTGAAATTCGGGTCGAAGCGGCGGTTGAAGCCGACCATCAGCTTGGCCTTGGTCTGGTCCACCACCTTGAGGCAAGCCCTGACCCGTTCAAGCGAAAGATCGACAGGCTTTTCGCAGAAGATCGCCTTGCCGGCGCGGGCGAAACGCTCGATCAGGTCGGCATGGGTGTTGGTGGGCGTGCAGATCACCACGGCGTCGATGTCCTTCGCCGCCTCGATCGCCTCGATTGTCCGCACGTCGCAGCCGTATTGCGCGGCAATCGCCTCGGCTGCGGGCGCCATCGCATCAGCGACGGCGACAAGTTTTGCATTGGCGTCGCCGCTGATGGCTTTCGCATGAACCTTGCCGATGCGCCCCGCGCCCAGAAGTCCGAACCTTAGAGTCATTTCATTCCCTCCGTTACAGCGGTCCGGTCCTGCGGCCGCGATCTGCTCGATAAGTTTCCCGCTGCCCGAGGGCAGCTCAGGCGGTGGCGGTGTCGCTCGCCCCTTTGACGCCGGTGATGTAGCTGACGATATCGTTGCCGTCGGTCTCGCTCTTGTTCAGCGAGGCGACGATGCGACCGCGCCGGAACACCACGATCCGGTCCACGAGGTCGAAGACCTGGCGGAGGTTGTGGCTGATGAGGATCATGGGAATCCCGCGTTCCTTCAGCCCCCGGATGATGTTTTCGACCTGCGCGGTCTCCTGCACGCCAAGCGCCGCCGTCGGTTCGTCCATGATCACCATCTTCGAGGCGAAGGCCGCCGTCCGGGCGATTGAGACGCACTGGCGCTGGCCGCCAGACATGTTGCGGATGGCGTTGTCGACGTTGGGGATCTTGACCGCCGTTGTCTTCAGTGCCTCAAGCGTCCGGTCGCGCATGGCCTTGCGGTCGAGGACCGAGAAGGGGCCGAGCTTGAAGCGGAAAAGCTCCCGCCCGAGGAAGAGGTTCGACGGCACGTCAAGATCGTCGGCAAGGGCCAGCGTCTGGAACACCGTCTCGATCCCGGCTTCGCGCGCTTCGAGCGGGTCCTTGAATTCGACGTTAGAGCCGTCGAAGTGGATCTCGCCCGAAGAGTGCTTTTCGACGGCAGTGATCTGGCGCACGAAGGTCGACTTGCCCGCGCCGTTGTCGCCGACGATGGCGACATGCTCGCCGCGCCTCAGGATGAAGTTCGCATCTTCCAGTGCATGGACGCCGCCGTAGCGCTTGGTGAGGTTGCGGGTTTCGAGAATGATTTCGCTGTTCATGGTCTTTCCTCCCTTTACCCGCGCGACCGGCCGCGCTGACGCCACTGGTCGAGAACGACCGCGCCGACGATGATCACGCCCTTGACCATTTCCTGGTAGTAGGCGTCGAGCTTTAGGAACGTGAAGCCCGAGATGATGACACCGAAGATGAGGGCGCCCAGAACCGTGCCGAGGATCGAGCCGCGCCCACCCTGAAGGCTGACACCGCCGATGACGGCCATGGCGATGGCGTCAAGTTCGTACATCACCCCCATGCCCGCCTGCGCCGTCAGGTTCTTGGA
>DJUV01000019.1:5112-8406 GCA_002440625.1 Rhodobacteraceae bacterium UBA6273 | reverse complement strand
GTCGACTTGCCGCAGCCCGAAGGGCCGAGGAGGCAGGAGACCTGCCCGACCTCGATGGCGAGAGAGACGTCATCAACCACCGTCCGGCCGTCGAAGCGGCGGAGGAGGTTTCGGACTTCCAGTCTGGGCGGTTGCGGCACCGGGTTCTTGCCTGACGGATTTGCTCGGGTTTCTGCCCGGATAGCAGCCCCGGCCGGGGGCCGCAAGCGCGGCCTTTCGCCCATCGCTGCGCTCAGGGCGACCCGCCGGGAGGGCCGGCCCTCCCGGACCCTCCCGGGGTATTTCAGCAACGAAGAAGCTCAGAGCGTGGCGTTGAAGGCGCCGCCGTCCAGGAGGATGTTCTGGCCGATGATGAAGCCGGCATGGGTGGAGCAGAGAAAGGCACAAGTCGCGCCGAACTCTTCCGCCGTGCCGTAGCGGCGGGCAGGGATTGTCGCGGCGCGCTGTGCGCGGGCCTCGTCGAGGGTGATCGACTGCGCCTTGACCACGCCCTGATCAAGCGCATCGGCGCGGTCGGTGGCATGGATGCCGGGCAGGAGGTTGTTGATGGTCACACCATGAGGCGCCACCTGCCGCGCCGTGCCGCCGACATAGCCGGTCAGGCCGGCCCGGGCGGCGTTCGAAAGCCCGAGCTGGGCGATGGGCGACTTCACCGATTGCGAGGTGATGTTGACGACCCTGCCCCAGCCCCGGTTGATCATGCCGGGAAGCGTGGCCTTCATCAGCGCGATGGGCGTCAGCATGTTGGCATCGAGCGCGCGGATGAAGTCCTCGCGGTCCCAGTCGCTCCAGAGGCCGGGGGGCGGGCCGCCGGCATTGGTCACGAGGATGTCGACCGGCCCGGCGGCATCGAGGACACGGGCGCGGCCGGCTTCCGTGGTGATGTCGGCGGCAATGGCCGTGATCTTGACGCCGTGGCGAGTGGCGAGATCATCCGCCGTCGCGGTCAGGGCCTCAGGCCCACGCGCATTGAGGATGAGATCGACGCCCGCCGCCGCCAGCGCCTCGGCGCAGCCGCGGCCGAGGCCTTTCGAGGCCGCCGTCACCAGAGCCCGCCTGCCGCGTATCCCGAGATCCATCGCACTTCTCCATTCCGTTGCAACGGGACGAGCTTAGGGGGGCCTTGCGGCGGTGACCAGTGGTGCGGCAGGCGATTGCGCGACCAGGGGCAGACTGCTAGGGCTTTGGGACACAAGATCAAATGGCATCCCGATGCCAAGCCAAGGACCGATGATTCAGGCCCATTCGGCCTTTGTTCACCCTGCGCGCGACCTGCTGGTTGTCAGCGGGGCGAATCTTGGCGACCCGATCGCCGGTGAAGGCGACAGCGAGCCGGGCGATGTCTATCGTCCGCGGCCGGGCGCGCGCCCCTTGAGGCTCAGGCTGGCGCGCATGGCGGACGGGTCGCACCGGATCGCCGAAGGCTCGGAACTTGGCCGGCCCGGCGACGGGGTTCGCCCGGTGGCCGAGATGACGCTGATGGGCAGCGACGGTGAGCAGGTCGAGGCGCTGCTTCTCGATCTCGGGAATGGCGGCGGGGACTACCTCCTGCCGCTGTCGCCATTGGTCCAGCGCACGGAATACACGCTTTTGCGCATCGGGCCTGCCGATGCCGGGCTGCCGCTGACCGATCTCATCTGCGTCTCTTTCGCCGCTGGCACCCGGATCACACTGGCGGACGGGCGGCAGGAGCGGATCGAGCATCTGGCGCCGGGGGCGAGCATCCTGACCCGCGATCACGGGCCGCAGCAGGTACGCTGGATCGGCAAGGCCACCTTGCGCGCGCGCGGCACCTTCGCGCCGGTTGTCGTGCGACCGGGCGTTCTTGGCAATGATGCCGAGCTGATCGTCAGCCCGCATCACCGGCTTTTCATCTACCAGCGCGGCGCCTACCGGATCGGCGGCGTGGCCGAGATTCTCGTGCAGGCCAAGCACCTTGTCGACGGCGAGGCGATCCAGAGACGCGAGGGCGGGTTCGTCGACTACTACAGCCTCGTCTTCGACCGGCATGAGATCATCTTCGCCGAAGGGATCGCCGCCGAAAGCCTGATGGTGAACGAGGCGACGGTGGCGCAACTGCCGCCCGAACTTGCGGGCGAGCTTCTCCGCCGCTTCCCCGGCCTGAGCCAGCGCCAGCATTTCGGCACCGAAGCCGGGCGCGACCTGATTGACGATCAGGCGCGGGCGGCACTGCTGCGCGGCCCGAAGGGCGATTGAGCAAGCCTGATTGCAGAGAGGGTGACGCGAAGCTATATCCCGGCGCCATGGCCGACACGCTTTCCAACCGCCCCGCCCTGCCGCCGGAAATTGCCCGGAGGCGCACCTTTGCCATCATCTCGCACCCGGATGCCGGCAAGACCACGCTGACGGAAAAGTTCCTCTTGTTCGGGGGTGCCATCCAGATGGCCGGTCAGGTGCGCGCCAAGGGCGAGGCGCGGCGCACGCGGTCGGATTTCATGAAGATGGAGCAGGAGCGCGGGATTTCCGTGTCCGCCAGCGCCATGTCCTTCGACTTCGGGCAATACCGCTTCAATCTGGTGGACACCCCCGGCCATAGCGACTTTTCCGAGGACACCTACCGGACGCTGACCGCCGTCGATGCCGCGATCATGGTGATCGACGGGGCGAAGGGCGTCGAAAGCCAGACGCGGAAGCTTTTCGAGGTCTGCCGCCTGCGTGACCTGCCGATCCTGACCTTCTGCAACAAGATGGACCGCGAAAGCCGGGATACGTTCGAGATCATCGACGAGATTCAGGAAAACCTTGCCATCGACGTGGCGCCTGCCAGCTGGCCGATCGGCATGGGCCGCGATTTCGTCGGCTGCTACGACCTTCTGAACGACCGGCTGGACCTGATGGACCGCGCCGACCGCAACCGGGTCGCGGAATCGATCAGGATTGCCGGGCTCGACGATCCGAAGCTGGCCGATCATGTGCCCGCCGATCTGCTCGCGAAGTTCCGCGAAGAAATCGAGATGGCGCGCGCACTTCTGCCCGCCTTCGACCGGCAGTCCTTCCTCGAAGGCCACATGACGCCGATCTGGTTCGGTTCGGCCATCAACTCCTTCGGCGTCCGCGAACTCATGTCCGGCATGGGCGACTATGGGCCGGAGCCGCAGCCGCAGAAGGCCGCCGAGCGGGAGATCGAGCCGGAGGAAGCCAAGGTCGCCGGTTTCGTCTTCAAGGTGCAGGCCAACATGGACCCCAAGCACCGCGACCGGGTGGCCTTCGTCCGCCTCGCCTCGGGGCATTTCGAACGGGGGATGAAGCTTCTGCATGTGCGGTCGAAAAAGC
>DJUV01000019.1:0-5004 GCA_002440625.1 Rhodobacteraceae bacterium UBA6273 | reverse complement strand
GGTCGAAAAAGCCGATGGCGATTTCGAACCCGGTTCTCTTCCTCGCCGCCGACCGGGAACTGGCGGAAGAGGCCTGGGCCGGCGACATCATCGGCATCCCGAACCACGGCCAGCTTCGCATCGGCGACGCGCTGACCGAGGGCGAGAGCTTGCGCTTCACCGGCATCCCGTCCTTTGCGCCGGAGCTGTTGCAGACGGTGCGGGCGGGCGATCCGATGAAGGCCAAGCATCTGGAAAAGGCGCTGATGCAGTTCGCCGAGGAAGGTGCCGCCAAGGTCTTCAAGCCGCAGATCGGTTCGGGCTACATCGTCGGCGTCGTCGGCGCCCTGCAGTTCGAGGTTCTGGCGAGCCGGATCGAGCAGGAATACCAGCTTCCGGTCCGCTTCGAGCCGACGCAGTTCACCTCGGCCCGCTGGGTCACGGGGCCGAAGGCGGATGTGGAAAAGTTCGTCAATGCCAACAAGGGCCATATCGCCCATGACCACGACGGCGACATCGTCTACCTCACCCGGCTTCAGTGGGACATCGACCGGATCTTGCGGGATCACCCGGAGCTGAAGCTATCGGCGACGAAGGAAATGATGGTGTGACAGTGCCTTGCGGGGCGTCCTTCACCTCATCCGTCCAGACCCGGAACTGCGTCAGGCCGTGAAGGCCGAAGGAATTGATGAGCGGCACGTCGGCTGCATCGCGGCCCCGGGCGACAACGACCCGGCCGATGCGCCGGGCGTTGTGGCGCGGATCGAAGCTGTGCCATTCGCCGCCGAGAAAAACCTCGATCCAGGCGGAGAAGTCCATCGGATCGGGCACCGGCGGGACGCCGATGTCACCGAGATAGCCGTTCACATAGCGCGCCGGGATGTTCATGGCGCGGAGGAAGCCGAGCGCCAGATGAGCGAAGTCGCGGCAGACGCCGACACGTTCGCGGTAGGCTTCGACCGCCGTGCGGGTGGCGCGCGCGCTTTGGTAGTCGAAGCGCAGGTGGTCGTGGACGAAGGCGACAATCGCCTCGACCCGGTCCCAGCCGGGGTTCACCGATCCGAACATGTCCCAAGCGGTCTGGCTGAGGAGATCGGTCTCGACATAGCGCGAGCCGAGAAGAAACCGCAGGGTGTCGTCGGGAAGCCGGCCCACTTCCCATTCCTCGGCGGTCCGGTAGACGGGATCGGGCTTGCCGCTGTCATGGATGACGGCATCCGACCGCAGGGTGATGCCACCCGCCGGGGCGACGAGGCGGCGGCAGATGTTGTCGAAGCTGTCGATGTAGCTCTGGACAGGGACCATCGGATCCATGCTCGTCTCTTCCGGTGCCAGAAGCCTGCCGCGCGTGTCCGGGTGGACCGACATCAGGCAGATGAGCGGGGTCGGCTGCTTGCAGGCCAGCTTGATTTCATAACCGACGCGGATCAGCATGGCAGCCCCCTGTTTCGATGTTGCGCAGCGCCGGGGAGGGTTCGCGGCTCGCCCGGCCTTGGGATCAACGCGAGAACCCCATTGCGGTTGCGAACCGATTGTAGGGCGGCGCCGGGTTGGGCGCAAACCCGCCGGGATGGCGCCGGCCCTGCTCATCACTCTCGCGCGACCGGGCTTGCGGTGAGGCAAGGCGGGCCGCAGTCTTGGCGCGGGTGATCACTTCGGCGGAGGCGACGGACCATGAACCGGCTGACGGCGGGGCTCGGGCGGGCGCTGGCGCATTACCTTGAAAAGCAGACGGGCCGCTACGCGCAATTCGCGGTCACGCCTCAGGAGATGCTGCGGCGCTGCCTTCGCCCCGGCGATGTGCTTTTGATCGAGGGCGACAGGCGGATATCGGCGGCGATCAAGTACCTCACCGTCTCGACCTGGTCCCATGCCGCGCTTTATGTCGGCGACAAGGACGGCTGCGACCTGATCGAGGCCGACCTGCGCCACGGGGTACGGTATGCGAGCCTTGAGGATTACGGCCATCTCAACAGCCGCATCTGCCGGCCGGTCGGTCTGGCGCCTGACGACATCCTAAACCTGACCGGCTTCATGCGCGTCAGCATTGGCAAGACCTATGACCTGAAGAACGTCATCGACCTTGCGCGCTACCTCCTGCCGCAGCCGCCGGTGCCGAAACGCTGGCGGCGGCGTATGCTGGCGCTTGGCTCGGGCGATCCGACGCGGGCGATCTGCTCGACCCTCATCGCCGAAGCCTTCCAGCGCATCGGCTATCCGGTCCTGCCGGAGCACTATCCGGACCCCGACGATCCCGCGCGGCGCGAATTGCTGCATATAAGGCATCATTCGCTCTACGCGCCGCGCGATTTCGACCTGTCGCCCTATTTCGCGGTGGTAAAGCCCACCATCGAACAGGGCTTCGACTACCGGTCGCTGAGTTGGGACAGCCCGTCGGCAGCGCTCAGCCCACCGTCAGATCAAGCGTCACCTCGGCCTTGAGAAGCTTCGAGATCGGGCAACCGGCCTTGGCCTTGTCGGCCAGCTCGCGGATCTTCGCCTCGGGCGCGTCGGCCTTGGCATGGACGGTCAGATGCGCCTTCTTGACCGTCGGGCCACCCTCGGTCGTGGGATCAAGGGAAACCGTCGAGCGTGCCTCGATCCGTTCCGCCGTGATCTTCTCGCCGCTCATCAGCGCCGACAGGAACATGGCATAGCAACTAGCATGGGCGGCGCCGATCAGCTCTTCGGGGTTGGCGCCCTTCTTGTCCTCGAACCGGGTGGCGAAGCTGTAGGGCAGATTGCTGAGCGCGCCCGACTGGCTGGTGACGGTGCCGCCGCCTTCCTTGAGGGTGCCGGTCCAGATGGCGGTCGCGTGTTTCTCGATCATCCCAGTCTCCTTTCGCTTCGGTTCGTTCGGTTGGTCGGCAGATGTGCTTCGAAATCGGTCAACGCATGCCGCCCGGCGGAGTTCCGTCGCCGGACCAACGCATCTCCACCCGTTCAATCTGCCCGGTCCTGAACCCGCGCGCCAGTCGCCTTCTGAGTATCGCCTCTTGAAAGCGTCGTCGCCAGGTCCGCGGCGTCGTGGCGATGCCGCTGGCAATACGCTCATCGAGGATGTCGGAACCGTGGGTGACGAAATCATGGAGCACGGGGGCCGGATTGACGAAGGCGGGCCGGAGGATCGGGAAGCCAAGCCCGGCGGTGGGCGAGAACATGAAGTGATCCACCGGCACACCCATCCGAGGATGCGCCGATAGAAGTGCCCCCGCCGCCGCCGGCGTGATCGCATAGGCGCAGGTGCCAAGGAACCCCGCCGCTTGCCGGAAAAGCGTGGCGCCGCCGCCGAGATCGAGATGGCCAAGCCGGATGCCCGCAGGGAAACGCCGGCTCCGCTCCCCGCCCGGCCAGTGTTCGAGCTTCAGCGCCCCGATGCCATGCGCCCGCATGATCGCGCCGAGATCGCCGCGGGCGAAGTCGGCAAAGGCGGGTGACGGGCTGGCGTCATCTTCAAGGACGATGACCGCCCCGGCGTCCATCGCGGCAATCCGCCGCCAGAGGTTCCGGTGGGTCAGCGAACAGCAGATGTCGCCGAGGGTGGCGGGATAGTCCCGCGCAAGGCCGGCCCGGTCGAATGCAGCGCTGATCGCCTTTGCTTCAGGCGCGAGGCGGTCGATGGCCGGAACACGCTCATGGCCCAACCCGAGCCGGTCAAGGGCGTCGGAAACCGTCCGCCAGCGGTCCCTGGCCCGATCGAGGTTCAGCACGAAGATCGGACTAACCAGAGCTGTCTCCCATCATTTCAGGCGCCCTTGCCCGGGCCGGGTCTGAAACCCCGCGCAATTGTGGCGGAAATAGGGCAAGGCGGGGCCGGATGCCACAACATTGCGGCCCTTGCGCCTGAATCCAGCGCCGATTCGCGGGTTTTTTCTATCTCGCGCTGAAAGCACCCCGATGCACCTGCACTCACGCATAGGATGAAACCACAGTTTTGCCTCAACCTTGAGCGATTGTTCGCCGAGATTGTCCCTCCGCGCACAATAATCTGCCCCGACAGCCGCATTTTGTCGCATTTCCGGGAACACATGGTTTCCACGCCCCAAAAAAGTCCAAATTTGCGCCTGAATTGTTAATGCAAACCGCACAAAGGAGCTGCCATGTTCAAACATTCGCTGAAGGCTATGGTGGTGGCAGCCACGCTTGTGGTGGCCGGAACGGCTCAGGCGGCAACCGTCAACTATGCCGTAGGTAGCGGCTGGAGCCGGTTCGGCTTTGGCGCCGTCGGCACGGCGGCGAAAAGCCAGTACAACCTCACCCTCACTCAGTGGACGGCAATCACAATCGTCGACACCTTCTGGGCCGGCGACCAGTTCGAGGTGTTCGCCAACGGCAACTCGCTGGGCGCAACGTCGATCCCCGGTACGGGTGGCACGAGGACCGGCTTCAACTTCGACGTTCCGGCTGCTGACGGCATCCACAGCGTGGGCCGCTTTATCCTGGGGCCGGGCAGCTACCTGATCTCTCTCGACGTGCTGGCCCGTTCTGGCACCGATACTGCGGTGCATCTCGGCGGCTTCCGCGCGGATATCGCCCAGGTTCCCCTGCCTGCGGCCGGGGCACTTCTACTCGGCGCATTGGGCGCGTTGGCGTTCCGTCGCCGCCGTCGTCCGGTTTGAGGCGGGAACGGGCAAAAGACCCACCGTCGGCAGTTGTACACCCAAGAACCTTACCCACCCATTCCCCGAACCAAGGCACCGTCCGCTTCCCGAGCGGGCGGTGCCAGCCTTTTCGGGGGTCTCCCAGCCGAAAGATTGACCTCACGCCCATTGTGGAGTAGGCACATCGCGCCCACATCCGGTGGGTTTGCCCGGGGCGCCCGGAACCATGCGTCCCATAATCCTGCGGTCCGATACCGCGCAACTGGACGCCTATGACAAAATTTTCCGACCTGAAGCTGGACGCACGTGTCCTGCAAGCGATTGCCGAAGCCGGCTATGAGACCCCCACCCCGATCCAGGCTGGCGCGATTCCGCCCGCGCTTGAAGGTCGCGACGTTCTTGGCATCGCCCAGACCGGCACCGG
>DJUV01000022.1 GCA_002440625.1 Rhodobacteraceae bacterium UBA6273 | reverse complement strand
CGCAGCAGGAATTCCTGCAGGTGGACACGACCAACATCCTCTTCATCTGCGGCGGCGCCTTTTCGGGGCTTGAGAAGATCATCGCCATGCGCGGCAAGGGCTCGGGCATCGGCTTCGGCGCCGAGGTCAAGGACCCAGATGCGCGCGGCGTGGGCGAGCTGTTCAAGGAGCTTGAGCCGGAAGACCTTCTGAAATTCGGCCTGATCCCGGAATTCGTCGGCCGCTTGCCAGTCATCGCCACGCTGACCGACCTAGACGAGGACGCGCTGGTGACGATCCTGACCGAGCCGAAGAACGCGCTGGTGAAACAGTACCAGCGGCTTTTCGATCTTGAGGACGTGAAGCTGACCTTCACGACCGACGCCCTGACCGCCATCGCCAAGCGGGCGATCAAGCGCAAGACCGGCGCGCGCGGGCTTCGTTCGATCATGGAGGATATCCTCCTCGACACCATGTTCGAACTCCCCGGGCTGACCTCGGTCGAGGAAGTCGTGGTGAACGAGGAAGCGGTGGACAATGGGGCGAAGCCCTTGCTGATCCACGCCGACAGCAAGGCAGAGAAGACAGCCAGCGCGGGCTGATCCGCCTCAGCCTCGGAAATGTATGGCGCGTACCTGCAAGGCTGCGCGCCATTTCATTTCTGGAGGGAGAATGGAATGAAACGGCGCCCGCCGTTGCCTCTGGACCTCTGCGACCCCTACGCTATAAGGGGGCAGGATTGCCCGGAGGTTGACCGATGAAATTCCTGTTGCGCTTCTTCACCTGGTGGAACAGCGAGACCTTCGGAACCCAGCTCTGGACCTGGCGCAAGGGCCAGCGCGTGGGCGAGGATGATCTTGGCAATGTCTTTTACCAGACCCAAGACGGCAAGCGCCGCTGGGTGATCTACAAGGGCGAGATCGAAGCCTCCAAGATCAATCCCGAATGGCATGGCTGGCTGCATTTCACCTGGGATGAGCCGCCGACCAAGCTGGCGCTGAAGCGCAAGGCCTGGGAAAAGGCGCATCAGGAAAACCTGACCGGCACCGCGCTTGCCTATGCGCCCGCAGGGTCGCTGCGGCAGGCAAAGCCCGCCGACCGCCGCGATTACGAGGCCTGGAGCCCGGAATAATGAGCGAGTCCGTCACCGAGATCCTGACTGGCGCGGGCGTCCTCGCCGTTGCCGCGGGTTTCCTCTTCTATGCGACCGGCAGCACCGGCCTGACCGGCGCGGGTGACAGCTATCCGCTGACCGCCAGCTTCCGCTCGGTCGAGGGCATCACCGTCGGCACCGACGTTCGCATGTCGGGCGTCAAGGTCGGCTCCGTGACCGGCCTTGCGCTCAATCCGAAGACCTTTTTCGCTGACGCGACGATCAGCGTCAGGAAGGACATCGCCGTTCCCGACGACAGCACGATCATCGTGGCGTCGGAGGGCCTTCTCGGCGGCGCCTTCGTCGAGATCCAGCCCGGCGGCAGCCCGGCGAACCTGGAACCTGGGGCCGAGATCGAGGACACGCAGGGCGCGGTCAGCGTCATCTCGCTCCTGATGAAATTCGTCGGCGGCGGCCAGTCCGACAAGACGGCGACGGAATGAAAGCGGCGCTCGCTCTTGCCGCGTCGGTTCTTGCCACTGCCGGTACCGCAGCGGCGCAGCAGCAGGTGGCGAGCGCGCCGGGCGCGGTGCTCAGGGCGCTCGACAAGTCGTCCGGCACGACCGAGGATATCGAGATCGCCACCGGCACGTCGGCCGCCTTCGGGCGGATCACCGTGGCGCTTTCCGACTGCCGTTATCCGGTCGACGATCCTTCATCGAACGCCTTCGCGCATCTCACCATCACGCACGCCAACAGCGAAACGCCTGAATTCGACGGCTGGATGGTGGCGCAAAGCCCGGCACTGTCGGCGCTGGACGATCCGCGCTATGACGTCTGGCTTCTGCGCTGCATGAGCAGCTGAGGCAACGGCGTTTCTGGCAGGGTGAAATCGGCATCGAGCGGCAGGGCCGCAGCCAGCCGCTTGCGGTATTCGGCGCGCGGAATCTCGATGGCGCCGAGCGAGGCGAGATGCGGCGTCAGGAACTGCGTGTCGAAAAGCCGGAAGCCGCCCTGCGTAAGCCGGTCGACAAGATAGGCCAGCGCGATCTTCGACATATCCGGGCGGGCCGAGAACATGCTTTCGCCGAAATAGGCGGCACCGAGGGTGAGGCCGAACACGCCGCCGGTCAGCTCCCCATCCTGCCAGACCTCGAGGCTGTGCGCGTGGCCCATGGCGTGGATTTCGTCGTAAAGTGCGAATAGCGGGGCGTTGATCCAGGTCTCGGGCCGGGCGGCGCAGCGCCGAACGACCTCCATGAAGGCCCAATTTGTTCGAATAGTGTAATTCGTACTGAGGATTGCCTGCCGAAGACTCTTAGAAATGTGGAAATTATCCAACTCGAATATGCCGCGCCGCTGTGGGTCGACCCAATGCAGGGTGTCGGCGTCGCGCGCCTCGGCCATCGGGAAGATGCCCTTGGCGTAGCCGGTCAGCATGAGTTCCGGGGTCAGCATGGCCAACCCCGGCATTCCAGGAACCTCAACCGAAGCGCGCGGACAGCCACTTTTCCAGCCAGTGGATGGAATAGTTGCCGGACTGGATGTCCGGCTCGTCGAGAAGCGCGTGGAAGAGCGGCACGGTGGTGTCGATACCGTCAACGATCAACTCACCCAGCGCCCGCTTCAGCCGCGCCAGCGCCTCGGGCCGGTCGCGGCCGTGGACGATGAGCTTGCCGATCAGGCTGTCGTA
>DJUV01000298.1 GCA_002440625.1 Rhodobacteraceae bacterium UBA6273 | reverse complement strand
CGCCCTGATCGCAGATCGGGCAGTCGAGCGGGTGGTTGATGAGCAGGAACTCCATCACCCCTTCGCGCGCCTTCTTCACCATCGGCGAGTTGGTCTTGACGACCGAAGGTTCGCCATTCGGGCCGGGGCGCAGATCCTTGACCTGCATCGCGCAAGAGGCGGCGGGCTTCGGCGGGCCGCCCACGACCTCGACAAGGCACATCCGGCAGTTGCCGGCGATCGACAGCCGCTCATGGTAACAGAAGCGCGGAACCTCGACCCCGGCCTGTTCGCAGGCCTGGATCAGCGTCAGGTTCGGATCGACCTCGACCTCGATGTTGTCGATGATGATCTTGCGAAGGTTCGACATTGCTTCTTTCCCATTTCACGGTCCGGTCCACCAGCGGGACCGAACGCCTTCATTCCCTTGCCCAGCGCCTACCGCGCGATGAGCAGTTTTCCAATACGTGTCTTTTCCGCGACCTCGGCCCGACCTGCGGCACACCATGTCTCCGGCTCGGCAATCACCACATTGCGGCGCTGGACATAGCCGATGAACTTCCGCTGGAGCCTCCGGGGCGTCATGACATCTTCCATCTTGAGGTCTGCCCATTCCGGATCAGGCCCATACTTCTCCTTGAACTCGCGGACCCGCTCTCGCTCATACGCGCGGTTCAAGCGGAAACCGCGCGGGCATTCATCCACGATATCCTCGGCATTCCCGAGGTCGACCCGAAAGGCGATCACATCGCGGGGCATCTTGACGTCCTTCTCTTCCGCGCCCGCATCCGGTGCCGGTTTCGCGCAGCCGACCAGCAGCAGAGCGAAGGAGCACACCAGACCCGTCCAGAAGACCACCGGCGTCATCGCTGAACACGCCGCATCAGGGGCGCGCCGACGCCATGCGCGTCACTCGACCACTTCTGTCCGGCGCCTGCCCGTCCCACGTCGATCGCCTCCCCTTTTTCCGACCATCCCTGCCGCCGCACGGCGTCACTTCCCTGCCCCCCGCACCTAGCGCGCGATGAGCAGTTTTCCAATCCGGGTCTTCTCGGCGACCTCGGCCTTCCCGGCGGCGCACCAAGTCTTGCCGTCGGTAACGACAATGTCCCGCCGCTGGATGTAGGCGATGGCGACATCCTGCGCCTCGCGCTGCGAGATCACCTGATCCAGCTCGAGTTCCATCCACGCAGGACTACTCCCGTACTTCTTCTCGAACGTGCGAACCCAGGCCTTTTCATAGGGTCGGTTCACACGGAACCCGCGCCGGCAGTTCTTGGCAATCTGGTCGGCCAGACCAAGGTCGATGCCAAAGTCGACAACCTCTTTCGGCACCTTCGCCGTTCCGTCCTGCGCGATTGCGGGCGCCGCAGCGGCAAGAGCGGCCACAAGTATCGTACGGCGGACGATACCGGAAATCTTCGCGATCGCTGTCACTTCATGCCCCCCAACCAAATTGCGGCATTGCGCCATCTGTTTCGACCCGTTTCACTGCCCGAAGGCGCACCTTTCTGCCTGCCTACTTCTCATAGATCAGCGAGCCGGCAATGCTGCCCGCCGCGATTTCCTTCTTGCCGAGCGCGCAGAACCCCGCGACATCGTCCCCTGCCGCGCCATTCGCCGCAAGGTACTTCTCAGCCACGTCATAGACCTTGCGCTTCTCCGCCTTGTCCTTGAGGAAGCGCTTGATTTCCACCTTCGGATAACCTTGGTTGGTCGCCCAGCTCTGGAGCGCGTAGGCCTGGCCGAAGGCATAGACCATGCGCGCGCCGATCTCGGCCGGGCAGGTCTTGCGAATGCGGTCAGCAATCCGCGCCGCGACCAGCCGGTCGACCACGTACTTGTTCTGGCCAAGGGGTTCGAGCGCCCCTGCCCCGGTCCCGACCATCATCGCCACGAGGGCGAAGGGCAAGGCGATCCTTGCGACACGGTTCATCTGTCGATCCTCCGGGGCGAACTGCCCGCGAAGGTGATGACGGCGCCCTATCGAGGGATATGCAATAACCCCGCTCATTGCGCCGCCACCCCGGTGCAATTCCGCTCACGCCCCATCATCCCACCTGCGAATGAACCGGCGCGAAGACCGCGTCTTTTTCCAGCACGATGATGGAATCGTGGACATGCACACCCGAAACCAGCGGGCCGATGCCGGGCATCCGGTCGGCGCGACCGTGATAGGGCCGATGCATGTCGTCGATGATCATGGAGAGGTCGCCGAACACATTCGCCGGCACCCCGTAGCCGCCGCCCCAGTTTTTCCAGAAGCCGGTATGCATGTCCTCGATCATGTAGAGCCCGCCCGTCGCAAGCTTGGGGAAGAGTGCGGCCAGAGAGGCGCGGACATGGGCCATGACATGGCTGCCGTCGTCGAGGACCACATCGACGCCGCCCATCTCGGCTACCACCTTGGCGAGAAACGCCGCATCGTCCTGCGAGCCGATGCGGACCTGCCCGGCCTGCCCGTCGAAGCGGGCGCAAGCCGGGTCAATGTCGATACCATAGAGCACCGCTTCCGGCCCGAAATACTCGCGCCACATGCGCAGCGAGCCGCCCTTCGACACGCCGATTTCAAGGAAGCGGACGGGCGCGCCCCGATAGCGGGCGAAGTAACGGTCATAGATCGGGATGTAGTGATGCCATTTGTGCACCACATCGCCCTTGTTCGCGGCGAAGATGCGCAGGAGGTCGCCGTCAAAGCCATACTTCGTCCGGATATCCTCGGCCACGTTCGCGCCCCTGAAGGCGTGCTCGCGGATATTGCCGGGACGAGTGGCAAGTGTCATGGCCCGGTCCTCCCCCCGCCCGCCACGCGCGGATTGTCCGTCGGCGCCAGAAGGCGGCCCACGTTCAGTTCGGCGAGGTGGAGGCGAGACGTCACTCGGACCCTCCCGGATGGCTGGCGGCATAAGCAAAATCGAACGCATCATCCGACGCGCCGTCACGTGCGAGAACGCTCAAGCGTTGCTGCCCTTCCTCGACCGTGGGAAGATGCCCGATCGGAACCGGCCAGATGACGTAGTTCGGGCCATTCCAGGGTTCGAACCAAGCTTCGCGCCGCCGCAGGAACGCGCCATGAACCGTCTTCTTGACGAAGAACGCCAGCGCTTCCACGCTTTCCCACACCGACAACGACGCCGCGATCAGTGGGTCGCCGACGACCGCCTGAAAGCTGACGTCGCACGAAACTTGCGCAGAATTGTCGTTGAGACGCCAGACAAAGCCCGGGCTTCGCTCGGCAAGGGCATTCACCTTTGGAACGTTGTCTACGAACTCGGCAACCAACGGATCACCCGGCATCGCGCGAAGCCGCGCGACGTTGTAGTGGGCGATATTTTGGCCGCTTGGCAGCATCTTCGTGGTCGACCCTCTCAATCCAAGCAACGCCCAGTGCGCGTTGCGTCCGCCTCAACTAACCGCTGCCCACCCGGCGACGGATCACTCCGCCGCCATCGCGCCCATGCGCCCGGTCTTCCTGGCCTTGATCCTATCCTCGATCTCGCCGCGGAACTGGCGGATGACGCCCTGGATTGGCCAGGCGGCGGCATCGCCCAAGGCGCAGATCGTGTGGCCCTCGACCTGCTTCGTGACGGCAAGAAGCATGTCGATCTCTTCAAGCTCGGCCTCGCCGCGCACCAGACGCTCCATGATCCGCATCATCCAGCCGGTGCCTTCGCGGCAGGGCGTGCACTGGCCGCAGCTTTCGTGCTTGTAGAATTTCGAAAGCCGCCAGATCGCCTTGATGATGTCGGTGGACTGGTCCATCACGATGACCGCTGCCGTGCCGAGGCCCGACTTGTGCTCCCTCAGCCAGTCGAAATCCATGATCGCGTCGTCGCATTCCTCGGCCCTGAGAAGCTGGACCGAAGAGCCGCCGGGGATGACCGCCTTGAGGTTCTTCCAGCCGCCCCGGACGCCGCCGCAATGGCGGTCGATGAGCTCTTTCAGCGGGATCGACATTTCCTCTTCGACCACGCAGGGGTTCGCGACATGTCCAGAGATGCCGAAAATCTTGGTGCCGGTGTTGTTCGGGCGGCCGAAGCTTGCGAACCAGTCGGCCCCCCGGCGCAGGATCGTCGGGACGACGGCGATGGATTCGACGTTGTTCACCGTGGTCGGGCAACCATATAGCCCCGCCCCCGCCGGGAACGGCGGCTTCATGCGCGGCATGCCCTTCTTGCCCTCAAGGCTTTCCAG
>DJUV01000300.1 GCA_002440625.1 Rhodobacteraceae bacterium UBA6273 | reverse complement strand
CGATCCGCTCCTTCAGCCAGCCGGCCTGCTCGGGGTCGGAGATGTGCATGTATTGCAGCGCGAAGGTGCCGCAATAGGTGCGGCGCACGATCTCGAGGATCTCGCGCATCGAGGCGAAATCCAGCCCCAGCACCTGGTCGATGAAGATCGGCCGGTCCATGTCGGCCTCGGTGAAGCCGTAGCTTGCCGGGTCAAGCTCTGGATGCGGGTTTTCCTCGCGCATGCCCAAGGGGTCGAGGTCGGCGACGAGATGGCCCCTGATCCGGTAGGCGCGGATGATCATGAGCGCGCGGATAGAGTCGAGAACGGCGCGCTTGATCTGGTCTTCCGAGACGGCGACGCCCTGTTCGGTGGCCTTGGCCCTGATCTTGTCGCCCGCGCCCTTGACCTCTTTCGCCTGCGGCCATTCACCGGTCAGCGCCGAGGTCAGTTCATCCGACGGCACCGGCGGCCAGTCGGCCCGGCCCCAGGAGGCGCCTTCGGCTTCCTTGCGGACGACGGTTTCGCTGTCGCCGAGGGAGCGGAAGAAAGTGGCCCAGCTTTGATCGACCGCCGAGGGATCGGCGGCATAGCGGGCGTAAAGCTGTTCGACATATTCCGCATTGTGGCCCTGCAGGAAGGACGAGGCGGCGAATTGGTCGTTGGGGGATTGGTCGGTCATGATCTATACCGCCCGGCTTTCGCGGGGCGCTCCTGTCATGATGGGGGAAAGCCGGGGCCGTTGGGACCCGACAGGGGAGATAGTCATTCGGGGCCGGAAATTCATCCACGCCTCCCGATCAGAGATCCGACGAGGCCCTTGAGGCCCTGCGGCTTGGGCGCGGCGTGGGCGGACTTCGGGATATGGTCGATGGAATAGCCGAAGCGGCGGAAGTCCTCGGCGTAGTAGTCGGCGATCCGCGCCAGCGTTTCGGGCGAAGGCCTCAGCCGCGCGGCATCGGTTCCCATCTTCTTCTTGCGGACATTCTCGGGCGTGATGGTGCGTTCGCCCTCCTTGTTGCCCGCCAGCCGGTCGAGATGGGCGACGACCTCGTCAAGCCCGCTTTCCATCTGGAACCACGCCGCATCGGCGGGGACGAGGTCGGCCATCGGGCGGATGTGATTGTCATAGCCGAAGGGCTCGGCGTCCTTGCGCTTCAGCCAGTCGTCGAACCATTCGTCGATGGACCAGAGCGGCGCCACCGTGCCCTCGACCTCGACCTGGAACTGGAAGGCCGAGACGAGGCGTTTCAGCGGGTGGCGGACCACGGCGAAGGAGGAGGCGATCCAGCCTTCCGGCACCAGCTTGTGGAAGGCGTCGAGCGGCAGGTGCTGCGGCGAGGATTTCGTCCAGCGCTGCGGCTCGGGATCGGCGAGGTGCCGGGTGTTGACGAAGGCCAAGGGGCCGAAGCGCCTGGCGAGATAGGCCTCGACCGACGTGCCGGCGCATTTCGGCACATGGGCGTAGTAGTGCAGCTTGTCGTTGATGCGGAAGATCGGCATGACCTTGTCACCCTCCGGCGACGCCCCCGAAGGGGCGCGCCCTTACCCCTTGATCGCCTTCAGAACCGCTTCGCCGAGCGTTGCCGGGCTGTCGGCGACGATGATCCCGGCGGATTTCATCGCCTCGATCTTCGATTCCGCATCGCCCTTGCCGCCCGCCACGATGGCGCCGGCATGGCCCATGCGGCGGCCCTTCGGCGCGGTGCGCCCCGCGATGAAGCCCGCGACCGGCTTCTTGCGCCCGCGCTTGGCCTCGTCCTTCAGGAACTGGGCGGCTTCCTCTTCGGCGGAACCGCCGATCTCGCCGATCATGATGATGGACTGGGTTTCATCATCGGCGAGGAACCATTCGAGGACGTCGATATGCTCCGTCCCCTTGATCGGGTCGCCGCCAATGCCGACGGCGGAGGACTGGCCAAGGCCCACGTCCGAGGTCTGCTTGACCGCCTCATAGGTCAGCGTGCCGGAGCGGGAGACGACGCCGACCGAGCCGCGCTTGAAGATGCTGCCGGGCATGATGCCGATCTTGCATTCGCCGGGGGTCATGATGCCGGGGCAGTTCGGGCCGATCAGGGTGGACTTCGACCCTTCGAGCGCGCGCTTCACCTTCATCATGTCAAGGACCGGGATGCCCTCGGTGATCGCCACGATCACCGGCATTTCGGCGTCGATGGCCTCCAGAATGGAGTCCGCGGCGAAGGGCGGCGGCACGTAGATGACGGTCGCGTTGGCGCCGGTCATCGCCTTGGCCTCATGCACCGAATTGTAGACCGGCAGGCCGATATGGGTGATGCCGCCCTTGCCGGGCGTCACGCCGCCAACCATCCGGGTGCCGTAGGCGATGGCCTGTTCGGTGTGGAAGGTGCCTTGCGAGCCGGTCAGGCCCTGGCAGATGACCTTGGTGTTCTTGTCGACGAGTACGGACATTTTCTTCTGCTACTCCCGGACTAGGGTTAGCGACACGATGTTCTCTTTCGCGTCGTAGGTTGGAATTACGGTGAAACGCGTGGCCATGAGCACGAAAGTGAACTGTCCTTCTCGATTTCTAAAAGCGTTCGCATCAAGTGCATAGATCTGCCTCTCAAGTGCTGTCGCGGCTTCATCAGTCGATTCAGATGGTACAAATACGACGGTGCAGGGACCACGGCCGCTGTCTTCAAACAGCATAAAGCCTACATCGAATGCGACCTTGCGCGCAGCAAACCAGTTCTCGCCGACCGCCTCAAACTCATTGAAAGTTTTGAAGAAATTGACGATGTCAGTGTAGTCGCGCGAATAGCTCATGCAGTAGCGCTGCCAAAGTTCTATCCCCTTCTGCGCGGCTATCGGCTGTCGCTCGCTTGCATGCGCGACGAATGGCATTGCCGCCATTGCGAGACAGAACGCATGCAAGCGAAGTCTCATCCCTTTACCGCCTTCACGATCTTCTCGGCGCCGTCCTTCAGATCATCCGCCGCGATCACGTTGAGGCCGCTTTCGTTGATGATCTTCTTGCCAAGTTCGACGTTCGTCCCTTCAAGCCGGACGACCAGCGGCACCTTGAGGCCGACCTCCTTCACCGCCGCCACGATGCCTTCGGCGATGATGTCGCAGCGCATGATGCCGCCGAAGATGTTGACGAGGATGCCTTTGACGTTCGGGTCGGAGGTGATGATCTTGAAGGCTTCCGTCACCTTTTCCTTGGTGGCGCCACCGCCGACGTCAAGGAAGTTGGCGGGCTCCGCGCCGTAAAGCTTGATGATGTCCATCGTCGCCATGGCAAGGCCCGCGCCATTGACCATGCAGCCAATCTCGCCTTCCAGCGCGATATAGTTGAGGTCGAACTTCGACGCGGCGAGTTCCTTCGGGTCTTCCTCGGTCTCGTCGCGCAAAGCGGCGATGTCGGGGTGGCGGTAGATGGCGTTGCCGTCGAAGCCCATCTTGGCGTCGAGGCATTTGAGGTTGCCGTCCTTGCCGACGATCAGGGGGTTGATCTCAAGCATCTCCATGTCCTTCTCGACGAAGAGACGGTAGAGCGTCTTGATGAGCGCCACGCATTGCTTGACCTGATTGCCCTCAAGCCCAAGCGCAAAGGCGACGCGGCGGCCGTGGAAATCCGAAAGGCCCGAGGCGGGATCGACCGAGAAGGTCAGGATCTTTTCGGGCGTGTTATGCGCCACTTCCTCGATATCCATGCCGCCTTCGGTCGAGCAGACAAAGGCGATGCGGCTGGTCTGGCGGTCGACCAGCAGTGCGAGGTACAACTCGCGCGCGATGTCGCTGCCGTCCTCGATATAGATGCGGTTGACCTGCTTGCCCGCCGGGCCGGTCTGGTGGGTGACGAGCGTGCGGCCGAGCATCTGCTTGGCGAGTGCTGCCGCCTCTTCAACTGACTTCGCCAGCCGGACACCGCCCTTTTCGCCGGCTTCCGCTTCCTTGAACTTGCCCTTGCCGCGCCCGCCGGCGTGGATCTGCGCCTTCACGACCCAGAGGGGGCCGTCCATCTCGCCCGCTGCCGTTTTCGCCTCTTCGGCTTTCAGGACCGGGCGGCCGTCCGAGACCGGCGCGCCGTAGCTGCGCAGGAGGGCCTTGGCCTGATATTCATGGATGTTCATCGCTGATCCCCGTTTCGCTAGGATTGCGCCGGTCATGGCATATCAAAGCGCCGGGGCGAAACGATAAATGCGAAAAAAACGTGCAAAGGGCGGAAATAGGCGAATTTGTGATCACGGCGTTTTTTTGTGTGATCACATTGCGCCGCGGGCGTCAGTCCGCCGCCAGAATCGCCTTGCCGGTCGTGGCGAGGGCGGCAAGGACCGCCTCTGGCGCCTTCAGGTCGAAATGACGGTAAAGGCCGCCGACGCCGCCCGGCAGGTCGTCTAGAGACAGTGGCGAAAACTCGGCCAGGACCTTGGCGTAGCACCTCTCGAGCGTCCTGCTTTTCGGGTTGAGGTTGCTTATGACCACAAGGCCGGTTGGCGCGGCATTCGTCACCTCGATCTTCAGGTCGGGCCGGTGGCGGAGGAGGATCAGCAGGGTCTTCCAGACATCGCCGGTCCAGAGCCCCTTCGGGCGGTCGCGTTCGGCCATGCGCCGTGTGGTCGGGCAGCAGTCGTGCAGAAGGATCACGCCGCCGGGGTCCATCGCCTTTTCGGTGCTGATGAAGTCGCGCAGCAGCGCCTCGAAGAGATGCAGCCCATCGAGGAAGGCCAGGTTGAAGGCGATGCGGTTGCGGCGGAGGAAGTCAGAGGCGAAGAAGTCGTCGCTGGTCTTCTGCACCAGGAGCATCTCGCGTGCGCGTCCGTTGACAATCGGATGCTCGATGCGGAACTCCGGGTCTACGGCGACGTAGTTGCCCTGGGCGAGCGCCAGGCTCTTCCCGGTGAAGGTGCCGATCTCAAGGTACCATTCGGGTTTCAGCAGCCCGTGGAGCCGGGACAGCATGCGAAAATACCGCAGGCCGTCGATCGCCGGGACCGGGTCCAGGTCGGGCGCTTTCGTGACAGGGTCTGCGGTCATTGCTCGCCTCGTACGAAGTTCGGCGAGAAACGCGGGGCGTTCGTCTGCCGGGATCAACTGCTCGCCCGTCTTTAGGCCTCGCGCCCTGGAATGTTCCAGTTCTGCCTCGCCGGGGACGGTCCAGGGGATGCTAGCATCGGAAGAGATTGCGCCGCAATTCGCCAGTTCGCGGTGGAGCGCCGCAAAGTCGATTTCGCCAAGCGAGCGGTTGTCGGCCCGTTCCTTTGGCCACCATTCGGTCTGAAGAACGTTCAGGTACCGAAACTCGGCGCCGGCCAGCCCGGTGCCGAAGCTTTGAAGGTGGTTGACGAGATAGGCAGGCGCTTCCTGCCGCCGCGCGACCATGAGGACGCGCTGGCCCGGCCGGCGGGCGAAGGCGATCAGATGGCCATGCGATCCATCGGTGGTGACGATGGTTTCCGCTGCGGCATAGCGGCGGATCTGGTCGGGCACGCTGTGCGTCTCGGGGGCGAAGATGTCGTAGCCGTGACGGGCGAGGTTCGCTTCGAGGGCGTCTTCGCAGAGGATGCGCCCGAGCGAAGGATCAAGCCGGCTGCGGGTGACGTAAAGGCGGCTTCCGGGAACAGGCCGCGGCGCATCCGGCAGGAATTGCCGGCGCGCCCAGTCGACATAGGCCGGCGCCGCTGTGCAGTCGGTCTGTTCGCCGAAGAGGTCCGCGCCGATGTGGAGCCGCTCGACCTCGGTTGGTGCGGTAAGGATGCGAACGGGACAGTTGATGCCGAGCCCGTCGAGAAGGCGGAGGAAAAGTGCCGCGGTCCCGCGTTTGGCGGCGCGACGGTCAAGCCGCACAAAGAGGATGCCGTCCGGCCGGTCGAGCCCCTCAAGCCCGGCGAGGCGACCGAGTGAGCGGGTGATCTGGTGTCCGAAATGGTGCGAGTACAGGCCGCCCCAAAGCCACGACCCGCCGAGCCGTCCAGCCTTGGCGAAAGATGCGGCATCCGGTTGGTAGGATGCGCTTTGAAACCGGTGGGTGGCGCAGGCGGCGGCGGCGACGGGTTCGCCCTCGCGGTCAAGGACCGCTACCGGCAGTACCCGCCCCTGAAAAGGCCGTGCCGGGGGCGGCACGACCATTGCGTTTTCATAAGGGACGGTCAGACCCACGGCGGGTGCGCGTCCGGGCATGTCAGCCGCTCAGGCGAGCGATGGGTCGATCGCCTTGCAGGCGGCGACGAGGCCCTTCACCGACTCGACCGACTTGTCGAACATCGCCTGTTCGTCGCGGTTGAGCTTGATGTCGACGATCCGCTCCACGCCATTGGCGCCAAGGATCGTCGGCACGCCGACATAGAGGCCGTTGAGGCCGTAGGCACCGTCGACATAGGCCGCGCAGGGCAGGAGGCGCTTCTGGTCCTTGAGATAGGCCTCGGCCATCTCGATCGCGGAAGCCGCCGGCGCGTAGAAGGCCGAGCCGGTCTTCAGGAGGCCGACGATCTCGGCGCCGCCGTCGCGGGTGCGCTGGACGATGGCATCGAGCTTTTCCTGCGTGGTCCAGCCCATCTGCACGAGGTCCGGCAGCGGGATGCCGCCCACGGTCGAATAGCGGGCGAGGGGGACCATCGTGTCGCCGTGGCCGCCGAGGACGAAGGCGGTCACGTCCTTCATCGAGACTTCGAACTCGCGGCTGAGGAAGTGGCGGAAGCGGGCGGAGTCAAGGACGCCTGCCATGCCGACGACCTTGTTCTTCGGCAGGCCGGAGAATTCGCGGAGCGCCCAGACCATCGCGTCAAGCGGGTTGGTGATGCAGATGACGAAAGCGTCGGGGGCGTATTTCTTGATGCCCTCGCCGACCGACTTCATCACCTTGAGGTTGATGCCGAGAAGATCGTCGCGGCTCATCCCCGGTTTGCGGGGCACGCCGGCGGTGACGATGCAGACATCGGCGCGGCGGATATAGGCATAGTCGTTGACGCCCATGAGATCGGCATCGAAGCCCTCGACCGGACCGGATTGCGCGATGTCGAGCGCCTTGCCCTGCGGGGTGCCTTCCGCGATGTCGAACAGAACGACGTCGCCAAGTTCCTTGATCGCGGCGAGATGGGCGAGAGTGCCGCCGATCTGCCCTGCGCCGATGAGGGCAATCTTGGGTCTGGCCATGATGGTGTCTCCGGCTTCTGATGAGTGACGGGCTTTGGGTTAAAGCTTCGCGGCCCGCCGCGCAAGGGCGCTGCGATGCGGCAAAGGGGTGGCGCTTGCGGTTTCGGCGTACTTTGGTATGCCGTTACCGATAACAGCATTCCGGAGCGCGCGGCGGGACATGGAAGGGACGGCTTTCTGGAGTCTCGCGGTCGTGGCGGCGGCACTTGTCGGCATGAGCAAGGGCGGGCTGCCGGTTGTCGGCATGCTGGCGGTGCCGGTCCTTGCGCTGGTCATGCATCCGGTTGCGGCGGCGGGGCTTTTGCTGCCGGTCTATGTCGTGTCGGACATGTTCGGGCTTTACGCCTACCGCCATGCCTTCGACCGGCGGGTGCTGGCGATCCTCGCCCCGGCGGCGACCTTGGGCGTGGCGCTGGGCTGGGCGACGGCGGCTTTCGTGCCGGAACGGCTGGTGACGGGGCTGATCGGGCTGATCGGCGCGAGCTTTGCGCTTCGCCTGCTCTTGCGCCGCGGCCCGGAGGCGCCGGCGAAGCGGGCCGAGGTCGGCCCCGGCATCTTCTGGGGCACGCTCACCGGCTTCACCAGCTTCGTCAGTCATGCCGGAGCGCCGCCCTATCAGGTCTATGTGCTGCCGCTGAAGCTCGACAAGGCGGTCTTTGCCGGCACCTCGACGGTGCTTTTCGCCTATGTGAACGCGATCAAGCTGATCCCGTACTGGGCGCTTGGCACGCTCACCTTCCGCGACCTCAAGATCGCGGCGGCGCTGATGGTGCCGGCCTCTCTTGCCGTTTTCCTGGGCGTGTGGCTGGTCCGCGTGCTGCCTGAGAAGCTCTTCTTCCAGCTTGTCACCTGGGCGCTTCTGGCGGTGTCGCTGCGCTTGCTGTGGGAAGCGGCGACGGGAAGCTGAGGTTATCCCGCCCGCCATGGGCGGTGAGGAGAATCAGGGCCACGAAGCCGAGGGAAAGTCCGAAGAGATCGCGTTGCATGGGGCCTCCTCAAAGGTCGGGGCGACCCTGCCGGAAGCGCTTCAACAAACCTTGCATGTGGCGTGCGCAGCAATTTGTCGCTGCGTTGCGGAAAAATGGGGCTTGCCGAATATGCCGGATATGTGGTCACTGGCGAAATAATCTTGCGAGGAAAATCCGATGGCAGATGACCGCCTGCGCCCTTTCCGCTCTGTCCTCTACATCCCCGGCTCGAAGGAACGGGCGCTGGAGAAGGCGCGCGAACTGCCGGCGGATGCGATCATCTTCGACCTTGAGGATGCGGTGGCGGCCGAGGAAAAGCCGGCGGCACGGGCGCTTCTGGCGCGGGTTCTGGAAAGCCACGACTATGGCAATCGGGCGCGGATCGTGCGGGTCAACGGACTTGATACGGAATGGGGCCGGGATGATGTCGCGGCCTTCGCCGGGGCGAAGATCGACGCGCTACTGATCCCCAAGGTCGGGTCTGCTGCCGATCTCGACAAGGTGGCCGCGCTGGCGCCGAAGCAGCCGCTTTGGGCGATGATGGAGACACCGCTTGGCATGTTGAACGCCGCGTCGATTGCGGCGCATCCGCGCCTTTCGGGCATGGTGATGGGCACCAATGACCTTGCCAAGGACTTGGGCACCCGCTTCCGCCCCGACCGCGAGCCTCTGTTGGCCGGGCTTGGCCTCTGCCTTCTGGCAGCCAAGGCGCATGGAAGGATCATCATCGACGGCGTCTACAACGCCTTCAAGGACGAGGTGGGGCTAAGGGCCGAATGCGAGCAGGGTCGCGACATGGGCTTTGACGGCAAGACACTGATCCATCCGGCCCAGCTTGAGATCGCCAATGCCGCTTTCGCCCCCTCAGGGGCCGAGATCGACCTTGCGATGCGCCAGATCTCTGCCTTCGAGGAGGCCGAGGCAGCAGGGCAGGGCGTGGCCGTCGTCGACGGCAAGATCGTCGAAAACCTGCATGTCGCGACGGCACGCCGGACCATCGCCCGCGCGGAAGCTATTGCGGCCTTGGCAAAATAAGCCAAGATCGCGCGCGAAATCGCGAATGGGAGTTCCGACATGCCGATCCTGATCCTGGGCCTGATCCTCTGGACCTTATCGCATCTCTTCAAGCGGGTCGCGCCGGGGGCGCGGGCAGCCCTTGGCGCCGGGCCGGGAAAGATGCTGGTGACGGTCCTGTCGCTCGCCGCCGTGATCCTGATGGTGATCGGCTACCGCCGCGCCGATATCGACCCGGTCTACACGCCGCTGCCGGGCATGGGGCATCTGAACAACCTTCTGATGCTGATCGCGGTCTTCCTTGTCGGCGTGCCGCACAGCAAGGGCCGGGTGAAGTCGATGCTGCGCCACCCGATGCTGGCGGGCGTCGTGGTCTGGGCTATCGCGCACCTTCTGGTCAACGGCGACATGGCCTCGATCGTGCTCTTCGGCTGGCTCGGGGTCTGGGCGCTGGTGTCGATGGCGCTGATCAACGCGCGGGAGGGCTGGACGCGGCCTGCGCCGGGGCCGCTCAGGGGCGATGCCATCAATCTGGCGATCACTCTGGTCGTCTACGCGGTGATCGCGGGCATCCACACCTGGCTCGGTTACAGCCCCTTCCTCGGGACCTATGGATAAGGACAGAATGAAGACCAATCCGGGCCGTTTCTTCGAGGACTACCGGCTGGGCGAAGTGATCGCCCATGCCGTGCCGCGCACCGTCTCAGGCGGGGAGCGGGCGCTTTACCATGCGCTTTATCCGGCCCGACACGCGCTTTATTCCTCGGACGAATTCGCCCGCGCCTCGGGGCTGCCTGCCGCGCCAATGGATGATCTCATCGCCTTCCATACGGTGTTCGGAAAAACGGTGCCGGATATCTCTTTGAACGCCATCGCCAATCTCGGCTATGCCGAGGGCCGCTGGCTGAGGCCAGTCTGGCCGGGGGATACGCTCCGTTCGGAATCCGAGGTGATCGGCCTGAAGGAAAACTCCAACGGCAAGTCGGGCGTCGTCTATGTGCGGACGCGCGGGTTGAACCAGCGGGGCGCGGCGGTGCTGGAATACGTCCGCTGGGTCATGGTGCGGAAGAACCGCGCCACGCCTGCGCCAGAGGCAATTGTTCCGGAACTGAAGAAATCCCTGACCGCGGGCGACTTTGTGGTGCCGGAAGGGTTGGATTTCTCCAAATACGATTTCACCCTCGCCGGAGAGCCGCACCGATGGGGCGACTATGCCTTGGGCGAAAAGATCGACCATGTCGATGGTGTCACCGTCGAAGAGGCCGAGCATATGCTGGCCACGCGGCTGTGGCAGAACACCGCCAAGGTGCATTTCGACGCGACGAACCGCGAGGACGGGCGGCGGCTGATCTACGGTGGTCATGTGATCTCGCTCGCCCGCGCGCTCAGCTTCAACGGGCTCGCCAATGCGCAGATGATCGTCGCGCTGAATGCCGGCGCCCATGCCAATCCCTGCTTTGCCGGCGATACGGTGCGGGCCTGGTCGGAGGTCCTTGATAAGGCCGAAACTAAGGCACCGGGTGTCGGCGCCATCCGGCTCAGGCTGGTCGCGGTCAAGCATGGCGCGGGAGAGTTCGCGCTGAAGGGCGAGGACGGGAAGTATCTGCCGGAGGTGCTGCTTGACCTCGACTACTGGGCGCTGATGCCGGTCTGAGGGCGAGTCGCCTTCCGCCCGGTCGCCTGGATGCGGTTGCAGCAAAAACCGTGATCACAGCGGAAAAAATCGTGATCACAAATGAGAAGTTTTTCGCTAACACGCGGCGGAACGCCGCATTTGTGGCATTCGCGGCGTGACACGGGCGCGAATTGGGGGCATGAAAAGCCAGAAGCGCCCGCCCGGCAACACGGCCGGCGGCGCGGAAGTCAGGGGAATGTTCATGGCTGATATGAACCAGGGCAAGCGCCCGCTGTCACCCTTCATGATCGGGCCCTACTACCGCCCGCAGCTCACCTCGATGACCTCGATCCTGACCCGGATCACCGGCAATGCGCTGATCGTCGCGGCACTTCTCATCGTCTGGTGGCTGCTCGCCGCCGCGACAAGCCCGGAATATTTCGCCTTTGCCGATGCGGTGGTCCGGTCCTGGTTTGGCAAGCTCGTCTTCCTCGGGTCGATCTGGGCGGTCTGGTATCACTTCCTCGCCGGTCTGAGGCACCTCTACTTCGACAGTGGCCGTGGCCTTGATATTCCGACAGCGGAAAAGCTCGGCTGGGGCTGCATCTTCGGGTCGGTGATCCTGACCCTCTTCACCGTGACCGTGCTTTAAGGGGGCCGCGATGCGCTACCTGACCGACCGCAAACGCGCCACCGGCCTTGGTTCCGCCAAGTCCGGGACGGAGCATTTCTGGCACATGCAGATCAGCGCTGTCGCGCTGGCGATCCTCGTGCCCTTGTTTATCTTCACCTTCGGCCGGATCGTTGGCGGCACCTATGAAGAGGTCGTCGCCTATTACGGGCGGCCTTTCCCGGCGATCGTGGCGGGGCTGACACTGGTTGTCGGCATGACCCATTTCAAGAACGGCGCGCAGGTGATGATCGAGGATTATGCCCACGGCTTCACCCGCAAGGTGCTGATCATGGGCACGATCTTTCTGGCCTACGCCGTGATGGCGACCGGGCTTTTCGCCCTGATCCGGCTCGCGCTTTGAGGAACGACCGATGACCGCTTATCCCTACGAAGTGCATGAATATGACGTTGTGGTTGTCGGCGCGGGCGGCGCGGGCCTGCGCGCAACGCTCGGCATGGCCGAACAGGGGCTGCGGACGGCCTGCGTGACCAAGGTCTTCCCGACGCGGTCGCATACCGTTGCCGCACAGGGCGGCATCGCGGCGAGCTTGTCGAACATGGGGCCAGACCATTGGCAGTGGCACATGTACGATACCGTCAAGGGGTCGGACTGGCTCGGCGATACCGATGCCATGGAGTACCTCGCGCGCGAGGCGCCGAAGGCGGTCTATGAGCTTGAGCATTACGGCGTCCCCTTCAGCCGCACCGAAGAGGGCAAGATCTACCAGCGCCCCTTTGGCGGCCACACCACCGAATTCGGCGAAGGCCCGCCGGTGCAGCGCACCTGTGCTGCCGCCGACCGCACTGGCCATGCGATCCTCCATACGCTCTACGGCCAGTCGCTCAGGCACAATGCCGAGTTCTACATCGAGTATTTCGCGCTCGACCTTCTCATCACCGATGGCCGCTGCACCGGCGTCGTCTGCTGGAAGCTCGACGACGGCACCATCCATGTCTTCAACGCCAAGATGGTGGTGCTGGCGACCGGCGGCTATGGCCGCGCCTATTTCAGCGCGACAAGTGCCCATACCTGCACCGGCGACGGCGGCGGCATGGTGGCGCGGGCGGGGCTGCCGCTTCAGGACATGGAATTCGTCCAGTTCCACCCGACGGGT
This sequence comes from Rhodobacteraceae bacterium UBA6273, assembly GCA_002440625.1. Lineage (GTDB taxonomy): Bacteria > Pseudomonadota > Alphaproteobacteria > Rhodobacterales > Rhodobacteraceae > Albidovulum. The sequence continues at coordinate 2,597 of DJUV01000300.1, read as the reverse complement.
ATCTATGGCTCGGGCTGCCTTATCACCGAAGGCGCGCGGGGCGAGGGCGGGTATCTGACCAACTCCGAGGGCGAGCGGTTCATGGAACGCTACGCGCCGACCTACAAGGATCTGGCCTCGCGCGACGTGGTGTCGCGCTGCATCACCATCGAGATCCGCGAAGGCCGTGGCGTGGGTGAGCACAAGGACCACATGCACCTGAACCTCAGCCACATTCCGCCGGAGACGCTGCATGAACGCCTTCCCGGCATTTCGGAATCGGCGCGCATCTTTGCCGGTGTCGATCTGACCAAGGAGCCGATCCCGATCCTGCCGACGGTGCATTACAACATGGGCGGCATCCCGACCAACTACTGGGGCGAGGTGCTGAACCCGACGCCGGAAAACCCCGACCGGATCTTCCCCGGCCTGATGGCGGTGGGCGAGGCGGGTTGCGCCTCCGTTCACGGCGCCAACCGTCTGGGGTCGAACTCGCTCATCGACCTCGTGGTCTTTGGCCGGGCCGCCGCGATCCGCGCTGGCGAGATCGTCGATCCGAAGGCCCGCAACCACCCGGTCGACAAAGCCGGGATCGACAAGGCGCTTGACCGTTTCGATCACTTCCGGAATGCGAGTGGCGCCGTCCCGACCGCCGACCTCCGGCTTGAGATGCAAAAGACGATGCAGGCCGATGCAGCCGTCTTCCGCACCGACAAGACGCTGGCCGAGGGCGTGAAGAAGATGGAGAAGGTCGCCGCGAAGATGGATGACCTCAAGGTCACCGACCGCTCGCTGATCTGGAACTCCGATCTGATGGAGACGCTGGAACTGGCGAACCTGATGCCAAACGCGCTCGCCACCATCGTCGCCGCCGAGGCGCGGAAGGAAAGCCGGGGCGCCCATGCGCATGAGGATTATCCCGACCGTGACGACAAGACCTGGCGCAAGCATTCGCTCGCCTGGGTCGATGGCGACAAGGTTCGCCTCGCCTACCGGCCGGTGCATCTTGAACCTTTGACGAAAGAGGAGAATGGCGGGATCGACCTGAAGAAGATCGCGCCGAAAAAGAGGGTGTACTGATGCGCCGGCTAGCTGGAATGACCGCCCTTGCGGTGATGCTGATGACCCCGTTCGCCGGACCCGCGGTCGCCAAGACCGACTACGCGAGGCAATGTCTGAGGGAGGTCGGGGCGAAGGGCGGCTACGGCTATGCCGCGGGCGAGACCGCTCCGGTGGTAAAGCCGCTTGAGGGGGGCACCCAGGCAGAGGCTGATCAGGTCAACGCCTGCATCCGCTCCAAAGCCGCTGGCGGCCAAAGCGCGGGGATGATGCGCCCCGTCGCCGAAAGCAGCGCCGCGCCGAAGGGGGTTGCCACGCAATCAGCCGCATCGACGCCGTACTATACCAAGAAGCAGCGCGGCGCCTCGGTGCTTTCGGGCGGTGCGGGCTATCACGGCGCGGTCATGGAAGGCGGCACCAGCTACGCGGGTGAGGTGCAGACCAAACCGACCAAGAAACGCAAGAAGGCGCCGCGCGGCCTGATGAACCTGCCCTCGGGCTATCCGATGATGCCGGGTGACGAAGACCTCTGGTATTCGCTGACGCTGGCCCAGCAGCAAAGGGCGCTGCAGTTTCTTCAGGATGGCTCGACCATCCGCTCATCGCTGGAACCCGACTGATGTGTGGCATGATCCCCCGTCCCGCGCGGCGTAGAAAGGCGGTTCGCCCATGTCCCTGATCAGCAAGCTTCGCGGCAAAACGACGGCCCGCAAACCGATCGGCAAGGTCACCTCCCTCGGGCGCCTCGCCAATGGCGGCTCCGAGCCGGAGATTCCGCCCGTCACCGGAGAGTTTCGGGTCAACGACGGGCCGCATTATCTCGACGTATTGGCCGAGCTTCACCGCATCCTGCGGCCCGACTGGTATCTGGAAGTCGGCACGCGGGAGGGCAGGAGCCTTGCGCTCGCGCTTGGCAACTACGTGGCGATTGATCCGGATTTCCATCGCCAGTCGCCACCGCTGCTTCCGGGAAAGCGCGCGCATTTCCTGTCGCTGACCAGCGATGACGCCTTCGCCTCGGGCTTTCTGGAGCGTGAGGGCGTCCGTCCGCAATTCGGTTTTCTCGACGGCATGCACCTCAGCGAGTTCCTGATGCGCGACTTCATCAACTACGAGCGGGTTGCCACGGCCGGCTCCGCTGTCGCGCTTCACGACTGCCTGCCGTTCACCCATGCCGCCGAAACCCGCGACGACGCGGTGATCGCCACCGGCAAGCCCTGGACCGGCGACGTCTGGAAGGTGGTCTGGTGGCTCTTGCAGCATCGCCCCGACCTCAAGGTCACGGTGCTTGATGCCTGGCGCAGCGGCCTCGTCGTGATCGAGGGCCTCGACCCGGCCAATACGGTCCTTTCGGGCCTTTATGATCGCTTCGTCGCAGAGATGCGCGACATCCGGCTGCAGGATTTCGGGACGGACCGCTACTTTGCGGCCTTCGATGTCCACAGCAGCAGCCGCTTCATCGAAACCCTGCGCAAAGCCAAAGCCTGAGGGACGGACATGGTTCAGTTTTCGCTTCCGAAGAATTCCAAGATCCGGGTCGGCAAGACCTGGCCGAAGCC
>DJUV01000014.1:6548-11779 GCA_002440625.1 Rhodobacteraceae bacterium UBA6273 | reverse complement strand
AGGTGGTTCTTGCCGAACTGCCCGGTGGCGTAACCCTCTTCCTTCAGCAACTCGGCCAGCGTCGGCGACCCGGCCTGGAGCCCGAGCGGTGATCCCGGCAGGCCGACCGAGGTCATGCCCGAGCGGATCGGGTACTGCCCGGTGATGAGCGAGGCGCGCCCGGCCGTGGACGAAGGCTGGGCATAATGTTCAGTGAACATGATGCCTTCACGGGCCAGCCGGTCGATGTTGGGTGTGGTATAGCCCATTATGCCAAGGCCATAGGCGCTGACGTTGGTCCAGCCCACATCATCGGGATAGATGATGAGGATGTTGGGTTTTTCCGCGGTGCCGGCGGCGGTTTGGGCGATGGCAGGCCCTGCCAAGGCCGTTGCCATGGCAATGACCGACGTTGCGAGGCGGGCTTTCCCCGAGAGCCCAGAAACAATTGGATACTTTGACATGGCGTTCCGAACCTTCTTGTTTTTGAAAAAATCCGCGCGCGGCGTCATTCTGTGCTGCGCACGCGAAATTTCAACGGAGATTCGCGCTATGGTGGCATTGTGCCGCAGACCCGACGGTTCTCGGCAGGAAAACGACGCATCGTCAGTCCTCGCCTGACGGGCTGAAGCGGGGTCAAGCCCGGTCAAGAACCTCCACCGCAAGGATCGTCGGCAGGTGGCGGGCGACCTCGTCCCAGGTGTCGCCCTCATCAAGGCTGGCGAAGACCGAGCCGGAGTTGGTGCCGAAATAGACGCCCGCAGGATCGCGTGCATCTCCGGCCATGGCTTGCCGCAGCACCGTGAAGTAGCAGCCCGTCTGTGGCAGCCCCTCGCGCATCGGCTGCCAGCTTTGCCCGCCGTCGCGTGACCGCCAGACCGCCGCTGCGGCACCGGGCGGGAAGCGGCCCGCGCTGTCGCCATTCAGGGGCAGGGTCCAGAGCGTATCGGGGTCGCTGGGGTGGACGCGGATCGGGAAGCCGAAGGTCGAGGGCAGGCCTAGGGTTATGTCGTCCCAGCTTCTGCCGCCGTTCGCCGACCGCCAGACGCCGTGGTGGTTCTGCTGGTAGAGGATGTCATCGGCCCCCGGTGCCCGCATCATGTTGTGGACGCAGTGCCCGGTCTCGCCGTCGCGCGGGGCGGCGGGGTGGTCGTGATGGCCGCAAGCCTCGGCATTCGACAGCCGGTTGCGGCGCTCCCAGTTTTGCCCGCCGTCTTCCGAGGCAAAGACTCCGGCGGCGGAAATGCCGATCCAGAGTTTCTTCGGGTCGGCTGGATCGGACAGGATGGTGTGGAGGACAAGCCCCGCCGCCCCAGGGCTCCAGCTTCCCGACGAGGGGTGGTTGGTCAGCCCTTCGAGCCTTTCCCAGGTCCTGCCGCCGTCCTTGCTGGCCAGAAGGTTCGCGGGCTTGGTGCCGGCCAGAAGCGTGTCGCCGGCCCTCCCGAGCGACCAGACCTGCGAAAAGACGCCGTTGAAGGGCAGGGCCTCTTCCGTCCAGCCGATCATCGCGGCGAAGTCGGCGTCATTCGCGGCCAATTCGTCCATCTGGCCCTTGCTCAGCCGCGCGACCTCCCATGTCTCGCCACCATCCGCCGAGCGCCAGACGCCGGCGCCGTGCCAATCACCGCCACCCCCGGCCCAGATCGTGCCGGTTGCGGCATCGCCGATGACATGGTTGATCGGCCAGCCCTCGCAGAAAGGGCCGCGCACGGTCCAGCCGGAACGATCCTTGCCGCCGTTCACGAGGAAAGCGCCCTTGGTGGTGCCGAGAAGAATGGTGAGATTGTTGGAAGCCATGATTTCCCCCTGTTCGCGAGGGGAAGCGTAACACGACCCGCACCGCCCAAACAGCATCGGCAAAGCCCTTGCCGTGACGCCGATAGCTGCTTGATTGCGCGGGGAAAGTCGTGAAGTCTCGCCTCATCCAGTCAAACGAGCCCCCATGGCCTTCACCCTCCGCCAGCTTCAGTTCTTCATCGCCGCCGCCGAGGCCGGAAGCGTTTCCGGCGCGGCCAAGGCGCTGTCGATTTCACAAAGCTCGGTGACCGAGGCGATCCAGGCGCTTGAGGGCGATCTGGGCGTCGTGCTCTTCGACCGCCAGCCGCGCGGGCTTCTCATCACCCACAAGGGCTCCGCCTTCCTGCGCCACGCCCGCCAGATCCTCGCCGATGTCTCCGCCGCGCGGACCGCCTTCCGGGATGAGGCGGAAGAAGTGGCGGGGCGGCTGTCGCTGGGCGTGACCTCGCTCGTCGCGGGTTATGTCCTCTCGGACATCCTGCAACGCTTCCGCCGTGCCTTCCCCCGGATCGAGCTCAACGTGATCGAGGATACCGGCGACTATCTCCAGCATCTTCTGATCGGCGGCGAACTTGACGTGGCAGTGATGCTGACCTCCTCCGTCCGCGACCGGATGGCGCTGCATGTGGAGACGCTCGTGGTCTCGCCCTACCGGCTCTGGCTGCCCTTGGGTGATCCTCTGGCGCAGCAGGAGGCCATCGCGCTTGAGGAACTCTCCGGGCGGCCGATGATCCAGCTCATGGTCGACGAGATCGAGGAAAGCATGAAGCGGCTGACCGCCGCCCTCCCGGTCAAGCCGGAGATCGCCTTTCGCACCCGGAGCGTGGAGGCGGTCAGGTCGCTGGTGGCGACGGGGGCCGGTCTCGCAATCCTGCCGAGTCTTGTCTACCGGCCGTGGTCGCTGGAAGGCGACCGCATCGACATCCGCGACGTGTCGGGCGACCTGCCGTCGGTGCAGGTCGGTCTCGCCTGGCGGAAGGGCGCGCCCCTGGGCCCGGTGGCGCGCAACTTTGTCCGTGCCGCGCAGGGCGCCGTGCCCGAGCGCTGATTCCGGAGAGAGCGCATCGCCGGATGGCGATCACGGGAAATTCAGCCGACACAACCCGGCCACGGGGCTATGACGATACCGCAGGTGCAGGAGAGGGAGGGCAGGATGTCGACCGGAAATGTCGTGGTGACACGCCGCGCGGTTGTCGCGGCACTGGCGGGGCTGGTGCTTGGGGCGGGGATGTCGGGCCGTCCGGGTCCGGCGGCTGCGGCAGCCGACGCCACAGCGGCCGTCGTGCTGCTGTCGCCTGCGCAACTGGCCGGGCGGCTGAAGGCGAAGGATTTCGTGCTGGTGAATGTCCATGTGCCCTATGAAGGCGAAATCGCGGGAACCGACGGATTCGTGCCGTTCGACAAGATCGACGCCAACCGCGACCGGCTGCCTGCTGACAAGGGGGCCAGCATTGTCGTCTACTGCCGCTCCGGCCGGATGAGCGCCATCGCCGCGCGCCGCCTTGTCGAACTGGGCTATACGCGGGTGAGCGATCTCGAAGGCGGCATGAACGCCTGGACGGCCGCCGGTTACGAGCTGATCCTGAACTAGTCCAGGACGCCGCTTCGTGGCTATGTATCGGAAATTCCGATATATCGTTTCTTCCTTTTGTGTTTGCGAAAGCTCCACTCCCGGATCAGCATGTTGGCGACCGGAAGACCGGCACCGCCCGCCGCCCGTGCGGCATGGCGCTATCCAGCCACGACAGGAACAGGGGGTTTCAGCATGACGATAAGAAACGGGATGAGACTGGCGGGGACGGCAGCCGTGGCGCTGGCCACCGGCCTGAGCCCGGCTCTCGCGCAGATGACCGAAATCGGGCCGGGCGAGGGCGCACTTTCGATCGTGGCCTGGGCGGGCTATGTCGAACGCGGTGAGACCGACCCGGCCTATGACTGGGTGACGAAGTTCGAGGAAAAGACCGGCTGCAAGGTCAGCGTCAAGACCGCCAATACCTCGGACGAGATGGTGGCGCTGATGAACGAGGGCGGCTTCGACCTCGTCACCGCATCCGGTGATGCCTCTCTCAGGCTGATCGCCGGCGGCAAGGTGCAGGAGATCAACACCGCGCTGATCCCGTCCTGGGGCACCATCGACCCGCGCCTGCAGGATGCGCCCTGGCACACGGTCGGCGGCAAGCACTACGGCGTTCCCTACATGTGGGGGCCGAATGTGCTGATGTACAACACCGAGGTTTTCAAGGAAGCGCCGAAGTCCTGGAACGTGGTCTTTGAACCGATGGACCTGCCGGACGGCAAGCCCAACGCCGGCCGGGTGCAAGCCTATGACGGACCGATCCATATCGCCGACGCCGCGCAATACCTGATGGCGCACAAGCCCGAGCTTGGCATCACGAGCCCCTATGAGCTGAACGAGGATCAGTACAAGGCGGCGCTCGACCTTCTGCGGGTGCAGCGCACGCTCGTCGGCCGTTACTGGCACGACGCCTTCATCCAGATCGACGACTTCAAGAACGAGGGTGTGGTCGCCTCCGGCTCCTGGCCCTTCCAGGTCAACCTCCTGCAGGGCGAAAAGCAGCCCGTCGCCAGCACGATCCCGGAAGAGGGCGCCACCGGCTGGGCCGACACGACGATGCTGCACGCCGACAGCAAGAATCCGAACTGCGCCTATATGTGGTTCGACCACCAGCTGTCCTCGAACCTGCAATCCGACCTATCAGTCTGGTTCGGCGCGGTGCCTTCGGTCCCCGCCGCCTGTACTGACAAGCGCGGCATGCAGACCCAGGAAGGCTGTGACGCGAACGGGTTGAAGGATTTCGACCGGATCCGCTTCTGGACCACGCCCACCGCCAACTGCTCGCAGGGCGAGGGCGCCTGCGTGCCCTACTACCGCTGGGTCTCTGACTACATCGGCGTCATCGGCGGGCGCTGATCCCTGACACCCCGTAGGATGGGCAATATTGCCCATCCTACCTTCAGGCCGGCGGACCCATTCCGCCGGCGTGGGCACCTTTTACCGGATCTTCCCATGACCGCAGCCGTCGAATTCCAGAACGTCACCCGGCACTTCGGCAATGTCCGCGCCGTCGATGGCGTCAACCTCGCCATCGCCGAGGGCGAGTTCTTCGCCATGCTCGGGCCCTCCGGCTCCGGCAAGACCACCTGCCTTCGTCTGATCTCCGGGTTCGAGCAGCCGAGCGGGGGCGCCATTAGGATCTTCGGGCAGGACGTGAGCAACGTGCCGCCGAACAAGCGCAACGTGAACACGGTCTTTCAGGATTATGCGCTTTTCCCGCATATGACGGTGCGCGACAACGTCGCCTACGGGCTGATGGTCAAGGGCGTCGGCAAGGCGGAGCGTCTGGCGAAGGCCGAAGAGATGCTCGGCCTCGTCAAGTTGCCCGGGTACGGCGACCGCAAGCCCGGCCAGCTTTCGGGCGGCCAGCGGCAGCGGG
>DJUV01000014.1:0-6446 GCA_002440625.1 Rhodobacteraceae bacterium UBA6273 | reverse complement strand
GGGCGGCCAGCGGCAGCGGGTGGCGCTGGCCCGGGCGCTGGTGAACGAGCCGCGTGTGCTTCTTTTGGACGAACCCCTTGGCGCGCTCGACCTGAAGCTCCGCGAGGCGATGCAGGATGAGCTGAAGGCGCTGCAAAAGCGGCTTGGCATCACCTTCGTCTTCGTCACCCATGACCAGCATGAGGCCTTGAGCATGGCCGACCGGCTCGCCGTCTTCTCCGATGGTAAGATCGCCCAGATCGGCACGCCCGAGGATGTCTACGCCCGCCCGCAAAGCCGCTTCGTCGCGGATTTCGTCGGCTCGTCGAACGTCCTGCCGCCCGACCTGACCCGAGCCCTTGGCGGGCCCGCGAAATGGGCGAGCCTCCGGCCAGAGGCGGTGCGTCTGAGCGCCACGCCGGGGCAGGGCCGCGGCAGGGTGACGGCGATCCGCTACCTTGGCGCCGGCTCCCGCGTCGTCCTCGACATCGGCGGGACCGAGGTCGCGGCACTGGTGCCGGCGGGCCAGCCGCTGCCCGGCGAGGGGGCGGAAGCCGCCATCGCCTTCGACCCCTCCGCCCTTCACGTGATGGAGGCGTGATGCGCGACGCCCCCGCCATCCTGCCCGACAGGGGCTTGGCCGACCGGATCAGCGCCGCCCTCTGGCGCCATCCGAAGATATTCCTCGGGCTTCTCCTCGCTCTGCCGCTCCTCTGGCTGGGCGTCGTCTACCTCGGCTCGCTCGCAGCCCTCCTCCTGCAAAGCTTCTACTCCATCGACGAATTTTCCGGCGTGGTGAAGGAAGAGTTCACGCTCAAGACCTATGCCGAACTGTTCCGCGCCCAGAACCTCGACATCATCCTGCGCACGCTGCTCATGTCGGCGCTGGTGACGCTCGCCTGCGCGGTGATCGCCTTCCCCATCGCCTATTTCGCCGCCCGCTATGCCAGGGGCCGCTGGAAGGCGCTTTTCTACCTTGGCGTCATGCTGCCCCTGTGGTCGTCGTATCTCGTCAAGGTCTACGCCTGGAAGCTGATCCTCGCGAAGGAAGGCATCGTCACCTGGGCGGCGGATGGCGTCGGTCTTGGCTTTATCCTGAACGCCGTGCTGGCGCTGCCGGGGGTAGGGGGCAACTCCCTTTCGACCTCGCCGATGGGCACCTTCATCGTCTTCGTCTACATCTGGCTCCCGTACATGATCCTGCCGATGCAGGCCTCGCTTGAGCGGGTGCCGGGGTCGATGCTGGAGGCTGCCGCCGATCTTGGCGCGAGCGGGGGCCAGACCTTCCGCACCGTGATCCTGCCCCTGGCCCTGCCGGGCGTCATCGCCGGGTCGATCTTCACCTTCTCGCTCACCTTGGGCGATTACATCATCCCGCAGATCATCGGCACCTCGGCCCGCTTCATCGGCCTTGCGGTCTACCAGCTTCAGGGCACCGCCGGGAACATCCCGCTCGCCGCCGCCTTCGCCGTCGTGCCCATCGTCATCATGCTCATCTACCTGACCATCGCCAAGCGCATGGGGGCCTTCGATGCACTCTGACCGCGCCTCCCTTGGCCTGAAGATCGCCGCCATCACCGGGCTTTTGTTCCTGCACCTGCCGATCCTTCTGATCTTCCTCTATGCCTTCACGACCGAGGAAAAGAGCTACCAGTTCCCGCCGCCGGGCCTGACGCTGAAATGGTTCGGCGTCGCCTGGGGCCGGGCCGACATCTGGCCGCCCTTGCTCCTCTCCATCGAGGTTGCGGCGATTGCCACCGTCGTCGCCATCATCCTTGGCACGCTGGTTTCTGCCGCCATGTCACGGACGAAGTTCTTTGGCCGGGAACAGATCTCGCTCCTGATCCTGCTACCCATCGCCTTGCCCGGCGTCATCACCGGCATGGCGCTGCGCTCGGCCTTTTCGGTGATGGACATTCCCTATTCGGTCTGGACCATCATCCTCGGCCACGCGACCTTCTGCATCGTCATCGTCTACAACAACGCCGTCGCACGCTTCCGCCGCATCTCGGGCGGCATTCTGGAAGCCTCCTCCGACCTTGGCGCCAACGGCTTCCAGACCTTCCGCCATGTGCTGCTGCCCAACCTCGGCTCGGCGCTTCTGGCGGGCGGGATGCTCGCCTTTGCCCTCAGCTTCGACGAGGTGATCGTGACCACCTTCACGGCGGGCCAGCAATCGACCCTGCCGATCTGGATGCTGCAAGAGCTTGTCCGCCCGCGCCAGCGGCCCGTGACCAATGTCGTCGCCATCGTGGTCTTCGCGGTGACGATCCTGCCGATCCTTGGCGCCTATTACCTGACCCGCGACGGCGACCAGACCGCCGGCGGGGGAAAATAACGGAGTGATCCCATGACCAAGTTCGACACCGCGCTGCTGATCGGCGCCGAGTTCCAGAAAGGGCAAGAAACGCCCGAGCCTGTCCTGAACCCGCGCACCGGCGCCCTGATCCTCGATGTGCCGGAGGCATCGACGGCGCAGGTCGACAAGGCCGTGGCGGCGGCGCGGAAGGCGTTCGAGACATGGTCGCGGACGACGCCCGGCGAGCGGTCCGCGGCGCTTCTGAGGATCGCCGACCGGGTAGAGGCGGAAGCCGACGCCTTCGCCGCCCTTGAGGCGCTGAACTGCGGCAAGCCGATTGGGGCCGCCCGGAATGACGAAATCCCCGCCATCGTCGATTGCTACCGCTTCTTCGCGGGCGCGGTCCGTACCCAGCACGGGCAGGTGGCGGGCGAATACCTCGCCGGCCATACCTCGATGATCCGCCGCGATGCGATCGGCGTCATCGCCTCCATCGCGCCCTGGAACTATCCCTTGATGATGATGGCCTGGAAGCTCGCCCCGGCCATAGGCGGCGGCAATACGGTCGTCTTCAAGCCTTCGGAACAGACACCGCTGACCGCGCTGAAGATGGCGCATATCTTCGCCGAGGAACTGCCGGAAGGCGTGGTCAACGTCATCGCCGGGCGCGGCCAGACCGTGGGGAGCTACCTCATCAACCATCCCGGCGTCGACATGATCTCCCTCACCGGCGATGTGGCGACGGGCAAGAAGATGCTGGACGCCGCCGCGAAGACCGTGAAGCGCACGCATCTGGAACTGGGCGGCAAGGCCCCGGTCGTGGTCTTTGACGATGCCGATGTCGGCGAAGTGGTCGAGGGGCTGCGCGCCTTTGGTTACTACAATGCCGGGCAGGACTGCACCGCCGCCTGCCGGATCTATGCGGGGAAGAAGGTCTACGACAAGCTGGTGGCCGACCTGACCTCCGCCGTTTCCACCATCGGGCTTGCCAATGCCGATGACTCGCTGAACGAAATCGGCCCGCTCATCAGCCTGCGCCAGCGCGACCGCGTTGCTTCCTTCGTCAACCGCGCGCGGGAGCTTGCCCATGTCGAGGTCACGACCGGCGGCGTCGTGATGGATCAGGGCTTCTACTACCGTCCGACCGTCATCGCCGGGGCAAGGCAGGATGACGAGATCGTGCGCCGCGAGGTCTTCGGGCCCGTGGTCTCCATCACGCCCTTCGCGGATGTGGATGAGGCCGTGGGCTGGGCCAATGACAGTGACTATGGCCTGGCGTCTTCGGTCTGGACCAGGGACGTGGGCCGGGCGATGGCCACGGCGGCACGGCTCCGCTACGGCTGCACCTGGATCAATACCCACTTCATGCTGGTCAACGAGATGCCGCATGGCGGGCTGAAGCAATCGGGCTACGGCAAGGACATGTCCACCTATGCGCTGGAGGACTATACTGTTGTGCGGCACGTGATGGTGAAGCACGGGTGAGCGGCCTTTGGGCCAGCCGCCGCAAGGGGCATTCGGGGGAGGCCGCCATGAGCAGCGATACCAGGTATCTGCGTCTTGCAGTCGAGATCGCTTCGAAGAGCCGGGCCAGCGGCAACCATCCATTCGGGGCGCTTCTCGTCGGGCCGGAGGGTGACGTGCTTCTATCGTCAGGCAATACCTACGCGCAGGATCGCGGCGTCGGCCATGCCGAGGCGAATGTGGCCCGTGCGGCCGCTCAACTCTACGATCCGGCCTTTCTCGAAGGATGCACGCTGGTAACGTCGGTCGAGCCCTGCTGCATGTGCGCCGGGGCTTGCTACTGGGCGGGCATCGGCACCGTGGTCTACGGGCTGAGCGAGCGACGACTGGCCGAACTGACCGGCGACAACCCCGAAAATCTGACCCTCGATCTGAGCTGCCATCAGGTCTTCGCGGCGGGACAGCGCCGGGTCGAGGTCCGCGGGCCGTTCCCGGAGCTCGAACAGGTGATTGTCAGCGGTCACAAGGACTTCTGGTGACGGGACAGCCCTCCGCCGGTCCTTGCAGGGCTGCGAACGCAATGACTATGACTGGCTGGACATGAGTGGTAGGCCCGGAGGGACTTGAACCCCCAACCAAGGCGTTATGAGCGCCCTGCTCTAACCATTGAGCTACAGGCCCGGCCACGGGGGACTTGCTAGCAGATTGCGCCTGACCGTCAAGCGAAAGGGCGGGCGAGATTCCTCAGGCCGTGACGCCGGGCGGCGTTGCCGGGGGCGGTGCAATCCTGTATGCCGCGCCGAAATGGCTGATGGCCCCCGGGGGGACGACGATGACGGACGGAAAGAACGGGCTGACCTATGCTGAGGCCGGGGTCGATATCGACGCGGGCAATGCGCTTGTCGAGCGGATCAAGCCGGCGGCGAAGCGGACGCAGCGCCCCGGCACCATGTCGGGCCTTGGCGGCTTCGGAGCGCTGTTCGACCTGAAGGCGGCGGGCTATACGGACCCGATCCTTGTGGCGGCGACGGACGGGGTCGGCACCAAGCTCCGCATCGCCATCGACACCGGGCATCTTGATACCATCGGCATCGACCTTGTCGCCATGTGCGTCAACGATCTGGTCTGCCAGGGCGCGGAGCCCTTGTTCTTCCTCGACTATTTTGCCACTGGCAAGCTCGATGTCGATCAGGCGACGCGGATCATCAACGGCATCGCCGAGGGCTGCGCGCAGTCCGGTTGTGCGCTGGTCGGCGGCGAGACGGCAGAGATGCCGAGCATGTATCACGGCGGCGACTTCGACCTTGCGGGGTTTGCCGTCGGCGCGATGGAGCGGGGCGCGGACCTGCCGCAGGGCGTGGTAGCGGGCGACCGGCTGATCGGCCTTGCCTCGAACGGTGTACATTCCAACGGCTATTCGCTGGTCCGGAAGATTGTTGAGGTCAGTGGCCTCGGCTGGGACGCGGCCTCGCCCTTTGGGACCGGCACACTCGGGCAGGCGCTCCTCGCGCCAACGCGGCTTTACGTGAAGCAGGCACTGGCGGCGATCCGGTCTGGCGGCGTCCACGGCCTTGCGCATATCACGGGCGGCGGGCTGACCGAGAACCTGCCGCGCGTCCTGCCGGAAGGGCTGGGGGCCGAGATCGACCTTGAGGCCTGGCGCCTGCCGCCGGTTTTCGACTGGCTGAACCGTACGGCGGGGATGGCGCAGGCGGAGCTTCTCAAAACCTTCAACTGCGGCATCGGGTTGATCCTTGTCGTCGATGAAGCGCGAGAGGCGGCGCTGTCGGCGCTCCTGAAGGACGCAGGAGAGACGGTGATCCCGCTTGGGCAGGTCATCGAAGGGCAGGGGGTCCGCTACAAGGGCACGCTGGCTTGAAGCGTGTCGCCATCCTGATTTCGGGCGGCGGCTCGAACATGCTGGCGCTTGCCGACAGCATGGCGGGCGATCATCCGGCAAGGGCCGTCCTGATCCTGTCGAACGATCCCTCGGCAGTGGGGCTGCAAAAGGCTGCCGCGCGCGGCATCGCCACCGCTGCCGTCGATCACCGCCCCTTCGGCAAGGACCGCGCCGGCTTCGAGGCAGAGCTTCTGAAACCGCTGCTTGCCGCCAAGCCGGACATCGTCTGCCTTGCCGGTTTCATGCGTGTCCTGACCCCGGCCTTCGTCGAAGGCTTCGCCGGGCGGATGCTGAACATCCACCCATCCCTCCTGCCCAAATACCCCGGCCTTCACACCCACCAGCGCGCGCTCGACGCGGGCGATCTTGAGGCTGGCTGCACCGTGCATGAGGTGACGCCGGTTCTTGATGACGGCCCGATCCTCGGTCAGGCCCGGGTGCCGGTGTTGGCGGACGATACCGCCGAAACCCTCGCCGCCCGTGTTCTCAAGGATGAGCACCGGCTCTACCCCGCGGTCCTCCGCCGCTTTGCCGCCGGCGACCGCCGGCCCCTTTACCTGTAACCTTCGTGCCGACGCGGGAAAATTCCGCGCGCGCGCCCTTTAAAACCCCGAACGACTGCCCTATGACGGCCAGACCTGCGGGACGACCCCGCGCTGAACGGAAGCCCATGCGCACGATTACCACGACCGAAGAACTTGCCCGTTTCTGCGAAGCCGCCAAGTCCGAAGCCTATGTCACCCTCGATACCGAGTTTCTGCGCGAGCGGACATATTATTCCAAGCTCTGCCTGATCCAGATGGC
>DJUV01000010.1 GCA_002440625.1 Rhodobacteraceae bacterium UBA6273 | reverse complement strand
CGTGGAACACCGGGATGTTCATGCGTTCCCGGCAAAGCCGTTCGACGATGAAGCAATCCGGCGCCTTGATGTCCTCAAGGTTGATCGCGCCGAAGGTCGGTTCCAGCGCGCAGACGATATCGGCAAGCTTTTCCGGGTCGGCCTCGTTCACCTCGATGTCGAAGCAGTCGATATTGGCGAACTTCTTGAAAAGAACCGCCTTTCCCTCCATCACCGGCTTCGAGGCCATGGCGCCGATATTGCCGAGGCCAAGGACGGCGGTGCCGTTCGAGACGACGGCGACAAGGTTGCCGCGCGCGGTGTAGCGGCTGACCGTGGCGGGGTCGGCCTTGATCTCAAGGCAGGCTTCGGCGACGCCGGGAGAATAGGCACGGCTCAGGTCGCGGCCATTGGCGAGCGGCTTGGTGGCGCGGATCTCAAGCTTTCCGGGCTTCGGGAATTCGTGATAGTCGAGCGCCGCCTGACGAGCGTTTTCCTGCCTGGTCTCTTCCACGGGTCCGTCCTCCCTGAACTCATTTAATGCTAAACTATGTCTTTTCCGGGCGAAAGGGCGCGCCGCGCCGGCCTCACCGCAAGCACCATCACGACAGGCGTCCGGTACGCGCGACTATTCCGCCGGCGGGGGACGAGCGCAACCCTTGCGAATCCGCTTCTGAATCGCTGGCGGGCGACCTAGAGTCGGCAGCGCCCAGCCCGGGCTTGCGTAGTCCGTCGCCGCGCGGCAGACACGGGGAGCCCACAGGATGGCAATGAGTCAGGGAGCGCTGATGAGCACCGAAACACTTCTTCAGGCGGCGACGGACGTGCGCGAAAACGCCTATGCCCCCTATTCCCATTTCAAGGTCGGCGCGGCGGTGCGCGCGGCCTCCGGCACGGTCTACCGCGGCTGCAACGTCGAGAATGCCGCCTATCCCGAAGGCACCTGCGCCGAGGCCGGGGCCATCGCCGCGATGGTGGCGGCGGGCGAGACCGAGCTCGTCGAAGTTGTCGTCATCGCCGATTGCCCGAGTCCGGTTCCGCCCTGCGGCGGCTGCCGCCAGAAGCTCGCGGAATTCGGGCGTCATGACGTGAAGGTCACTCTGGCGACGGTGGCGGGCGCACAGACCGAAACGACGGTCGGCGATCTTCTCCCCGGCAGCTTCACCGCCGGTCACTTGGGGCGCCGTTGATGCTCGACGCCCGCGGCATCATCGCGGCGCTGCGCGACGGTAGGGGCCTTCCCGGCGATGCCGCCGGCTGGTTCGCGGACGGCCTCGCCTCGGGCGACGTGACGGATGCCCAAGGCGGCGCCTTCGCGATGGCGGTCTTCCTGAACGGCCTGACCGAGGCCGAACGTGTCGGCCTGACGCTGGCCATGCGCGACAGCGGCCAGGTGATGGAATGGAACCTGCCGGGGCCGGTCGTCGACAAGCATTCGACCGGCGGTATCGGCGATTGCACCTCCCTCCTCCTCGCCCCGGCGCTTGCGGCCTGCGGCGCCTATGTGCCGATGATTTCGGGGCGCGGGCTTGGCCATACCGGCGGCACGCTCGACAAGCTCGAGGCGATCCCCGGCTACCGCACCAATATATCCACCGAGGATCTGCATCATCTGGTTGCCGATGTCGGCTGTGCCATCGTCGGCGCGACCGGCGATATCGCCCCCGCCGACCGCAGGCTTTACGGCATCCGCGACGTGACCGGCACGGTCGAATCCATCGACCTCATCACCGCGTCGATTCTGTCGAAGAAGCTTGCCGCAGGGCTTCAGGCGCTGGTCCTTGACGTCAAGGTCGGCTCCGGCGCCTTCATGAAGACGATGGACCGGGCCGAAGCTCTGGCCCGGTCGCTGGTCAGGACGGCGGAGGGGGCCGGTTGCCGGTGCGCAGCACTCATCACCGACATGAACCAGCCGCTCGCCACCTCGGCAGGCAATGCGCTCGAGGTGATCGAGGCGATGGACACGATGACGGGCAACGCGGTCAATCAGGCGCTTTGGGATGTGACCGTGGCCCTTGGTGCCGAGGCGCTGGTCCTTGGCGGGCTTGCGTCCAATGTCGATGACGGCGCGGATCAGCTTGACGAGGCGCTGTCCTCGGGCCGCGCGGCGGAGGCCTTCGGGCGGATGGTGGCCGCACTTGGCGGGCCGACCGATTTCGTCGAACGCTACCCCGACCGGCTGCCCGCTGCCCGCGTCACCCGCGACGTGCCGGCACCTCGCGGCGGCTATGTCACCGAGATCGACACCGAGGCGCTGGGCCATGCCGTCGTGCATCTTGGCGGCGGTCGGCTGAAGGGCGGCGACCGGATCAACCCTTCGGTCGGGCTTTCCGACCTCATGCCCATTGGCGAACCTCTGGCGGCGGGCGAAGCCATCGCCCGTGTCCATGCCGCGAGTGAGGCTGATGCCGACCGGGCGGCGGCGGCGGTCCTTGCCGCCTTCCGCATCGGCGCCGAAGACCCCGATGAGCCGCCCCTCATCCACGACAGGATCACCCTATGAGCCGCGCCTTTCTTATCGTGATGGACAGCGTCGGCGCCGGCGGCGCGCCCGACGCCCACACTTTCTTCAATGGTAAGGTTCCCGATACCGGCGCCAACACCCTTGGCCATATCGCCGAAGCCTGCGCCGCTGGTCGCGCCGAAGAGGGGCGAAGCGGGCCGCTGACGATGCCGAACCTTGATGCGCTGGGTCTTGGCGCTGCGGTGCGGCTTGCCTCGGGAGCAGCGATGCCGGGCTTTGACGCGGCGCCTTCGGGGCGCTGGGGTGCCGCGACCGAAGTGTCGCGCGGCAAGGACACGCCTTCGGGTCACTGGGAACTGGCGGGCGTGCCAGTGCCGTGGGACTGGCACTACTTCCCCGATACCATCCCCGCCTTCCCGCAGGATCTGATGGATGAGGTCGCTCGGCTTTGCGGCGCGGGCGGCACGCTTGGCAACTGTCATGCCTCGGGCGTGCCGATCATCGAAGAGCATTGCGCCGAGCACATCCGCACCGGCTGGCCGATCTGCTATACCTCCGCCGACAGCGTCTTCCAGATCGCGGCGCATGAGGAAAGCTTCGGCCTCGACCGGCTCCTGAAGCTTTGCGAGGACATCGCACCGCGCCTTCACGCGATGAGGGTCGGTCGCGTCATCGCCCGGCCTTTCGTCGGCGGCCCCGGCAATTTCAAGCGCACCGCCAACCGCCATGACTACGCGATAGCCACGCCCGCGCCGACTCTCTGCGACTGGGTGCAGGGGGCGGGACGCAAGGTCCATGCCATCGGCAAGATCGGCGACATCTTTTCCATGCGGGGCATCGACGATGTGAAGAAGGGGACCGATGCAGCCCTTTTCGAACATCTCATGGCCGCAGTGCGCGAGGCTGAGCCCGGTTCCTTGACCTTTGCGAACTTTGTCGAGTTCGACTCGGCCTACGGCCACCGCCGTGACGTGTCCGGTTATGCCCGCGCGCTCGAATGGTTCGACGGGCGGGTGGGCGAGTTCCTCGCCACGCTGAAGCCCGGCGACCTCGCGATCTTCACCGCCGACCACGGCAATGACCCGACCTGGACCGGCAGCGACCATACCCGCGAAAGGGTGCCGGTCCTCGTCGCCGGGGCCGGGCAGGGCGGCATTGGCAAGGTCGCCTTCACCGATATCGGCGCTTCGGTCGCCGCACATCTCGGCGTGCCGTCGCAGGGGCCGGGGGGGAGCTTCCTGTGAGCCCGCCCAAGGTCGAACTCCACCTTCATCTCGAAGGCGCCGCGCCGCCGGCCTTCATCCGTGGGCTGGCGAAGGAAAAGCACGTCGACATCGGCGGCATTTTCGATGAGGCGGGGAACTACCGCTACCGCGACTTCTGGGACTTCCTGAAGGTCTATGAGGCGGCAACCTCCGTCCTCACTTCGCCTGAGGATTTCGCAAGGCTGACCCGCGCCGTGCTTGAGGAAAGTGCCGCCTCGGGCGTGATCTATTCGGAATGCTTCCTCAGCCCGGATTTCTGCGGCGGGCGCGACGTCGGCGCCTGGCGCGAATATCTTCACGCCATCCGCGAAGCGGCCGACGAGGCCGAGCGCCGCGACGGCATCACCCTGCGCGGCATCGTCACGCCGATCCGGCATTTCGGACCCGAAAAGGCGCGGGAAACCGCGCTTTGTGCAGCCGACACGGCAGGCGACTGGCTTGTCGGCTTCGGTCTTGGCGGCGATGAGAAGATCGGCAAGCCGAAGGATTTCCTCTGGTCCTTCGACTGCGCGCGGGAAGCGGGGCTGAGGCTCACCTGCCACGCCGGCGAATGGGGCGGGCCGGAGAGCGTGCGCGACGCGATTGACGACCTTGGCGTGGAGCGGATCGGCCACGGTGTCCGCGCCATCGAGGATCTGGCGCTGGTCGACCGGATCGCCGAACAGGGCATCGTGCTCGAAACCTGCCCCGGATCGAACATCGCCCTTGGAATCTACCCGAACTGGCGCGCCCATCCCATTGAAAAGCTGATCGAAAGGGGCGTCCGCGTCACTGTCTCGACCGACGACCCGCCGTTCTTCCACACCACGATGGCGCGGGAATACGACCGTCTGGCCGAGGCTTTCGGTTGGGACGACGGCATGTTCCGCGACATCGCCGAAACCTCGGCCCGCGCCGCCTTCTGCACCGAAGAAACGCGCGGCAAGATATTGAAGAAACTGGAGAAAGCCGATGCTTGAGCATCTGACCGTCGTCAAACACCCGCTGGTGCAGCACAAGCTGAC
>DJUV01000304.1 GCA_002440625.1 Rhodobacteraceae bacterium UBA6273 | reverse complement strand
GGCGGCATGGGCGTTGCCATGTGCCTTGAGCGGGCCTGAGGCGTAAAGTTTCTGCAAACGCGAAATCTGGGCGCAATAATGTTGCGCCTGGAAATTCGTTTCGATAACAGGATTTCAAGCACCCACCTCAAGGAGGAAGAATCATGTCGAGAGTAGCTTTGGTCACCGGCGGATCGCGCGGTATCGGCGCCGCGATTTCGCAGGCGCTCAAGAACAAGGGTTACACCGTCGCGGCGAACTATGCCGGTAACGACGAGGCCGCGGCCAAGTTCACCTCCGAGACCGGGATCAAGACCTACAAGTGGAACGTCGGCGACTATGAGGCCTCCAAGGCCGGGATCGCCAAGGTCGAGGCCGATCTCGGCCCGGTCGAGATCGTCGTCGCCAATGCCGGCATTACCCGCGACGCGCCGTTCCACAAGATGACGCCGGAGCAGTGGCATCAGGTGATCGACACCAACCTGACGGGCGTTTTCAACACCGTCCATCCGATCTGGCCGGGGATGCGTGACCGCAAGTTCGGCCGCGTCGTGGTGATTTCCTCGATCAACGGCCAGAAGGGCCAGTTCGCCCAGGTCAACTACGCCGCGACCAAGGCCGGCGATCTAGGCATCGTCAAGAGCCTTGCGCAGGAAGGCGCGCGGGCCGGGATTACCGCGAACGCGGTCTGCCCCGGCTACATCGCCACCGAAATGGTGATGGCGGTGCCGGAAAAGGTGCGCGAATCGATCATCGCTGGCATCCCGGCGGGCCGTCTGGGCGAGCCTGAGGAGATCGCGCGCTGCGTGGCCTTCCTCGTCTCGGACGATGCGGGATTCATCAACGGCTCGACCATCTCGGCCAACGGCGCGCAGTTCTTCGTCTGAACGCTGCCGCATGGCATCGTGGCCGGTCCTTCGGGGCCGGCCTTTTTCATGGCGTCTTGCGGCTGGCCATGCCGGTCGGCTAAGCGACGCGGAGGGCAGGGACGGGGGCAAAGATGACACGCGGCAAGGCAACGGCGATCGGCTTCGGGGCGGTTCTGCTCTGGTCTCTGCTGGCGCTTTTCACCGTCGGCTCGGCGCCGGTGCCGCCACTCCTGCTGAATACCATCACCTTCGCCATCGGCGGCGCGCTGGGCGTGGTCTGGACCATTGCCACCGGCAGCGCGGGACAACTGCGGACGGTGCGCCCGGCGGTCTATCTTTTCGGCACGGCGGCGCTTTTCGGCTATCACCTGCTTTACTTTTCGGCCCTGCGCTTGGCACCACCGGCGGAGGCGAGCCTGATCGCCTATCTCTGGCCGCTTTTCATCGTGCTTTTCTCCGGCCTCCTGCCGGGGGAAAGGCTAACGGCCGGCCATGTCATCGGCGCACTATTGTCCTTTGCGGGCGCGGCGCTGATCGTGCTGCGCTCGGGCGGCGGCTTTGATCCCGCCCATGCCAAGGGCCTGATCCTCGCCTTTTTCGCGGCGTTGACCTGGGCCACCTATTCGGTGGTGTCGCGCCGCTTTGGCACGGTGCCGACAGCCTCGGTCACGGTTTTTTGTCTCGGGACGGCGCTTCTGTCCGCCGCCGCACACCTCGCCCTCGAAACTACCGTCTGGCCGCAAAGCGCGCTCGGCTGGGCGTCAAGCATCGCCCTCGGCCTTGGCCCCGTGGGGCTTGCCTTTTACATCTGGGACATCGGGGTCAAGCGGGGTGACATCCAACTTTTAGGAGTGTCGGCCTACGCCGCTCCGTTGATCTCGACGCTTGTGCTTCTGGCCGCAGGCCTCGCGCCGGCGACGCCGCAAATCGCCATCGCTGCCGCCCTCATCACGGGCGGCGCGTGGGTCGCGGCGCGGGCCGGCGCGCGGAGCTAGTGCGTCAGGCCTCGGTGAGGCGCGATATTTCTTCCTTGAGACGCAGTTTCTGCTTTTTCATCTCCGCGATGGTGAGGTCGTTGGAGCCGGGATGGCGCTGAGCCTCTTCCACGGCTTCGGACAAGTTCTGGTGCTTCTTGCGAAGTTCTTGCAGGTGCGAACCAAGCGACATCGGGGTCTCCTCTCCTGTGAACTCTGTCACAATCCCATCACATTACTTGAGTCGTGTCACGCTTCAGATGCGCGGCATCCGACCGCAGCGAGAATGGCGAGCCAAACCTTGCCGGAAGGCTAACGTCCTGCCTGCAGATCGAGCGCGGAACCGTCCCGCAGAATGACGCGCGCCTCGGGCGTCTGGTCGTCGCCGTCCTTCAGATGCTCCGCGCCGGAATGAATGACCAAAGGGGCTAAAAGGCGAAAGGCAGCGCGGCCGCCCTTGCGGGTCTGGAGGATCACCCGCCCTGCCGGTCGCCCGTCGCGCGGCACAATGGGCAGCACAACGGTGCTGCCCGCACCGGGGCCGAGGCCGGCGAGAAGGTCGGGCAGCCGGTCGGCGGCCTGGATCACCGTCAGCCAGCCGCCGGGGCGGAGCCGCTTCAGCCCGATGCGAAGCCATTCGGCCAGGGCCAAGTCCTCGCGCTGCGCCGCCTCGCGGCCGCCGTCACGGGCAGGCGTGCCGCCGCCTTTCGGGAAATAGGGCGGGTTGGCGATCACGTGATCGAAGGTGAGGGCGCGCAAAGCGGCTGGCATCCGGGCAATGTCGCCCTCGGTCACATCGAAGGTCAGGCCATTTTCCGACGCATTCCGGCGCGCGAGATCGGCATAGTCTGCCTGCCGCTCGATCCCCGTGAGTCCGATGCCGGGAACGCGGTGCCCGAGGCATAGGCTCGCCACTCCCGCACCGCAGCCCAGTTCCAGCACGGTTTCGCCAGCGCGGGCCGGCACGGCAGCGGCCAGCAAGACCGGGTCCATCGCCGCGCGGTAACCCGCCTTCGGCTGCCAGACCCTGAGCGCGCCGCCGAGAAAGCCATCGCAGGTGAGGGCGTCGTGGGGGAACATCTCAGAGGCCCGTGTCGATGCCGTTGTCGGCAAGGATCGCGCGGGCAAGAAAGAGGTCGCGGTCGCCCACCATCAGCCTGCGCGGCAATATGCCCAAGGAACCTTCGAGAACGCTCATGTGGACGTCCATCTGAAAGGCGGCTATACCCTCACCGTCAAGAAGAGCGGTCGCGAATGCGATTACAGTTGGGTCGTTGGTGCGCAGAAGCTCTTTCATAATCCAAGTCTTAAGGACTGCCCGCGGGGTTTGTCGAGTAAGCACGGGACGCCGATGAGTCTGGACGAAGCCGCACATAAGCCACATGACCGGATGGCCGCCTATCTCGCCGCCGATCTGACGGCCGTGAATGCGCTCATCCGCGACCGCATGGCGTCGGAACATGCGCCGCGCATCCCGGAAGTCACCGCCCATCTGGTCGAGGCCGGGGGCAAGCGGCTGAGGCCGATGCTGACGCTCGCCGCCGCGCGGCTTTGCGGTTACGAGGGCGAACATCACCTGAAGCTCGCGGCGACGGTGGAGTTCATCCATACGGCGACGCTTCTCCATGACGACGTGGTCGATGAAAGCCGCCAGCGGCGGGGACGGCCGACGGCGAACCTGCTCTGGGACAACAAATCCTCGGTTCTTGTCGGTGACTACCTCTTTTCGCGGTCCTTCCAGCTGATGGTGGAAACCGGGTCGCTGCGCGTCCTCGACATCCTTGCCAATGCCTCGGCGACGATTGCCGAGGGTGAGGTGCTGCAACTGACGGCGGCGCAGGATCTGCGCACGGATGAGAAGATCTACCTCCAGGTCGTGCGCGGCAAGACGGCGGCGCTGTTTTCCGCCGCAACCGAGGTCGGCGGCGTCATTGCCGGGGCGCCCGAGGATCAGGTCCGCGCGCTGCATGTCTATGGCGATGCGCTGGGGATCGCGTTCCAGATCGTCGATGATCTTCTGGATTACGGCGGCTCCAGCACCGTCATCGGCAAGAACACCGGAGACGATTTCCGCGAACGGAAGCTGACCTTGCCTGTGATCAAGGCGGTGGCGGCGGCGGATGAAGTGGAGCGCGCCTTCTGGCGGCGGACCATCGAGAAGGGTCAGCAGGCCGACGGCGATTTCGAGGAAGCGCTGGCGATCATGGCCCGGCACCGGGCGATGGAGCTGACGAAGGCGGATGCGCTGGCTTGGGCGGCGAAGGCCAAGGCGGCGCTCACGGCCCTGCCGCCGCATGATCTGCGCGACATGCTGACCGATCTTGCCGACTACGTCGTCTCGCGAGTGAACTGACCTCAGAGCGTCGGGAAGCGGTCAAGCGCCTGCCGGAACACGCCCGGATCGACATTGCCGCCCGAGGCGACGGCGATCACCGCATCGCCTTCTACCTCATCCCTGCGGAAGAGTGCTGCGGCGAGCGCCACCGCGCCCCCGGGTTCCAGCACGATCCTCAGCCGGCTGAAGGCGGCTGACATGGCGGCAAGCGCCTCATCCTCGCTGACGGCAATGCCCGGCCCGGCGAGGCGCTTTAAAATAGGGAAGGTCAACTCGCCCGGTTGCGGCGTCACGATGGCATCGCAGAGCGAGCCGCTCAACCGGCTGTTGCGCTCGATCTTGCCGCTGGCGAGCGAACGTTTCACATCGTCGAACCCCTCCGGTTCGGCGGGCCGGGCGCGCAAGCCGGGGGCATGCGCTGCAAGCGCCAGAGCGATGCCCGAGGTCAGGCCGCCGCCGCCGCAGCAGACCAGCACATCGGCGCGCTCAATTCCCGCGTCTTTCGCCTGCCGCGCGATCTCAAGCCCCGTGGTGCCCTGACCGGCGATCACCTGCGGCTCATCATAGGGCCGGATCAGCGTCAGCCCGCGATCCGCCGCCAGCGCGCCGCCGATGGCATCGCGGTCGCCGGTGGCGCGGTCGTAAAGTACCACTTCGGCGCCAAGGGCGCGGGTGTTGTCGATCTTCACGCGCGGCGCGTCCGACGGCATCAGGATCACGCAAGGCACGCCATGCATCCGCGCCGCCAAGGCAACGCCCTGCGCATGGTTGCCGGAGGAATAGGCGATGACGCCCCGCGCCCGGACATCGGGGGGAAGGGCAGAGACTGCTGACCAGCCACCCCGGAACTTGAAGGACCCGGTCTTTTGCAGGCATTCGGCCTTCACGTAGACCCCGCGCCCGGCAATCTTGTCAAGGAACGGCGAATTGAGAAGCGGCGTGGCGATGGCATGGCCTTTCAGCCGTTCCGCCGCCGCTTCGATCATGCCGATGTTCATCGTATCTTCTCCAGCCAGAGGTTCAACGCCGCGAGGCTTTCGGGTTCATCGAGGAAAGGGACATGGGCGCGGTCGGGCACCTCGGCGAAACCCATGTCGGTTCGGCGGCGGCGCATCTCATCCGCCGTCTCGGGCGACAGAAGGTCCGAATTCGCGCCTCGGATCAGGGCCAGCGGCAGCCCGGCGCAGGCGTCGAAATACGGCCAGAGGTCGACGGGCGGCCCTTCGAACGCCGCAAGGAAGCTTGTCCTGAGTTCGGGGTCGTAGCGGATATGGAGGCCACGGTCGGTCGCGGTGTAAAGCCGCTCGGCGAAGGCGCGCCAGCGGCTTTC
>DJUV01000305.1 GCA_002440625.1 Rhodobacteraceae bacterium UBA6273 | reverse complement strand
AAGATGTTGCCGCCGCCGATCACCATGCAGATCTCGACGCCGAGATCGTGGACGGTCTTCACTTCGGCCGCGATGCGGCTGACCGTCGGCGGATGCAGGCCGTAGCCCTGATCGCCCATCAACGCCTCGCCCGAGATTTTCAGGAGGACGCGCTTGTACTTGACCTGTGGGTCATCCGGCCCGCTCATAGCCTGCTCCGCTTGCCGCTTTGTTTGTTCGCGCGCAAAATGAAGGAAATCACCGCCGGGCACAACCAGATGCCCGGGGACCGGGTCAAAGGGACGCGGCGGGCGGTTGAAACGAGATGAACTAAGGCGGGCAAGCTTCTGACACTTCTGGATGAACTAAGACCGGACCTGCCGGTCCTCATCGCCGGGCCGACGGCCTCGGGCAAGTCCGCGCTGGCGCTTGAGATCGCGGAACGGCAGGGCGGCGTCATCGTCAATGCCGACGCGCTTCAGGTCTGGACGCCGTGGCGGATTCTCACCGCCCGGCCGACGGAGGGCGAAGAAGCGTTGGCGCCGCACCGGCTTTACGGCCATGTGGCACCGGGCGCCGACTATTCCGTCGGCCACTGGCTGCGCGAGGTCGCGCCGCTTCTGGCCGGGCCGGAGCGGGCGATCATCGTCGGAGGGACGGGGCTTTACCTGACCGCGCTGACCGAAGGGCTGGCCGAGATTCCGCCGACCCCGCCAGACGTGCGCGCCGAAGCCGACGGGCGCATGGCGGCGGAAGGACCAGCGCTCATGCTGGCCGAAATTGACGCCGAAACATCGGCCCGGATCGACCGGCTCAATCCCGCCCGCATCCAGCGCGCCTGGGAGGTGCAGCGTGCCACCGGACGGGGGTTGGCCGCATGGCAGGACGGCACCGCAGCCCCCCTTTTGCCGCTTGATCGCGCCCAGCCGGTCGTCCTCATGCCCGACCGCGACTGGCTCGCCCGGCGCATCGACATGCGCTTTGACCGGATGCTTCAGGATGGCGCGCTCGATGAGGTGCGCCGGGTGCTGCCCACCTGGGAACCGGCGGCGCTCTGGGCCAAGGCGATCGGCGCACCCGAACTGGTCGCGCACCTTCAGGGCGACATGACGATCGACGCCGCGCGGGAGGCCGCGCAGGCCGCAAGCAGGCAATATGCCAAGCGCCAGCGAACCTGGTTCCGCAGCCGGATGAAGGCCTGGCGCTGCGTCACCCTGCCCTGACGCCGCCGCAACTTTTCCCTTTGTTTGCCGGACGTTTGCGCCTAATGTTCCGGACGCAAGCGCAAAGAACGAGCGCCGGAACACCGGCTTGAACTGGGGATACTGGAGTTGAAGCTGTTTTCCGGGACGCCGCTGGCGCAGTTTTCCGACCAGCCGCAGAAAAAGCCGCGCGCGCCGCGGCGGATCGAGGCGTTGCCCGAAGCGCCGGAAACCACCCCCGTCCGCATAGTCCCGATTCCGCGCCTTGCCGCTGGTGGCCGCTGGCGGATAGAGGCAATGCGCTCACTCTCCGAACCCCTGCTTTTGTGGTTCACCCGTGGTCAGGGCCGCATCACCGTGGGCGGCGTCACTCGCGGCTTCGGCGCTCATAACGCGATCTTCATTCCGGCAGGCTGCATGCACGGCTTCGAGATGGGCGCGCAGAGCTATGGCACCGCCGTCTTCTTCGGACGCGGCACCACGCTTGACCTGCCGACCGAACCGCAGCACCTGCGCATCCGCGACGTTGCCCCGCAGGCGGAGCTTTCCGCCCTGATCGACAACGTCCAGAAGGAACTCGACAGCGGCAAGCCCGGCGCAGAACGGGCGGCGCGGCACCATCTCGGCCTTCTTGGCGTCTGGCTTGAACGCAATGTCGCGCAGCTTGGCGAAGACGGGCGCCGCCCTGACGCCGCACGGCGACTGGCGCGGCGCTACGCGGCACTTCTCGAACGCGATTTCAAGACCGGCAAGGGCGTAGCCGACTATGCGCGCGAACTTGGCGTCACGCCGACACACCTGACCCGCGTTTGCAACCAGACCTGCGGCCGTTCTGCCTCCGACCTTCTGCACGACCGGCTGATCTTCGAGGCGCGGCTTCTGCTCAGCGAAACCCGCCTGCCCGTCGCACGTGTGTCGGAGGCGCTCGGATTCACTTCCGCCGCTTATTTCACCCGCGCATTCCAGCACCGGACCGGCAAGACCCCGTCAGCGTTCCGCCGACAGGGCTGATCGCGCCCCGGTTCGCCGCAGCTTGACGCAAAAACGACAAGATGTGCCGCCAACAGGCATTGACGCTGCGGCAAAAAGCGGGCGCTATAAGGGCTTGGGGACGCGCTCCAAGATGTGAAACGCCGGACCAACCGGCGATCCAAGGGGCCGCTTCTGCTCGCAGGGAGAAAAGCGAATGACTGGAAATCTCACACCGAAGAAACTGCACCCGGCAGCACTTGCCTACGCGCAGGAAGTCGCCGACGGAACCATGGGCCGGCGCGAATTCCTGACCCGGGCGACGGCACTTGGCGTGTCGGCGGCAGGCGCCTACGGCCTTCTCGGCCTCAAGGCCCCGGCTATGGCGCAAGAGGCCAAGGCCGGCGGCGTGATCCGCATGGCGATGGAAGTGAAGGGCACCAAGGATCCGCGTTTGGCCGACTGGCCGCAGATCGCCAATATCTATCGTGGCTGGCTCGAATATCTAATCCAGTACAATGCCGACGGCACCTTCGAAGGCCGCCTCCTCGAAAGCTGGGAGGCGAATGCCGACGCCACCGAATACACGCTGAAGGTCCGCCAGGGCGTGACCTGGAACAACGGCGACCCCTTCACCGCCGACGACGTGGTGCGCAACTTCGCCCGCTGGACCGATGGCAATGTCGAAGGCAACGCGATGGCTTCGCGCTTCCCGGGCCTCGTGGATGAGGCGACCAAGACGATGCGCGATGGCGCTGTGACGAAGGTCGATGACAGCACCGTCAAGCTCAGCCTCACCATCTCGGACATCGCCGTCGTGCCGAACCTCGCCGACTATCCCTCGGCGGTCGTGCATTCCTCGTTCAAGGACGGCGACGATCCTTCGGCCAACCCGATCGGCACCGGCCCCTACATCCCGCAAGAGGTTTCGGTCGGCCAGCGCGTCATTCTGGTGCGCGCGCCGAACCACACCTGGTGGGGCGGCACCTCGCCGCTGGATGAGATCCACTACATCGACTTCGGCACCGATCCGGCGGCGATGGTGGCGCTCTTCTCCTCGGACGAGGTGGATGCCAACTACGAGTCGGTGGGCGAGTTCATCGACATCCTCGACGGCATGGGCCTGACCAAGGAAGAGGCCGATACCGCCTCGACCATCGTGGTGCGGATGAACTCCGGCAGCGACCTCTACAAGGAAAAGGCCGTTCGTCAGGCGATCCAGCTTGCGGTCGATCCGGCCGTGGTGCTTGAGCTTGGCTACAACAACCTCGGCAAGACCGGCGAGAACCACCACGTCTTCCCGATCCACCCGGAATACGCCAAGATCCCGGCGCAGACGATCAACCCTGCCGGCCTTCCGGCGGCACTGGAAGCGGCGGGCCTCAAGGATACCGAGCTTGAAGTAATCTCGCTTGACGACGGCTGGGAATCCGCCACCACAGCCGCCGTCGTAGCACAGATCCGTGATGCCGGCGCGAAGATCAAGCACACGGTCATGCCCGGCTCGACCTTCTGGAACGACTGGCAGAAATACCCGTTCTCCTCCACGACCTGGAACCACCGCCCGCTTGCGGTCCAGAACATGTCGCTGGCCTATACCTCGACGGGGTCGTGGAACGAGACGGCGATGGCCAACCCGGAGTTCGACGCGCTGATGGCCGAGGCGCTTGCCATCGCTGACGCCGAGAAGCGGCGCGACATCTGCGCCAAGCTGGAGGCGATCCTGCAAGATGAGGGTTACATCATCAACCCGTTCTCGCGCTCGCTCTTCCGCCACCACAAGGAAGGCTATGCCGGCCTCGCCCAGCACCCGGCATTCGAGCATCACCACTACAAATGGTCGGTCGCCTGACGGCCAACGACGGGGCGCGCCGGTCACGGCGCGCCCCGATCCCACTTTCTCTCGGCTAGTCCGTCACCAGACCTGGCGCGCCATGGGCGCGAACCACACGGGGGATAGTACATTCCATGTTGAAGTTTACCCTTCGCCGGTTAGGCGTAATGCTTCTCACCGCTTTTGCGCTGACCTTCGTGGTGTTCTACCTCACCAACCTCGCGCCGAACCTTGAAAAGCTGGCGCGAAGCGAGGGGTCGGTGCGGATGACCGAAGAGGCCGTCACCGCCTGGATCGAACAGAACGGCCATTCCGGCCCGGTGCTGATGCGATACGGCCAATGGCTCGGCGTAGTGCCAGGCTGGACCTTTACCGACGAAAAGGGCGTGACCCGCGGACGCTGCATCGCCCAGGACAGCGATCCTGCGCTGGCGCCGCGCTATTGCGGCGTTCTTCAGGGCAACTGGGGCTATTCCACCGTATTCAAGCAGCCCGTCGGCCCGGCGCTTCTGGAAAAGCTCGGCGCGACCGGCTGGCTGATGCTCTGGGTGATGATCGTGATGGTGCCGGTCTCGCTCATCCTTGGCGTCCTGTCGGGGATGCGCGAAGGCTCGGCGATGGACCGGACGCTGTCGACCTTCGCCATCGTCTCGACCGCCACCCCGGAATATGTCTCCGGCGTCGTCCTGGTGGCGCTTTTCGCGACCGCTGCCACCGGAATTTCGCCGCTCTTGGTCGATCTCGGGATACTTGAGCCGAAAAAGACGCTCTTTCTCGCCTCCTCCACCTCGGCGATGGACAACATCACCTTCTGGAACTTCACCCTGCCGGTGATGACCATCGCCCTTTACGGCATCGGCTACATCGCCCGGATGACCCGTGCCTCGATGACCGAGGTGATGACCCAGCAATATATCCGCACCGCCCGTCTCAAGGGCGTCAACTTCCGCAGCGTGGTGATGAAACACGCACTAAGGAACGCGCTGATCGCGCCCTTCACCGTGATCATGCTGCAGTTCCCCTGGCTCCTGAACGGTGTCGTCATCACTGAGACGCTCTTCAACTACAAGGGCTTCGGCTGGACGCTGGTAACGGCTGCGAGCAACAACGACATCCAGCTTCTGCTCGGCTGTTCGGTCGTGGCGGTGCTTGTCGTTCTCGTGACGCAGCTGATCTCCGACATCGGCTACGTCTATCTCAATCCGCGCATCCGGATTTCGTAAGGGGAGCATCACGATGGAGCCGTTGACCTGGACTGGTTCGCTGTCCCTTCTGAACCCGGTGCTGGCAGCACTGGCAGCACTTCTCATCCTCTCCGTCCTTGCGCGGATCGCACTGTCCTTCGTTGCGACCGACCCGGTCGTGGTCGTGAACCCGGACGGCACCGCAACGGCGCCGAACGGGCTCTGGTCGCTTTCGGTCACGGCAGGGAAATGGCTGTTCCTCGTGCTGGTCGGCGTCCTTGTCCTCTACATTGTCGGCGGCGTGGTCCTGCCGCTCGGCAGCGGCGGCATCTTCGGCGCGGCTGCGAAGAAGTTCCTGCCGGTCTGGATCGCGCTCATCGTCCTTTTCGCCGCCTCGCTCAAGTTCAAGCGCCGCCTCGGCCTTTACGGCAAGCTCTTCGACTCGACGATCGGCATGATCGGCTTCGGCCTCGTGATGTTCTGGGTTTTCACCGCGATCTTCGCCGACATGATCGTGATGCATGACCCGCTCGGCCAGATCAGCCAGCTTAAGAACAAGGCGCCGGGTGTCGCCCTGCCGGACGGATCGGGCTGGTACATCTTCGGCGGCGACCATCTTGGCCGCGACGTCTTCAGCCGGATGATCAAGGGGAGCCAGGTCGTCATCCAGATCGCGCCCCTCGCCACACTCTTTGCCTTCATGGTCGGCATCACGCTTGGCCTGCCCGCCGGCTACTATGGTGGCAAGCTTGACTCAGCGCTCTCTTTCCTCGCCAACCTGATCCTCGCCTTTCCGGTGATCCTGCTCTTCTATCTCCTCGTCACGCCCGAGATCGTGACCACTGGCCTGCCGCAGTTCATGGCGGTGGCGCTCTTTGTCTTCCCGCTGATCTTCCTGACCATCCTTCTCAACTCGCGCTATTACGTGCAGCCCCAGCGCCGCAACATGATGGTCGCGGCAGTCCTCGGGCTCGGCGGCTGGCTCTATCTCTCGCTCATCTCGACGCCTGGCAGCGCAGTGTCGTTCTTCCCTGCCGCCATCGACCTCTTCGATGTGCCGCCGAATATCCTCATCGTCTTCGTCTCGGTGGTCTTCGTGAACTCGCCGACGGTGTTCCGCATCGTCCGCGGCCTCACGCTTGACATCAAGACACGCGACTATGTCTCGGCGGCGCAGACCAGGGGCGAACGGCCCTGGTACATCATGCTCTGGGAAATCCTGCCAAATGCCCGCGGCCCCCTGATCGTCGATTTCTGCCTGAGGATCGGCTACACCACGATCC
>DJUV01000211.1 GCA_002440625.1 Rhodobacteraceae bacterium UBA6273 | reverse complement strand
AAAAATTTCATTGTCTCTCTCCGTGGGTTTCGCTCTTTACCATCACCGAACTCGGTATCCCTTGGGGCGGCAGCGCCATGTCCCATTCCGTCTCGGCACATGTACTTTTTGCCGGGGAAACGTGGCCCAACTTGGGCGGGGCAGGTGCATTTCCATGTATCCTGAGGTGTTTGGAGAGACAAAGAAATTCAATCGTTTCCAATTTGTTAAGTAGTGCACGCGATGCTTGCAGGCGCTGGCGCGAACGCACGGCGCGGCAGAAACAGGCGAAAGTCCCACGTTTTCGCATCCGCGAAAAAAAATCGCGCCCGGATGGGCGCGATCTGGTTCCGACCGGCCAACTAGATCAGAACGTCGAACTGATCTCCTGGCTGGCCAGGTAGTCGTTGATCTTCGATGACAAGGATCCGGTGCCCGTCTTGACGGCTGACAGCGCGGCAACGCCAAGGCCGACGACAGCGGCGGTCAGCACGACCCAGTCAACCGTGACCGCGCCGGTCTCTTCACTCTGAAAACTCTTCGCAAGCCTGAAAAAGTTCATCGACTTCCCCACTCCATGATACTGCCCGTAGCGCCAATCGGTATTGACGGCGCTGGGCAACCCCCGTTCCCACACGTCACGGCAATGCCCAAGTTGCGGACAATTTGTGGCTTAACTTGGGCAATGGGCAGGCAATTTGATGCGTTTCAGGGAATCCTGACCATCTTCGGGCCCGACACTGGCCCTGCAGGCGGCGCAGCGATGGGGACAACAGCGACAGGACCAGCCCCCTGAAAACGAAAATCGCGCCCCAAGGGGCGCGATCCGCGATCTGGCTTTTGGGCCGGATCAGAAGGTCGAGTTGATCGACTGGCTGGCCAGGTAGTTGTTGATCTTCGTCGACAGCGAGCCGGTGCCGGTCTTGACGGCCGCGAGGGCGGCAACGCCGAGGCCGACGACAGCGGCGGTCAGCACGACCCAGTCAACCGTGACCGCGCCTTCTTCTTCGTTGTGGAATTTCTTGGCAAGCTTGAAAAATTTCATTGTCTCTCTCCGTGGGTTTCGCCCGTTACACCAACCGCCGACGGAGGTGTTGGGCGGTTGCACCAGTTCCCGTTCCGTCTCGGTATGACCCAATATGGCCGGCGAATCGTGGCAGGAGTTTGGCGTGTATCGTACATTTTGAAGCATGATTTACGGCGGATAGATTCATTTAACATATTGAAATAAAATGAGTTTTATCAGAGTCATCGCCGCCACTAACGGCCGGATGTTGCCAAAAGGCCGGATTGGACGATGATTCGAAGGCCGGTTGGCACGACGCGCTGGCCCTCTCAAGTGCTTTCTGCGACAAATGGCTCAAGAAAAAAATGTGCAGGCATTTGGGGCAGATGGTACAGGGCAAGGCTTTTGCCGCGGCGTTGGCGGTCGCATTGGCGATCGGAACAGGTTTGGCTGACGCCGAAACCTCGCCGGAAGCGTCGGTCGCCGCCTATCCAGATTTCACCTTCAAGCGGATCTCTGCGCCGGGGTTCAAGAAGGCGCCGGCAGGGGCCAAGCGCATCACTGTCCAGATCGACCCGGCAGAGCAGGCCCGCCGCCTCGCTTCCGGGGTGCTGCCGAAGCCGAGGAACCCGATCCCCAAGGGCGGTGCCGATCCTGCCCTGTTGCCGGCAGATCCTTCGCCGCCGCCAAGTGCCTATGACTGGTACTGGAAGATAGTCTCACCATCGCTGACCGAAGGCACGGGGCGCTTCTCGACCGCGCTGCAAGCGCTGACCCAGGCGCCACCAGGGTCAGCAGTGCCGGCGCCGCGCCTGCAGGCGCTGAACAGCATCGCGGACATGCACGGGCGTGACATCCTCAAGGCCACCATCGGCACAAATGTCTCGCCGGCGCTGGTGCTGGCGGTCATCAGCGTCGAAAGCGCCGGGCGGATCGAGGCTGTGTCCTCCGCCGGGGCGGTCGGCCTGATGCAGCTCATCCCGGCGACGGCAGAACGCTTCGGCGTCGGTGACAGCCGCGATGCGGCGCAGAACATCGAGGGCGGCGTCGCCTATCTCGACTGGCTGATGAAGGAATTCAACAACGATCCGCTGATGGTGATTGCTGCATACAACTCCGGCGAGAATGCGGTGAAGGGCAACGGCGGTGTGCCGCCCTTTGCCGAAACCCGCGCTTACGTGCCCAAGGTGCTGTCGGCTTGGGCGGTTGCGCGCGGCCTCTGCGTCACGCCGCCCGAGCTTGTCACCGACGGCTGCGTCTTCGCCGGGCAAGGATGAGGACTTCCCGATGACCGAGACCAAGCCGCTCGTCCTTGACGTGGACGGGACGTTCCTGAAAACCGACATGCTCTGGGAATGCTTCTGGGCGGGACTCGGCCGCGATCCCCTAGCCACGCTGCGCGCGGCCTTTACGCATTTCCGGCATCCCGCGCGGCTGAAGTCCGAACTCGCCAGGGTAGCGCCGCTGCGCCTCGACGTCCTGCCGGTGAACCCGGAGGTTGCCGACCTAGCGCTGCGCAGTCGCATGGCGGGGCGGGAGGTCGTTCTCGCCTCCGCCTCGGACCGCAGCCTCGTCGAGCCTTTGGCCCGTGAATACGGGCTGAGCGAGCGGGTCTTTGCTTCAGATTTCGACCACAACCTGAAAGGCACGGCCAAGGCGAAGGCATTGGTCGATGCTTACAGCGAAGGCGGTTTCGACTATGCCGGCGATTCCGCCGTGGACATGGCGGTGTGGCAGAAGGCGGAGAATGCCCTGGTCGTCGGCCATGTCCCCTCGGCTCGTGCGCTGAGTGCGCAGGGCCGCAACGTGGTCGAGCTGGCAGGCGGCTGGAGCTGGCGCGCGCTTCTCAAGGCGATGCGGCCGCACCAGTGGGTGAAGAACGTGCTGCTGCTTCTGGCGATGATCGCCGCACACCGCTTCGACCTTCAGACCCTGATCCCGATCCTCTGGGGCATTGCCGCCTTCTCGGCCGCTGCATCCTCCATCTATATCGTCAACGACCTTCTTGACCTTGAAGCCGACCGGCTGCACCCGACGAAATGCAAGCGGCCCTTCGCGAGCGGCCTCGTACCGATCAAGATCGGCATGATCGCCTTCATCGGGCTTGCGCTTTTCGCGCTGGCCGTCGCGGCCGCGCTGAACTGGCAGTTCTTCGGCGTGGTCGTCCTTTATATGATCATGTCGCTCGCCTATTCACTGAAGCTGAAGCGCCTGCGCTGGGTCGATATCGCGACCTTGGCCGCGCTCTACACGATCCGGGTGATCGCGGGGGCGGCGGCGGGCGAGGTCAGCGTGTCGATCTACATGCTGATCTTCATCTTCCCGATTTTCATCACGCTTGGCTGCGTCAAGCGGCTGACGGAACTGACGCTCGCCACCTCCGATGAACGCCTGCCGGGGCGAGGTTATGGCCGGCCCGACCGGGGCGACCTTCTGAACGTTGCCTGGCTTGGCACCATCGGTGCGCTTCTGATCTTCTTTCTTTATTCGATCAGCGACCAGGGGCAGGAGCTTTACCCGACGACCTGGATCCTCTGGCTGGCGATGGTGCCGATGGCGCTCTGGCTGGTACGCATGGTCGCGCTCGGCTGGTTCGGCAAGCAGGATTATGATCCGATCGTCTTCGCCATGCGCGACAAGTTCGGCATCGGCATCCTGATGATCACGCTTTCGCTGATGTTCTGGGCCGCCGGTCTCTGGGGCGAGTGGTTCGGGGCCTAGACTATCCGCGCCGCCGGTAAAGAACGTTCTTCGACTGCATCCGCTGAACGATCTCGCCATTCTGATTGTAGGTCAGCGTTTCCAGCGTCGCCATGGCCTGATCGGGCTTTGAGCGCGACGGGCGGATGTCGAGAATGGTCGTCTCGGCCCTGAGCGTATCGCCCGGCCGGGTGGGCCGCGGCCAGGTGATTTCGACCCCGGCACCGATCAGGCCATCCGCCAGTGGCATGCTTTCGACAAGAAGGCGCATGGTGATGGCCGCCGTGTGCCAGCCGCTCGCCGCCAGCCCCTTGAAGATCGTGTCCTTTGCGGCAGCATCGTCCAGGTGAAAGCGCTGGGGGTCGAAGCGGCCGGCGAAAGCGATGACATCTTCGGTGTCCAGCGACTGTTCGCGGCTGCGGAAAACCTCGCCGACCTTCACGTCATCGAGATAGAGCGTTCCTGTCACGGCTTCGGCGCACATACACACTCTCCCTCCGGTCTTCGGTCATAAAAGGGTGCCGCACTGCGGCGACCAGAGTCCAGCCCGAAATCGGGAAGGGCGCGACCTCAGATCTTCATCTTCTTGAAGATGAACTCTGGGACATGAATGATGATGAGCATGATGTAGCGCCAGAAGAACGGCGTGTAGATCACGTTCCGCTTCTTCCTCACCGCCTTCTGGATGTCCTCGGCCACCTTTTCGGGCGATGCGACAAGGAACATCCCCGGCAGGCCCCATGTCATCGCCGTATCGACAAAGCCCGGCTTGACCGTCACCACATGCCCCCCCGCGCGGGTCAGGCGATTGCGCAGGCCGGAAAGATAGGTGGCGAACCCGGCCTTGGCGGCGCCGTAGACGTAGTTGCCAAGCCGGCCCCGGTCGCCCGCGACGGAAGCCACGCCGACGACCGTGCCGCCGCCCCGCGCCTCCATCAGGGGCGCCAGCATCTGCAGGAAGCGGGCAGGGCCGGTGAAGCTGTCGGTCACGGTGCCGTCGATCAGCGACGGATCGGCGTCGATGGCCGCCTGTTCCGGCATGGAGCCGACGAAGACGGCGGCGTTCAATTCGCCCTCTTCGGCCTCCATCCGTGCCACCAGCGCCGCGAAGCCGTCTGGTTGGCGCGCGTCGAAATCCACCGCTTCGGCGACCCGCGCGCCGCGCAACTGGCAATCGGCGGCAAGTGCCGCAAGGTCCGTGCGGTCGCGGCCGGCGAGAAGAACACCCGCGCCCTCCTGCGACACAGCCCGCGCAAAGGCGCGCGCCATCGAGGATGTGGCGCCGAGGATGATCCAGGTCCGGTTCATTTCGCCACCCTCAGCTTCAGGCGGCGGACAAGGTCGGTCGCCAGCCTGCCTTCAGGGTCGGCCTTGGCCACTTCTTTCCGCCAAAGGTCAAGCTCGGGGTACATCGCGGGTATCTCCTCGGCCCGGGCGAGGCTGTCCTTGGCGAAATAGATGCGCCCGCCAACCTCGGCCGCGCGGGCCTGCATGTGCTTGATAAGCTCGCGCGCAGCGGCGCGATTAGGGAAATCGACGGCGAGCGTGTAGCCCTCCATCGGGAAACTGAGATAGCCCGCGCGCCCCGGCCCCATGCGCTTGAGGACCGCGAGCGGCGAGGCGAGGCCGGAACCGGCGATCTCGCCCAGCATCTCGCGCAGCGCGGGCGCCTGATCCAAGGGGACGACGCATTGGAACTGGTGGAAGCCACGCTTGCCGTAAAGCCGGTTCCAGTCGTGGATCTTGTCGAGCGGGAAGAAGAAGTCGGAGATCGGGCGCACCACCGTCCGGCCCTTTTCCGGCACGCGGCGGTAATAGGCACCGTTGAACAGCCGCACGATGGGCGATGAGAGCGCGAAATTCGGCGCGTCGAGCGGCACCTTCCGCCGCTTGATCCGTTGCGGCATCAGGCCCGATCCGGTCTCGCCTTCCTCAAGCACGCCGCGCCCGAGAGCGGCGCCCTTCGCAGTGGCGTCGATCCAGCCCACGGTATAGGTCGCCCGCGAGGTGTCGAGATGGGCGATGAACTTCTCCCAATCCGCCATCCGCCGTTCAGTGACGACCATCACATCGCCCTTGCAGGGCAGAAGCCTGAGCCGCGCCGACAGGATCACCCCGGTCTGGCCCAACCCGCCCGCCGTGGCGCAAAAGAGGGCAGGGGTCTTTTCGGGGGTGACCTCGACCACGCCTTTCGCCGTCCTGAGCGTCAGCGACACCACATGCTCGCAGAACGAGCCGGCGTGGTGGTGGTTCTTGCCATGCACGTCCTGCCCGATGCAGCCGCCGACCGTGGCAAAGCCGGTGCCCGGCATCACCGCCGGCAGCCAGCCCTTCGGCCCGAAGGCCGCCGCGATCTCGCCGATTCGCGCGCCTGCCTCGACATCAAGGATGCCCGTCCCCGGATCGAAGCCCAGCATCCGGTCGAGCCGCGTCATGTCCACGGCGCGGCCGCCGTCGTTCAGCGCGGCATCGCCGTAGCTCCGCCGCATCCCCATTGCAGGCAGCAGCCCCTCGTCCAGCAGCGCCGCGAGGGCAGCCTGCCGTTCCGGGCGCGCAATCTCGCCCTTGGCCTGAAGCACGCGGCCCCAGCCGGAATAATCAGCGGATTTCCAGAGCATTCGGTTTTCTCAATGAGAGGCGTTCGGCGAAGGGGAAGACCAGAAGGCCCAGCCCCAGCGCGAACCAGAGTGTCGTGACACGGATGATGGCAGTCGCCGGGACGGAGGTTTCCATCGGCACACCGTCGAGCGCCAGAAGCGCGATCATCGCCGCCTCGGCCCCGCCGACGCCGCCCGGTGCGCCGGTCAGGCCGCCCGCAAGCGTGGCGAAGACGAAGATTCCGATGGCTTTCCAGAGGCCGATATCAGCGCCCATCCAGCCAAGAAGCAGGTGAAAGGCATAGCCTTCGGCGAGCCAGCCGGTGACGCCGAGAGCGATGGCCGGCAGGATGGTCGCGGCATTGGTGAAGCGCCCGAGCGAGCGGGCGGCGATGCGGACCCGGGCAAAAAGGCGCGGGAAGCGTCCGGTGAGCCGGTAGATGCGGGTGACGATGGCCGCAAGCAGCCGTGGATGCGTCGCGGTCCACGCGGCCAGAAGCGCCAGCCCGGCCACCGGCAGCGCGCTGCCCATCCCGCCTGCGGCAATGGCCACTGACAGCGCGAGGATGATCGCCATCGCGGCAAGGTCCGAGGCGCGGTCCATCAACGCCAGCGGCGCGGTACGTTCGTAGTTCCAGCCGGTCTCCCGCTTCAGCCAACGCATCCGCACCAGTTCGCCGACGCGGCCGGGCGTGACGACCATGGCGAAACCGCCGAGGAAGTGGCGGATGTCCTGCGCAAGTCCGGTCGGCAGCCCAAGCCGGCGGGCGAAGAGATGCCAGCGCAGGCCGCGGAACAGGTAGTTGACGAGCGACAGCGCCAGAAGCAGCGCCCCTTGCCAGAGCGTAAGCCGCGCGATCTGGGCCACGGTCTCTTCCCAGCCGGTCGCGGCAGCCAGCGCGATGAGCCCGGCAAGGAACAGAAGCGCCAGCCCCGCCATGAGCAGCCGGTCCCGCAAGTGCCGGGACGGCACTTTGGAAGGGGCTTCAGGAAGGGGCAGATCGGCTTGCATCATTGCCCCGCTCGCTAGCAACGGAATAGGGCAGCATTATGGATTTGTTTCGATGAAGTCGACAGTATAGGGGTGAAAGCTCAGACGAAAACGTCCGACCATTCGGGATGCCGGCGCGCCTGCGCGGCCACGAAGGGGCAAAGCGCGACCACGGTGAAACCGTTGGCGCGGGCATCGGCCACCAGACGCTCGACGAGCCGCTTGCCCCAGCCCTTGCCGCGCATAGCATCGGGCACGCCGGTATGATCGGCGATGATCTGCGTCGGGTTCACGACCGACCAGGTCAGTTCCGCCTCGGCCCCGTTCAGGCGGAGGACGTACCGGCCCTTGGTCGGGCCGGTCTC
>DJUV01000117.1 GCA_002440625.1 Rhodobacteraceae bacterium UBA6273 | reverse complement strand
TTGTGGTTGGTGGACATGAACCACCGGGTGAAGAACCCCGGATGGGCATGTTCCCCGTGGCCATGAACGGCTGCGTCGGCCATGCGTTTCTCCCGTTACTTATGCGGCGCGGGGCCGGTGCCCGCGCCGCGTCTTATGGTTCTAATAGTCGGCGAAATCCGCTTGGGCAATCGCGGAAACGGTGCCATTGACCGGAAATCGACCTTTAGTGGCCGCCGCGGACTACTGCGCCGCCAACGAAGCGAGGTAGGCGGCCATGTCTTCGGCGCCCTTGGTGAGCTTGAAGGTCATTTTCGACTTGCCTGCGGCGTCGCCCGAAAACTCTTCGAGGAACTTCGAGGGGTCGGGCAGGTAGCTGACGAGGGTTTCCTCGGACCAGATGAGGCCCTTGGCGCCGGCTTCCGTCATCACTTCGCTGTATTTGAAGTCGGCGACGGATCCGGCCGCGCGGCCGACCACGCCGTAGAGGTTCGGGCCGGTCTTGCCGCCCTTCTGGATCTCGGTGCCGTCGTCGGCGGTGATCGCGTGACAGGCCTTGCACTTCTTGAAGTCGGCCTCGCCCTTGGTGGCATCGCCCGCGGCGAAAGCCGGGGCGGCGAGAGACATCACGGCGGCTGCCGCTACGATGATACGGGTCATTTCCACATCCTTCTTTCATGGACTGGTCGCGCGTTCAGAACCTGTTGTAGAGAAAGCCGTTGCCAAACGCGAGTGAATCGAAAGTCGCAGACCGCCGTTTTTCGCGCCGCGGCATCGGCCCTCCTCGGTCTGCCGCATTTCACCGCCTGCGGCAGGCTGCCGCAGGTCAGGGGGGATGGCTGGCTCAATTCTGTCGATCCTGAAACAATCCAGATTCTTCTTTTTTGTCCGTTGCTTGCATATTTCTTTCAGCAGCGGTCACGGGGATCGCGTTGTCCGGGAATGCCACCATGCCGAGCATCGTACATCCGCAGCTGCCTGCGGCGCTTCGAGGATCTCCGCAACCTGGAACGGCGAACTCCGACCCGGCGCAACATCGCATGCGGACCGTGACGAGTCGCGCCGGGACGGATGCGGTTTCGCCTGCGGACCGGGTCGGAAGGATGCGTCATTTTGTCATCGCCTGGCTGGGCGGTGATGTTCATGTCCTGGCACTTTGCGGGAAGAAAAGAGGATAAACCAGAAGTCGCTGCCTTGGGAGAGTCACGCATCGACCAGGAAAGCGGCCCAATTTCCATCGTCCTCACGCCACCACTCGCGATGGAAACTGGCGGGCAGAGTACGCAAGTGCTCTGCCCATTGTTTTCTATAATTGATGCTTGGCTTGGTGTATGATCGAAAGCTGATGTCTTTTCAGTTCGTAGGCTTTTGTGATGTCCGTACTGAGTGTGTTTGGCAGCAATTTGAGTCTGCTGGTCAGGCTTCACGGATCGCAAACTCAGGTCGCCGAAGACCTCGGCATCAGCCGGATCCAGTTGCGCCGCTACCTTGCCGGCGAGTCCTTCCCCAAGCCGAATGCGCTGAAAAATATCTGCGACTACTTTTCGGTCGATGCGCGAGTCCTGACCGACCGCCTCACGCATGCGCAGATCAATCTGATGCGCCAGGGACTTTACGAGGCTGGTGAGTCTTCGCCCCTGGTGTTGGCCATGCAGGAAGCGGTCGCCTATTCCTGCCGGAGCGAGCATCCCTATTTCTACAACCCGGGCGAACTGCCCGACGGCCTCTATGCGCGCTGGCGTGGCGCCATGTCGCAGCGGGACGCAGCGCAGGTCGGGCTGATCCAGGTCCGTACCCTGAACGCGGCGCGGGTGCTGAAGGGGTTGCAGCCGAAGCAGGTCGACCTCGACCTCCAGAAGCAGACCTTCCGCGACCGGGAGTTTCGCGGCATCCTCCTGAGGCAGCGGACGGGCTATGTAGCGCTCTATTTCCACAACCCGCCCTCGGCGATCCTGTCCTTCGTCTTCATCCGGCCGCTGGAACTGGGCTACATGCCCGCCGCCTCAGGCGTCACCTTCCTGGCGCGCGACCCCGGCGACCATAATTGCCGTGTTCGCCGCTGTCTCTGGATCAAGCTTGAACCGGGGTGCCGCGAGGCGCTGAGGATCGCGCGCCATCCCGGCATCGTGCCCTGGGACGAGGTGCCGCGCTACATCCTGCCGCATATTCAGCCCGGCAACGAAAGCTTCTGACCGGGGACGGCGAAGACCTCGCCGAAATGCTTCAACAGGGCGGCGTCGAGATCGGCCATCGTCACCGGCAGGCCGAGGTCGACGAGGCTTGTCACGCCATGCTCGCGGATGCCGCAGGGAACGATGCCGCCGAAATGCGTCAGATCCGGCTCCACGTTGATCGAGATGCCGTGGAAGCTGATCCAGCGGCGAAGCTTGACGCCGATGGCGGCGATCTTGTCCTCGGCCGGGGTGCCGTCGGGCAGGGCGGGCCGGTCCGGTCGCGCCACCCAGACGCCGACGCGGCCCTCGCGCATTTCGCCCCGCACGTTGAACTCTGCCAGCGCGGCGATGATCCAGGCTTCGAGGTCGGCGACAAAGCGGCGCACGTCGCGGCCGCGCCGGTTGAGGTCGAGCATCACGTAGACGACGCGCTGGCCCGGCCCGTGATAGGTGTACTGGCCGCCGCGCCCGGCGGCGAAGACCGGGAATCGCCCCGGATCGGTCAGGTCCTGCGACTTCGCCGAGGTTCCGGCGGTGTAGAGCGGCGGGTGTTCAAGAAACCAGACCGCCTCAGCCGCGCTGCCGTCATGGATGGCGGCCACCCGCACCTCCATCGCCGCGAGCGTTTCCGCGTAACCGGCAAGTCCCGGCAGATGCGTGAATTCGACCATCTCTCTCGTTCCGCTGTCCGCGACCAGATCTAATCGCCCCGGCGTCGCCCGGAAAGGGCTGCCGGCCTGCGCCGGGCAGGAATCCCTGACTGGCGCGGCACCTGACCCAGCGTCATAGTCGGCCCATTCAAGATTACCAGCTTTCCGTTCCGCTGACATTTCCGGCACCTGCCATTTTCTCATGGAGAT
Organism: Rhodobacteraceae bacterium UBA6273; assembly: GCA_002440625.1. Taxonomy (GTDB): domain Bacteria; phylum Pseudomonadota; class Alphaproteobacteria; order Rhodobacterales; family Rhodobacteraceae; genus Albidovulum. The sequence goes on along the minus strand of DJUV01000117.1, from coordinate 36,586 downwards.
TATTATGCGCGCCTATCAGATTGCGGCGGCCTCGGTCGCCATGTGTTCAGGCCTTTTGTTGACATCCTACCTCAAGGCAGCCGAGGTGGACCCTCAAGCACCCGTCGCCCAGATGAACCGCGCGAGCTATGCCGCGATGGCAACGGCCCCGTCGGTCTTCGTTCCGCCACGGCGTCCGCATGACCTGCGTCCGCTTCCGGCGTCGGTCGCCCAGATGAACCGGGCGAACTACGTCAAACCGGCCGAAAAGGCGCCCCGGCGCCCGGTCCCCAGGCCTGTGCTGGAACCCGTCAGCGCGCAGATGAACCGGGATATCTATGATCGTTGAGGCCCCTGAAACTGTCCGAAAAGCCCGATTGTTAGAATCCGCCGGCTGCGGCAGACTTGGACCATTCAGATCGGCAAGCATCGCCGGCAAGACATCTGCGGGCAGACATTGGGACAAAGTCATCGAAGGAATGAATCCATGGTCAAGGGAAAGCTTCTGAAAGGCTGCATCGTCGGCGCGCTCATGCTCGGGCAGGCCGCTCCGGCGACGGCGGATTCCGACGGCCTCGTCGGCGGCATCGTTGGCGGGATCATCGGCGGGGTCATCGTCAACGAGGCGAACAAGAACCGGCAGCGCCAGACGGTGACGCGCCGCGCGACGACGCAGAAAACGTACGTCAATACTGCGCAGCGCGAAGCCAACCGCGAGACGCAGGTGGCGCTGAACTACTTCGGCTATCCGGTCGGCGCGCCCGATGGCGTGCTCGGCCGGCAGTCGCGCGCGGCAATTTCCGAGTATCAGGTGACGCTCGGCTATCCGCCCACGGGGCAGCTGACCGAGTACGAACGCACGCATCTTGTCGGTTCCTATCACCGGGCGATTGCCGGCGGCGCCGTGACCATGCAGCAGGCCGCCGCCAATCCGATGGGATTGCGCGGTCTTCTGGTGACCTGGCGGGATGAGGCTGCGGGCGTGGTCATGCCGCAGGTCCAGCAGCCGGGGCAGATGGCGCTGATGCCGGTCGCGCCGGCGCCTCAGACAGCCGCGCCGGTCGTCGAGGCGGCGGCCCCCGAAGCCGCGCCGGCGGAGCCCGGCCTGCCGACATTCCTTGGCGGTGCCGCAGCCCAGCAGGCCTCGCTCGCCTCCGCCTGCAACAAGATCGCACTCATGACCTCGACCAACGGCGGCTATACCACCGTTGCGAACATGACCGATGCCTCGGCAGCACTTGGCGAACAGTTCTGCCTTGCGCGGAGCTATGCCATCGCGACCGGCGAGGAGATGGCCGCACAGGTGCCCGGCACCACGCCGGACCAGATCGCGGAGCAATGCCTGGGCTTCGCACCGGCAATGAAGGCCGAGGTGGCGGCCCTTTCGCTTCAGCCTGCATCGGACGTGCTGGCCCAGACCCGCGCCTTCGCGCTCGGGACCGGCATGTCGCCGCCACAGCTTGCGGCGACCGCGAAGATCTGCCTTTCCGTCGGCTACGCGCAGGACAACATGGATGTCGCCCTCGCCTCGGCGCTGCTTCTCGCCGGCCTGGGCGAGGCGGGATATGGCGAGCTTCTCGGCCATCACCTGTCGCAGGGTTACGGTGCCGCGAAGCGGACCGACCTCGCCTTCGACTGGTACGGCATGGCGGTGGACACTGCCGCCAAGGGCACGACGCCGGTGTTCGCACCCGGCCAGCCGGAGCGGATGGAACTGGTGCGGAAGGCCGCCTATGCCGTCGCCGGCCGTGACGACGAGGCTGCGGCCCCCGCCGTGCCTGCGGCACTGCCGACCTTCAAGGTGCCCACCGCACCGGCGGCCCCGGCAGCCACCGCCAACTGACACTGAACGGTGGCCGCGCCTGCTGGGCGCGGCCCCAGCCATCCACTCGCAGGGCTTTTTGTGGCGGGGGCGAAAAATGCCCCTTCACATCGCCAAAGGCTTTGGCTAAGAAGCGCCCACCTCGCCCGGGGCAGCGTTCCGGGCCCGGTGCGGTTGTGGCGGAATTGGTAGACGCGCAGCGTTGAGGTCGCTGTGGGCTAACCCCCGTGAAAGTTCGAGTCTTTTCAACCGCACCACTCATCTTCCTTCTTCAGAGCTTGTCGAGCAGGGTGAGAAGCCTTTGCAATTCGCGTTCGGTCAGGTTCCGTGCCGTGCGGGCAGAGATGCCCTGCGCGATGGCGGTGGCTTCGTGCGTCGCGGTGGTGCCTTCGCTGGTCAGCGAGATTTCCAGACGGCGGCGGTCGTTGCCCGAAGGCACCGAGCGGACATAGCCCTTGCGGAGGAGCCGCTCGATCACGCCCTTCGTTGTCGCGGCATCCATCGCCACCTGACGGCCGAGGTGATTCTGCGACAGGGGCCCCTGTTCGAGAAGTTTTGCCATCACGGCGAACTGGCGCGGCGTGAGGTCGGGCATGGCGGCGGTGAAAATCTCCAGGTGCTTCTGGTTCGCCACGCGAAGCTTGAAGCCGATCTGGTGATCCAGTCGGTAATCGTCCGTTTCACCCACTCTAAACGTCCCTCTTATTCCGGGTTTTTCGCAGCCTAGGCGCTGCAGCAGCATATCGCCAAGCACCAAATGCGGCTTTGCCGCGCGCGGCGGCCGGTCAGCCCGAAACGGGCGCGAAAATTTGTTTGACAACAAACAAATTTCGGGGCCGAATCCAGATGTGGCATCAGGGTTGCGCGGGAGGGGCGATGACGGCTGTCGCGGATATGCGGGTGACCGGAGCCGACCGCGCCGTCGCCGGGCGGATCGCCGGCTCGGGCCGCCTCCGGCTGCGCCATGGGCCGATCGACGTGATCCTTGATCTGGCGGGTGGCGATGCCGCCGTGGCCGGAGCCGAAGCGGCGGTGCGCGATGCTTTTGCCGGGCTTCTCGACCGGCTCGTTGCCGAGCTTCCGCTGCTCCGGGCGGAGGTTGGCGCGACAAGTCCCGATCCCGAAGGGCCGGTCGCGCGGCGGATGATGGCGGCGGTCAGGCCCCATGCCGCCCGTTTCATCACGCCGATGGCAGCGGTCGCCGGCTCGGTGGCCGACCATCTCGCCGATGTGGCGCTGGCGGCAGCGCCCCTGTCGCGCGTTCTTGTGAACAACGGCGGCGATATCGCGATCCGGCTTGGCCCCGGCGCGCGGGCGCGTGTCGCCGTCGCCGATCTGGGGCAGGGGGAATTCCCGGCTGAGATCGACCTTACCGCCGCCGACGGCATTGGCGGCATCGCCACCAGCGGCTGGCGCGGGCGCAGCCATTCGCTCGGGATCGCCGACGCCGTCACGATCCTTGCCCGGGATGCCGCCAGTGCCGATGCGGCGGCGACGATGGTGGCCAATGCCGTCGACCTGCCCGGATCGCCCGCCGTGACGCGGGCTCCCGCGCGGGTGCTTGCACCCGACAGCGATCTCGGCGACCGTCTGGTCACGACCGGCGTCGCGACGGTCGGCCCGGCAGACCGCGCCCGCGCCTTGGCTGGAGGGCTGGCCGAAGCGGAAAAGATGGTCGCCGCCGGCCTGATCCGGGGCGCGTTCCTTTGCCTGCAAGGCGAGATGCGCGTTGCCGGAGCCGTTCCCCGACTGGAAGGAGCCATAAGATGACGAAGGCCAATATCCGCAAGATCGTGACCGTGGTCGAAGAGGTTCTGACCGAGATGGGCCAGCCGGTGTCGCCCCCGACCCGCCGCGCCGCCGCCATCGCGGTGATCGCCAACCCTTTCGCGGGCCGCTATGTCGCCGATCTTGCCGACCTCATGGACATCGGCGAGGAACTTGGCGCGCTTCTCGGCGAGAAATGCGTGGCCGCCCTCGGGATCGCGCCTTCGGAGGCCCAAAGCTACGGCAAGGCGGCGCTGGTGGGCGAGAATGGCGAATTGGAGCATGCCGCCGCGATCCTGCATCCGAAGCTTGGCAAGCCCTTGAGGGCGGCGGTCGAAAAGGGCGCGGCACTGGTGCCCTCGAACAAGAAGCGCGGGCCGATGGGGCATCCTCTGGACGTGCCCCTTGGCCACAAGGACGCCGCCTATGTCCGGTCGCATTTCGACGGGATGGAGGTGTCGGTGAATGACGCACCCCGCGCCGATGAGATCCTCGTGGCCGTCGCCGTGACCGACAGCGGCAGGCCCTTGCCGCGCGTCGGCGGGCTGACCCATCAGGAAGCGGAAGGCAAGGACGGACTGCGGTGACGATACTTCGCCCCCGCCATCTGGACGAAGCTTTGGCCGAACTTGCGGCGGCCCCTGCGGCGCTTGTCGCGGGCGGCACGGATGTGTTTCCGGCGCTCGGCGTGCGGCAGGCACCGTCTCGGGTGATGGACCTAACCGCCGTCGAGGGGCTGCGCGGTATTTCCCGGAACGGCGCCGGCTGGCGCGTCGGCGCCAGCACGACCTGGACCGACATCGTTCGCACTGACCTGCCGCCCTGCTTCGACGCGCTGAAACAGGCGGCGCGACAGGTTGGCTCGGTGCAGATCCAGAACACCGGCACGGTCGCCGGCAACATCTGCAACGCCTCGCCCGCCGCCGATGGTGTGCCGGTGCTGGTCGCGATGGAGGCGGAGGTGGAACTGGCCTCGGTGTCCGGCACTCGGCGCCTGCCGCTCGAACGTTTCATCACCGGCCCGCGCCGGACCGAACTGAAACCCGGTGAGATCGTGACGGCGCTTTACCTGCCGGATCGTGACGCTGCCGTGTCGCGCTTCGAAAAGCTCGGCAGCCGCGCCTACCTCGTGATCTCCATCGTTTCCGTCGCCGTGATCCTCTGGACCGAGGGGCGGATTGTCATCGGCGCGCGGGTCGCGGTCGGCGCGGCCTCGCCGGTGCCGATGCGCCTCACCGAGGCCGAGGCGGCGCTGAAGGGGCGGGCGTTGTCGGACCTTTCGGGCGTGGTGCTGCCGCATCACCTTGCGGCGCTGACGCCCATCGACGACGTGCGCGCCACGGGTGACTACCGGCGCGAGGCGGCGCTGGTGCTGATCCGGCGGGCGCTGACCGGCCTCGGAGGAACCGCATGACGAAGATCGCCTTCATCCTGAACGGCAGGCCCGCCGAGGCGGGGGTCGAGGGGCTGGAACGCCTCGCCACGGTCCTTCGCCGCGATCTTGGCTGCAAGGATGTGAAGATCGGCTGCGATGCCGGCGACTGTGGGGCTTGTACCGTGCTGGTGGATGGTGAGCCGGTCTGCGCCTGCATCACGCCTGTCACGCTCGCCGAAGGGCAAAGCGTCGAAACCTTGACCGGCCTCCACGCCGCCGATCCGGTGGTGGCGCGGCTGACGAAGGCCTTCGAGCGTCACGGTGCCGCGCAATGCGGCATCTGCACGCCGGGGATGCTCGTCTCCGCCGCAGCGCTTCTTCGCGCCAATCCGGCACCGGACGAAGCTGAGGTGCGCGATGCGCTGGGCGGCGTCCTCTGCCGCTGCACCGGCTACCGCAAGATCATCGACGCGGTGATCGACTGGCAGGGCACCGAGGCACCGCAGGATGGTCGCATCGGCGGGGCCGTGGCCCGCGTCGACGGCGCGCGGAAGGTCGAGGGGCGCGAGGTCTTCGGCGACGATGCCGCCCCCAAGGATGCACTGGTCCTGCGGGTGATCCGCTCGCCGCATCACCTCGCCCGGTTCGACTTCGGCGATCTTGATGCCTATGCCAAGGCGGAAGGGCTGGACCTGATCCTGACCGCTGCCGATGTGCCGGGCCTCAACGCCTTCGGCGTCATTCCCGCCTTCGTCGATCAGCCGGTCTATGCCAAGGGTCGCGCGCGGTTCCGGGGCGAGGCTGTGGCGGCGGTCGTCGGCCCTGCCACGCGGATGGCGGCGCTCGACCTATCCGCCTTCCCGGTGACATGGGCTCCGGAGCCCGAGGCGCTGACGCCCGAGTCTGCCAGGGCCGCAGGGCAGATGCACGAAGGGCGCGCCGAAAACGTCATGTGCCGCGGCTTCGTGAAGAAGGGCGAGGCGGAGGAGGCGCTCGCGGCGGCTTTTGTCACGGCAGAAGGCAGCTTTCAGACCGGCTTCATCGAACATGCCTATATCGAGCCGGAAGCCGGGTTCGCCCGCTGGTCGGATGGCCGGGTGGAAATCGTCGGCGGCACCCAGGCGCCGCAGATGAACCGCGACTCGCTCGGGCTGATCCTGAACCTGCCGCAAGAGGCGATCCGCATCCTGCCGACGGCTGTGGGCGGCGGCTTCGGCTCGAAGCTCGATCTCTCATGGCAGCCGCATGTCGCGCTGGCCGCGATGCGGCTGAAGCGGCCGGTCAGGGTCGTCTATACCCGCGCCGACAGCATGTCCTCGACCACCAAGCGCCATCCGGCGGATATGCGCGTGAGGGCCGGGGCGACGAAGGAGGGCAAGCTCTCAGGCTTCGCCTTCGAAGGAGTGTTCAACACTGGCGCCTATGCCTCATGGGGGCCGACTGTGGCGAACCGGGTGCCGGTCCATGCCGGCGGACCCTATGCCCATACCGACTATGTGGCGCGGACCGAGGCGGTGCATACCAACTGCGTCCCGGCGGGCGCTTTCAGGGGCTTCGGGGTGCCGCAGGCGGCGATCGCGCAGGAATGCGTCTTTGACGACCTTTGCCTTGCCCTCGGGATGGACCGGCTGGAGTTCCGGCTTCTGAACGCGCTCGACAACGGTATTCCAACGGCGACGGGCCAGGTCTTTGACGGCGCGGTTGGCATCAAGCCCTGCCTTGAGGCGCTGCGGCCCGCATGGGAAGAGGCGGTGAAGGCGGCGGAGGCGTTCAACACTGAAGGGGGGGCGCTCAGGAAGGGCGTCGGCGTCGCCTGCGGCTGGTACGGCTGCGGCAATACCTCGCTGCCGAACCCCTCCACCATCCGCGCCGGCATCACCCATGACGGGCGCATCGTCCTGCATCAGGGGGCGATGGACATCGGGCAGGGGTCGAACACCGTCATCGCCCAGATCTTCGCCGAGGCCTTGGGCGTGCCACTTGAGAAGGTGCAGCTGATCGGGCCGGACACGGATGTGACTCCGGATGCCGGCAAGACCTCCGCCTCGCGCCAGACCTTCGTGTCGGGAAACGCCGCCCGGCTGACCGGGCTGGCGCTTCGGGCGGAGGTGCTGCGGTTGACGAATTGCGAGGACGGGGTGATCCGGCTGGATGGCGTTGTGACCGTCACCGCGCCGGACGGGATCACCCATCGTGTGCCGCTTAGCGCAAGCGACGGCTATGCCATCGAGGCGGCGGAAACCTACGACCCGCCGACGCTGCCCTTGGACAAGAACGGCCAGGGCGTGCCTTACGCGGTCTACGGCTATACCGCGCAGATGGCGGAACTGACCGTGGACACCACGCTTGGCACCGTCGCGCTGACCCGTATCCATGCCGCCCATGACGTCGGAAGGGCAATCAACCCGATGCTGGTCGATGGCCAGATCCACGGCGGCGTGGCGCAGGGCATCGGCCTTGCGCTGATGGAGGAATATATCCCCGGCCGCACCGACAACCTGCATGACTACCTGATCCCGACCATCGGCGACGTGCCGCCCGTGACCTCGCATATCGTCGAGGTGACCGACCCGCATGGGCCTTACGGCGCCAAGGGTCTGGGCGAGCATGTGCTGATCCCGACCGCGCCGGCGATCCTGTCGGCGATCCGGCACGCGACGGGCGCGCGTGTCACGAGGGTTCCGGCGACGCCGGACAGGGTTTTGGCGGCAATCCGCGCCGCGAAGGAGGCTTGAGAATGGTCCGTCAGACTGTGGAATCGCGGCTAGAGGGCAAGATCCGCTGCGATGCCTGCCCGGTCATGTGCTACATCGCCGACGGCCGCGCCGGGGCCTGCGACCGCTATGCCAACGAAGGGGGCGAGCTGGTGCGGCTCGATCCCTTCACCGTCCTTGAGGCGGCGAAAGAGGATGGCCGTGTCGTGCCCTTCCTCGACGGCGATGCCGGGGAATGGGACGGCGACATCCTGCGCTCGGAACGGCCCATCATCACCGCCATCGGGGCGGGCACGACCTACCCGGATTACAAGCCCGCGCCCTTCATCGTGGCGCAGGACCATGACGGGGTGGATATGGTGACGGTCGTCACCGAGGGGATATTCTCCTACTGCGGCGCCAAGGTGAAGATCGACACCGACCGCTTCCTCGGGCCGGAGGCGGCGCCCGTGCGGGTCGATGGCGAAGCGATCGGCCATGTGATGACCGCCGAATACGGCTCGCAGATGCTGTCCTTGGGCGGGGTCCATCACCTGACCGGCGGATCGAAGAAGGAGGGCCGCGTCACCTGCGATGCGCTCCTCAGGCTCTGCAACCGCGAGGCGGTGACGATGACCATCGACGGCGGTTCCGAGGTGGTGTTGCAGGCGGGGCAGCCGCCGGTGGTGAACGGCGTCGAGGAGCATCTGATGCGGGTCGGCTGCGGCTCGGCCACCATCGGCATGTTTGCCAAGCAGTGGCACGGGCTGGTGGATGAGGTGGTGGTGGTCGATGACCATATCACCGGGGTGCTGTCGGAGCATCAGGCGGGCAAGCTTCTCGACGTGCCGCCGACGGGCATAAAGGTCCTTGGCCACAAGTCGACGCCGGGCCGCTATTTCCGCGTCGCCGAACCCGGTACCGGCTGGGGCGGCACCAATATCGAGGACCCGCTCACGATCCTCGGCCCCTGGCGCGATCCGGCGCGGGCGGGGTTGCGCTTGCTGATGGTTTCCACCACCGGCGAGCAATGGGGGTATTACGAGCTTGATGAGAACCGCGTGCCGGTAAAGGCAGAGCTGCCTTCGGCGCTGAAGCAGTCGGTGGATCGGATCGCGGAGAACTGCGAGCCTTCGGTGGCCTCGGTCCTCTTCATGGGCGGCGCCGGCGGGTCCTTGCGCGCCGGGGTGACGGAGAATCCGGTGCGGCTGACACGCTCAGTCCGGCAGGCGGTGACGAAAGTGACCTGCGGCGGGGCGGAATGCTATGTCTGGCCGGGCGGCGGCATCACCTTTATGGCCGATGTTCTCGACATGCCGGCCAATGCCTTCGGCTATGTGCCGACGCCGGCGCTGGTGGCGCCGATCGAATTCACCCTGCGCCTGTCGGACTATGCCGCCCTTGGCGGCCATATGGGGCAGGTGCGCCGGGTCGAGGAGATCGCCGACCAGATCGAACGGCGGATTCCGCGGGGAAGGTAGGGGGCGCTCCCCATTCGGCGAAGGCCGGGGGCGCCGCCCCCGGACCCCAGGGAGTATTTCGAGACAGAAAGTGAGGAAGGGGGAGTATCGTGCCGCGCCTTGCCGCCCTATGATGGGTGGAAAAAGAGGCGGGGCGGGCGATGCGGTTTCTTTCGATGGTCTTTGCGCTGGTCATTGCGGCGGCGCTGCCGCTTCATGCCGAGGATCTGACCGCGCTGGCCCGGCTCGATCCGGCGGCCTCGCGCGTCGCCAATGCCGGGGACGGGATCGCCATCGACCTCGCGCTTGATCAGCCGGTGCCTTACCGCGCCTTCCTGATGGCGGAGCCGCCACGGCTGGTCATGGATTTCTCCGAAGTGGATTTCGGTGCCTTGCGCCCGCGCGACATCGAGGGCGCGGCGGGCGTCACCGACCTTGGCTGGGGGCCGATCCGGCCGGGCTGGTCGCGGCTGGTGGCGCTTCTCGACCGGCCTTACCGGATCGAGAGCGCCGAGGAGCGGGTGACCGAGGGCGGCAGCGCGGTGATCGGTGTCCGCCTGCTGCCGGCAACGGAAGAGGAGTTCGCGCGGGCTGCCGCCGAGACGGTGGCGCCCGAGGCGCGCTGGTCGCTGCCGCCGGCGGCGGTTGTCGACAACCCGAAGCGGCGCCAGACTGGCGCGCGGCCTCTCACCGTGGTGCTCGACCCGGGACATGGCGGCATCGACCCCGGCGCCGAGGCGGGGGGCAAAGTGGAGGCGGCGGTGATGCTGACCTTCGCGCGCGAGCTTGCCGAGGTGCTGCGCCGCGCCGGGACGACGGCGATCCTGACGCGGGAGGAGGATGTCTTCGTGCCCTTGGAAACCCGGATCAGCATTGCCCGCGCCTCGGGCGCCGATGTCTTCCTGTCGCTTCATGCCGATGCGCTGGCGGAGGGCGAGGCGACCGGGGCCACGGTCTATGCTTTGGCCGAAGAGGCGACCGATGCCGCCTCGGCCCGGCTTGCCGAACGCCATGACCGCGCCGACCTTCTTGCCGGGATCGACCTGACCGGCCAGGACGATGTCCTTGCCTCGGTGATGATGGATCTGGCGCGGGCCGAAACGCAGCCGCGCGCCGACCGGCTGGCTGAGGCGCTGGTCAGGGAGATCCGGGCGCGGGGCGGCAAGATGCACCGCGAACCGATCCAGGGCGCGGCCTTCTCGGTACTGAAATCGCCGGATATCCCGTCGCTGCTGCTCGAGGTCGGGTTCCTTTCCTCGGCGCGCGACCGGGTGCGGCTCGACGACCCGGAATGGAGGGCGATGATGCAGGCGGCGATCCTTGCAGCACTCAGCCAATGGGCGGTGGCCGATGCGGCTGAGGCCGGGCTTATCCGTCAGTAGGCGGCGCGGTGCTTCTCGATCCCCGACAGCGCGAGGCTTGCGAGCACGCAGAAGGTGAAGAGGTAGAGCCCCCATCCGGTTTCGATCCGCCCGACGCCGACGCCCTTGGCCAGAACGATGTAGATCGCAATCAGGAAGACATCGGCCATGGCCAGGCGCCCGAAGAAGGCGATCACCGGAAGCAGGCGAGAGGGCGCGAGGCCGAACTGTACCAGCGCGAGGCCGATGGTCTTGAGGTAGGGGGCGACGATCGCGAAGAAGGTGACGACAAGGGCGAGGAGCACGTCCTTGTCCCAGATCGCCCGCAAGCCCGCGATGACCGAAATCGCGTCCAGGTCGAAGAACGGCAGGAGGCCGGCGCGCAAAAGGGGCGCGAACCAGGCCACCGGGAAGAGGATCAGAAGCATGAGGTTCGCGGCGCGGAGCATGGGGACGGGATAGCCCGTCGGGGCGCCGCCGCCAAGCCGCTAGTAGATCTCGCGCCGCCGATGCTCTCGCGGGAGAAGGATCACCACGATCCAGAGCCAGAAGGCGATCCAGCCGATCAGCAGAACCGCCGCCTCAAGCCGGGTCCAGCCGATGCCTTCGGACAGGCTGAGCGCGCTGATGGTCACGAGCATGAGGTTGAGCAAGAAGGCCCCGGCCGAGACGATCATCGCGCCCTGGAGCCATCCCGGAGCCACACCGCATTGCCGGGCGCGCACCAGCCTTCGGCGGCTGGCGAGCAGGCCCAGAAGGGGCGGCACGCATCCAAGGACCGCGAGAATAAAGAGGTCGGGGAAGAATCCCGTTCCTGAACCCATGTCCAAGCTCCGACTTCTTGCGGAAAGAGGGTAGGACCACACGGCGGAGTTGTCAAATTCTGATGGTCGGAAGGGGCGTGCGCCGCCGTAACATTGCCGCGAGGCTCAGCGCACGGATTCGATCGGCCCTTCGGCGCGGCCATGGATGAACTGCTGGACGTAAGGCTCTGGTGTCGCGTCCATTTCCGAAACCGGTCCGGTCCAGCGGATGACCCCGCCATGCAGCATCGCCACCCGGTCGGCGATGGCGCGGACCGAGGTCATGTCATGGGTGATGGTCATGGCCGTTGCGCCCATCTCCACCACGATCTCGCGGATGAGTTCGTTGATGACGCCCGACATGATCGGGTCGAGGCCCGTGGTCGGTTCGTCGAAGAAGATGATCTCGGGCTCGGCGGCGATGGCGCGGGCAAGGCCGACGCGCTTTTGCATCCCGCCCGAAAGCTCCGCCGGGAAAAGGTCGGCGACCTCGGGTTTCAGCCCGACGCGGCGCAGCTTTTCCACGGCGATGGCTCGGGCTTCTTCCTTCGGCCGCTTCTGCGCGCCACGGAGAAGGCGGAAGGCGACGTTCTGCCAGACTGGCAGGCTGTCAAAGAGCGCACCGCCCTGAAAGAGCATTCCGAAGCGCGCAAGGAAGGCATCGCGCGAGCCTTTGTCGGCAGGGGCGCCGCCCACAAGGATCTCCCCTTTGTCGGGCGTCACAAGGCCGAGGACGCATTTCAGCAGCACCGACTTGCCCGTGCCGGAGCCGCCGATGATGACCATGCTTTCGCCCTTCGGCAGCGTCAGGTTGACGCCGTTCAGGACATGGTTCGGGCCGAAGGCCTTGTGGACGTCGCGAAGCTCGATCATGCGGAGAAGAAAACCTCCGTCAGCACATAGTTCGCGGCGAGGATCAGGACAGAGGCGGTGACCACGGCGGTCTTGGTCGCCCGGCCCACGCCTTGCGCGCCACGGGCCGAATTCATGCCGAAGTAGCAACCGCAAAGCGCCACGATGAAGCCGAAGGCGGCGCCCTTCCAGAGGCCCGAGGCGACGTCCCAGAATTCAAGGAATTCGCGGGTGTTCTTGAGATAGGTCGCGGGGTTGAAATCAAGCCTTGTGACGCCGACGAGATAGCCGCCCATGATGCCGATGCTGTCGCCGATGGCGACGAGGAGCGGCACGGCGAGGGTGGCGGCGAGAAGCCGGGGTGCCACGAGGTATTTCATCGGCTCGGTCGAAAGCGTGGTCAGCGCGTCGATCTGTTCGGTGACCTTCATCGTGCCGATTTCAGCGGCGATGGAGGAGGCGACGCGGGCGGCGACCATCAGCCCGCCGAGGACGGGGCCAAGCTCCCGCGCCATGCCGATGGCGACGATCGAGGGCACGACCGATTCCGCCGAGAACCGCGCGCCGCCGGCGTAGATCTGCAGGGCAAGCGCGCCGCCGGTGAAAAGCGTGGTCATGCCGACGACCGGCAGGCTGAAATAGCCGATCTGGAGGAGCGCGGTCAGGAATTCCTTCGGGTAGAAGGGCGGGCGGAAAAGGTGGCTGATCCCGGTCAGGGCGAAGATCGCGATGCGGCCCACGGCGGCGAGGAAGCCAAGGACCTGCCGACCGAGGACCGCAAAGGGATAGGTCAGCGTCATACGGGCCCCCCGGTATAGTCGCGCCGGTAGCGGTTTCCGAGCGCGGTCAGGATTTCATAGCCGATGGTGCCGGCCATCGTCGCCAGCGCATCGACGCCTTGTGCCGGGCAGAGGATGTCGAGCGTATCTGGCGTGTCTGGCAGGTGGGTGATGTCCACGCCCATCGAATCCATCGAGACGCGACCGGCGACCGGGCAGGGGGTGGTGCCATGCCAGACGCGGGCCTTGCCGGTCATCGCGCGGATCAGGCCATCGGCGTAGCCCGCGCCAAGGGTGGCGATGCGCGACGGCGCGGGCGCGGTCCAGGAATTGCCGTAGCCCACGGTTTCGCCCGCTGGGATGTTCCGTATCTGGATCACGGGCAGCGATAGCCGGACGACAGCTTCGGCGTTATCGAAGGGGGCGCCGCCGTAAAGGCCGATGCCGGGGCGGGTGATGTCGAAGTGATACTCAGCGCCAAGAAGGATGCCGCCCGTCGCGGCCAGAGAGCGGGGCAGGCCGAGGCCATCACTCATCCGCCGGAAGGCGGCAAGCTGGGCGGCGTTCGTCGCATGGCCCGGATCATCGGCGCAGGCGAGGTGCGACATGAGGAGGCGCGGCCCCTCTGCGACAATGTCGGAGGAAAGCGCCCGCCAGTCGGCTTCCTCGATCCCGAGGCGGTTCATGCCGGTGTCGAACTGGATGCCGAAGGGACGACCGGGAAGTGCTGCGCGGTGGCGCGCGACTTGCTCGGGCGAATTCAGGAGCGGGATCAGGTCGGCACCCGCGATGATTTCAGCATCGCCCGCCATATGCCCTGCGAAGACGTAGATTTCCGGGCCGGTCCCGAGTGCTTGGCGGATCGCCACGCCCTCCGACGCCTCGGCCACGAAGAAGCGCCGCGCGCCTGCCGCCGCCAGCGCCGGGGCTACGCGCGCAGCACCAAGTCCGTAGCAATCGGCCTTCACGACCGCACCAGCTTCGGCAGCGCCGGAAAGCCCGGCCAGCGCCCGCCAGTTGCGGGCGATCGCGCCAAGATCAATGGTAAGGATCGCCTGAGCCATGGGGCGTCTTTTGGCAGGCCGGGCGGGGTGTGGCAAGGGTCGGCGGAGCCTCAGAAATCGCTGTCCATCCGCATGCGGCGCCAAAGCTTCTCGCCGACCTCGCAATCATAAGGCGCGGCGGCCTGAACCGGGATCAGGCGCTCGGGCGGCAGCCCGGCGATCTCCAGGACCAGTTTCTGTGTGACCGCCGGGCCGAAATCCTCCCACTTGTAAACTGGCACAAGGAATGCGCCCGGCCCGCCGATCACGCAATTCTGGTAATAGGCGTCAAGATCGGGGATGCGCATGAAGACGCCATCCTGGGTCATCAGCGGCAACCCGTTGATGGTGATGCCGCGCGCCACCACAGCGTCACGGATGGCCGGCACAGTGCCGCCCTGATTGTTCGGCCCATCACCTGAAATATCAATGACGCGCCGCATCCCGTTGAAATCATTCGCATCAAGATAGGCCGCGCCATATCGTAAGGCACCGGAGATCGAGGTCCGGCTTTGCGTGGTGCTCTGGTCATTCGCTAGGACCTCTGCCACGACGAAAAGATCTTCGCGGCCCTCGATCAGCACCCAGTCCTGGATGATGCGCTGGCGTTTCTCGCCCGCCCATTCGACATAGGCGAGCGCGATCCTGCCGGTCAGCGCCCGGCCAAGGGCGGCCGCCACGCTGTCGCTTCTGAGCGCCGCAACATAGCCCTGCCGCTGAATCTCAAGCTCGGCCGACGACATGGAGCGCGACACGTCGACCATCAGCAAAAGCTCAAGATCGACCTCTTCCGCCGCATCGGCGGGCATGGCCAGAAGGGCCAGCAGCGGGATCATCGGCGCGCGCATGGGCGAAGGGTCGCCCGAAGGCGCCCGCCTGTCCAATCACGAATGCTGATGTTCAGAAGCTGCCGTCGCCCTGCTGCCAGGGCTTCACGAGGTTGCCGAACCGGGTGAAGCGGCCTTCGAACGACAGTTCCACCGTGCCGATGGGCCCGTGACGCTGCTTGCCGATGATGACCTCGGCCTTGCCATGGACCTGCTCCATGACCTCCTGCCACTTGGCCATCCCTTCAAGGTCATGGTCGCCCGGCTTTTCGCGTTCCTTGTAGTATTCCTCGCGGAACACGAACATGACCACGTCGGCATCCTGCTCGATAGAGCCGGATTCGCGGAGGTCGCTGAGCTGCGGGCGCTTGTCTTCGCGGTTTTCCACCTGACGTGAAAGCTGCGACAGCGCCACCACGGGCAGGCTAAGTTCCTTGGCCAAGGCCTTGAGACCCATGGAAATCTCGCCGATCTCCTGGACCCGGTTGTCACCCTTGCCGGTGCCGCGAAGAAGCTGGAGGTAGTCGACAAAGACCACGTCCAGCCCCTGCGTCCGCTTCAGCCGCCGGCAGCGCGCGGCGACCTGTGCAATCGGAAGCGCCGGCGTGTCGTCGATGTAAAGCGGGCAGGACTCCAGCGCCTTCGCCGCCTCGACGAAGCGGCGGAACTCAGTCTCGGTCATGTCGCCGCGACGGATCTGTTCGGAGGGCACTTCCGAGGCTTCGGAGAGAATACGCGCCGCCAGTTGTTCCGCCGACATTTCGAGCGAGAAGAAGCCGACGACGCCGCCGTTCACCGCACCCTCGGACCCGTCCGGGCGCTTGCCCTTCTTGTAGGCCTTGGCGATGTTGAAGGCGATGTTGGTGGCGAGCGAGGTCTTGCCCATCGAGGGGCGCCCGGCGAGGATCAGAAGGTCGGACGGATGCAGCCCGCCAAGCTTCTTGTCGAGATCGGCAAGGCCGGTGGAAATCCCCGACAGGGCGCCATCGCGCTGGTAGGCGGCATGGGCGGTCATCACCGCATCGGTGGTGGCCTTCAGGAACGAGACGAAGCCCTTTTCGACCGTGCCCTGTTCGGCGAGCGTATAAAGCCGCTGCTCGGCCTCGGTGATCTGTTCCTTCGGATCGTTGTCGATCTCGATGGAGCGGGCGCGGTCGGTGATGTCGCGGCCAAGCTGCATCAGCTCGCGCCTGACCGCGAGGTCATAGATCATCTGCGCGTAGTCGCGCGCGGCAAAGGCCGAGATCGCGGCACCGGCAAGCCGGGCGAGATAGGCCGGGCCGCCAAGCTCCTTCAGCCCGGCATCCTCCTCCATATAGGCCTTGAGCGTGACCGGCGAGGCGAGCGCGTTCTTCTGGATGCGGGCAATCGCGACTTCGAAGATGCGCTGGTGGACCGGCTCGAAGAAATGCTCGGATTTCACCAGCGCCGCGATGCGGTCGTAGATGTCGTTGTTGGTCAGGATCGCGCCGAGAAGCTGCTGCTCGGCCTCGATATTATGCGGAAGCGAATCCTCTTCGGGCGCGCTTTTGACTGCGCGTATCGTCGCAACCTCGGTCATCACTGTCCCCCGTTCTTGGCGAAGGGATATGCGCGATCCGGCCCTGTCGCGCAAACTGTATATTCCTGTGGATGGCCGGTGGATAAGACAGGAACCGCAATATCCTGCGGCATCGGGTGCGTACCTGTCAATATATCGACAGAGCGCGGCGGGCGCCGCCGGCCAGCTTCCGCCGGGTCAAGGGATCAGCGCTTCTGCCGCGCTTCCTGCCAGGGCCGGGGGCTGGTCAGAAACGCCTCGACCTCGTTCAGGGTCGCCGCATCGAAGGCGCCCGATTCGCGCGCCTCGGCGAGAACGTCCCACCAGGTGCAAAGGGAATGGAGCGCCACGCCATGATTGGCCAGAGTCGCGATCGTCTCAGGGAAGATCCCGTAGTAGAAGATCACGGCGGTATGGGCACAACTTGCACCCGTCTCGCGGATCGCGTCGACGAAGGAAAGCTTCGATCCGCCGTCGGTGGTCAGGTCCTCGACCAGAAGCACGCGCTGGCCTTCGGTCATCACGCCCTCGATCCGGGCATTGCGGCCATAGCCCTTGGGCTTCTTCCTGACATAGGTCATCGGCAGCGCCAGACGCTCGGCCACCATCGCGGCGAAGGGGATGCCCGCCGTCTCGCCACCGGCGATGTTGTCGAAAGCCTCGAACCCCGCTTCGCGCATCACGGTGACGACAAGGAAATCCATCAGCGTTGAGCGGATGCGCGGGTAGGAGATGAGCTTGCGGCAGTCGATATAGGTCGGCGAGGGCAGACCGGAGGCGAGGGTGAAAGGCTCCGCCGCGTTGAAATGCACCGCCTTGATCTCAAGAAGCATCCGCGCCGCCAGACGGGCGATTTCGTCTTTCGGGGGGAAACTGGACGGGATCATCGGCGGCCTCCGGCAGGGGTTCGCGGGCGGCATAGCCGGAAACGGCGCAGGTTTGAAGCCCCGACGGGCGGCTCAGGGCGCGGCGGGCGCCGGTCCAAGCCGCGCTGCGAGGTCGATGAGAAATTCGCGCAGCACGTCCCTGAGTGACCCCGAGGCATCCGACTTGAACCCGACAATCGTGTCGCGGGCCGAGCCGATGGTGGTGTTGAGCGCCTGCACGTCGCTCCGCAACCCCTGAAGCTCTGCCGCCGCTGCGCTGTCGCCCGCCGCGACTTTGGCCATGGTCCCGTCGATCCGCGCCTCGACCCCCTTGATCCGTTCGGCTGCGGACCCCAACCCGGCAATCTGCGCCCCGGCCTTCTCCCGCAACTCCGCCCCGGCGGCTGTGGCCGCCATCGCGGCGGTATTGGCCACGAAATGCTGCGCCCGGCCGAGGAGGAGCCAGAGGCCGATCACGAGCAGCAGCGCCAGAAGCAGCGTCGCATTGAGAAGTGCGAGGAGAAGTGCCTTCAGCCGCGATCCGAATGTCTTTTCCGCCATCAGCCTTCTCCCATCCGGCAGCAGGGCACGCGGCCCTGCCACTTTCTGCCCTAAAATACTCCCCGCAGAGCGTCCCGCCATGCGACCATTCGCGCCATCTGCCGGACAGCCGCGTCAGCCCTCCCTGACCGCCCAGTAAAGCGGGAAGCCGGGGTCAAAGACCGTCACCGTCCCGGCCCCGGTCTCGATCTTGGCCGGATAGGCGCAAGGCTCGGCCCGTTTTTCCAGCGTCACGGTCGTTTCCGCAGGCGGAAGTCCGTAAAACGCAGCGCCGTTCAGCGAGGTGAAGGCTTCGAGCCGGTCGAGTGCACCTTCCTCCTCGAAGACATGGCCGAGGATCGAAAGTGTATTCGTCGCGGTAAAGCAGCCGGCGCAGCCGCAGGGATGTTCCTTCAGATGATCCGGGTGCGGCGCGCTGTCGGTGCCGAGGAAGAACCGCGCCTCGCCGCTCACCGCCGCTTCGCGGAGCGCGAGCCGGTGGACCTCCCGCTTGGCGACCGGCAGACAGTAGTAATGCGGCCGGATGCCGCCGGCGAGGATATGGTTGCGGTTGATGATGAGGTGATGGGTGGTGATCGTCGCCGCAAGCCCATCGCCGCCCGACCGCGCATAGGCCACGCCTTCCTTTGTCGTGACATGCTCCATCACCACGCGCAGCCCCGGCGTGGCGCGGCGGACCGGATCAAGAACGCGGTCGATGAACACCGCCTCGCGGTCGAAGATGTCGACGGCGGGGTCGGTAACCTCGCCGTGGACGCAAAGCGTCAGGCCGATCCCGGCCATCTTTTCCAGAACCCCGCGCACCTTGTCGAAATCGCGTACCCCGGATTGCGAATTGGTGGTGGCCCCGGCGGGATAAAGCTTCACCGCTCGCACAAGGCCCGAGGCATGGGCGGCGGCGACATCGGCCGGATCGGTATCCTCGGTGAGATAGAGCGTCATCAAGGGTTCGAACGCCATGCCTTCCGGCAGCGCGGCGCGGATGCGGTCTCGGTAGGCGGCAGCTTCCTGCGCGGTCACCACCGGCGGCACGAGGTTCGGCATGATGATGGCGCGGCCGAAATGGCGGGCGCTTTCCGGGAGGACGGCTTCCAGCATCGCGCCGTCGCGCAGATGCAGGTGCATGTCGTCGGGGCGGCGGAGGGTCAGGGTCAGGGTCTGGCTCATGGCCTTGGCCTACACCCAAGCCGCGCGCCGCGCCACTCCCCGAAGGGTTGCGGGCACAGGAAATCCTTGGCGCGGCGGGCTTTCGGCGTCTACCCTCGCTTTCGGGCGGGGCGCAGTGGTGGGTGCCCCGTGCGTATCAGCCATTGGAGGGACGAATATGTGTAATGCCTGCATTATCGAAGAAGTCCGCAAGTCGATGCTATCGCGCCGGAGCCTTTTCAAGGGCGCGGCCATGGCCGGGGTGGCAACGGCGGCAGCGGGGCTTCTGCCCGCGCGTCAGGCGCTTGCGCAGTCCTCGGGCAAGGTCATCGACCTCACCCACACCTATGACGAGACATTCCCTACCTTCGACGGCACCCCCGGCATCGCCTATGAAGAGGCGGTGAATTTCGAACAGCACGGCTACCAGCTCTGGAAGCTGACGATCTACGAACACACCGGCACCCATATCGACGCGCCGCTGCACTTTTCGAAGGACGGAACCTCGGTCGCCGATCTGCCGGTCGAGAACCTGATGGCGCCGCTCTGTGTCCTTGACCTGACCGGCAAGGCCAAGGACGACGCCAATGCGATGGTGATGAAGGACGACATCGACGCCTGGATTTCCGCCAATGGCGCGATCCCGGCGGGCGCCTGCGTGGCGATGAACTCCGGCTGGGCGGCGAAGCTCGGCGATCCGGCGTTCCGCAATACGCCGGACGGCAAGCTCGCCTTTCCTGGCTTTTCGAAAGAGGCGACGGATTATCTGGCCGAACTGGGCGCCGCCTCCATCGCCGTCGACACCCTGTCGCTCGACCCCGGCAATTCCGCCGACTTTGCCGTGCATTTTTCGTGGCTGCCGAACGGGCATTTCGGCATCGAGAACATCGCCAACCTCGACAAGCTGCCGGCCAAAGGGGCGACGATCTTCATCGGCGCGCCGAAACATGCGCGTGGCACCGGCGGCCCGGCCCGCGTGATGGCCGTGATCTGATGGCGACGGTTCCGATATTGGGCGACGAGGCGGCGGGGGCGGAGGCCCGCGCCGTCTTTGCCGACATCCGCGCCACAAGGCAGACCGACTTCGTCAACAACTTCTGGCGAGCGCTTGCTGCCGATCCTGCGTTGCTTGCAGCGGTCTGGGAGAGGGTGAAGCTGGTGATGGCGCCCGGCGCGCTCGATCCGCTGGTGAAGGAACTGATCTACGTCGCAGTCTCCACCACGAATGGTTGCAGCTACTGCGTCCATTCCCACACCGCCGCCGCCCGCGCCAAGGGCATGACCGAGGCGCAGCATGGCGAGTTGCTGGCGGTCATCGCGCTGGCGAGCCAGACCAATGCGCTCGCCACCGCGCTTCAGGTGCCGGTCGATCCGGCCTTCGACCGGACGTCCCAGGGCTGACGCCCCTGTCGCAGAGATTTGCGCGCGAAAAGCCGTGGAACGTGATAGAGTTACCCTGTCGGTGTCGTCCGGTTAACCCCCGTGACCCGATCAGGGTCCGGGTCCCGAAACCGGCCGCACCGCCACATGGCAGAGCGGGAGAGAGAAACCATGGCCAATACAATCGGCAATCCGCTGTCCTGGGGCGCGCAGGCTCTCGGGGTGGCGGGGCATGACGTGGCGGAGGTCGCAAGGGAACTGGGCGGGCGGACATCCGCCGAACCCATCGTTCAGCGTATCACGCTGGCAGACATCATGGAGGCGTTGCGCCTTGGCGCGGCAGATTTCGCGGCGCTCCGGACGGACGTGATAGCGGCCTGCCTTCTTTACCCCATCGCCGGGCTGGCGCTGATCTGGGCGGCTTTCCATGCCAATGCGCTGCCGTTGATCTTTCCCCTGCTGTCGGGCTTCCTGCTTCTCGGCCCCGCTGCCGCCATCGGACTTTACGAGATGAGCCGCCGGCGCGAAGTCGGCCTTCCGGCGGGCTGGGGCGATGCCTTTCGGGTGCTTCAGTCGCCGCGCATCGCAGTGATGCTGGTACTGGCTGCAGCGCTCTTCATGATCTTCTTCATGTGGATCGTAACGGCGCAGTGGATCTACGCCGCAACGCTCGGCCCCGATCTGCCGGTGTCGGTCATGTCCTTCCTCGGGGCGCTTTTCGGGACCGAGGCAGGCTGGGCGATGATCCTGATCGGCATCCCTGTTGGCTTCATCTTCGCCGCCGTCGTGCTGGCCGCGACCGTCGTCTCCTTCCCGCTGCTCCTTGACCGGCCGGTCGGACTGCCGATGGCAGTGATGACCTCGCTGCGCGTCACGAGGGAAAATCCGGTGACGGTGGGGATTTGGGGGCTGATCGTTGCCGTCTCGATGGCGGTTGGCGCGGTGCCGTTCCTTCTTGGCCTTGCCGTGGTGCTGCCGATCCTCGGCCATGCCACCTGGCACCTCTATCGGCGGTCTGTCGCCTTCAAGGACGAGCCGGCCAAGCCGGGCTTGTAACCCGGTCATGCCTGCCCCAGACTGTCCCCCGCGAGGCAGCGGGAGCAGGGAATGACACGGGCAGGCTTGGTCATGGCGGGGTTGGTGGCACTGGGCGCCTGCACCTCCGACCCCGGCTTCACGCCGGTCGGGGGCGTGCGCGAGATATCCTCCGCCGAGGCCGCGAGTTGCAGCTATGTCAGCGATTTCCGCATGAAGCCGGGGGTCTACGGGCCCCTGGCCGGGCAGGGCCTCAGCTATGCGCGCAACAAGGTGATGTCGGATGCCCGCGACGCCGGCGCCAACGCCATCATCTTCGACGCCGTCGCCCCCGGCGCGGATGTCTATGAAGTCCACGCCGTCGCTTACCGCTGCTGAGGGGCGGGCTTCTATCGCTCGCTGCGCGGCGAGGGCAGCGACTGCCCCATGATCTTCAGGTCATTCTCAAGCTGCTCAAGCCGCGCCTTCATCTTCGGCGCCTCCATCCGGCCCATCACGTTGCGGCAGAGCAGGGCAGCGAGGAAGGCGCGCCCGTCGCGGTCAAGATGGGTGAGAAGCCCGCGCAGATAGGGCCGGTAGTTGCGCCGCGCGCGGTAGAAGATCGCGAACATATGCGCGTCGAATGCGCCGGAGCAGGCCGCCGCGAGCATCGACTGCAGGATGTGCATCTCGTCCAGCGCCGCGCCGATGTCGCGGCCAAGGTGGCGGCACGGAAGAAGGGTGACGTAGGGACGGGTGAACAGGGCCGCGTGCATGGCGTCGAGCACGAGTTCGGGATCGAAGATCACGAAGACCTGGCCCGCACCCTCGATCATGTCGGGGGCAAAGCCGTATCGATCTGTGAAGGAGACCCGCCGCATCTCGGGCCAGCGCGGGTCCCATCCGGCGATCCGCGGATCGAGCGTTGCCTGCGGCTGAACGGCGATCACCGTGGCACCGGGGGCGGCAACCGAAAACGCCGCCGCGGCATAGCCCGCCATGCCGGCGCCATAGAACACGACCTGATCGAAATCCTCGAAGAAGGCGTCATCGACGAGGCGGTCGAAATAGGCATAGACGGCCTTGTCGCGGTACCAGGTATCGCCATCGGCGATCAGGCACAGATGCGACCAGCCGCGCCCCTTGGCGATCTGGTAGCCCATGGGCAGCTGCCCCGGCTGGGTCTGGCGGATCGACTGGACGCTTTCGAAGGTGACGAGGAGGATCGGCGCTTCATCGAGGAAAAACGCGGAATGGTGCGGCCCGAGCCGTTGGAAGTAGCCGGCCTCTTCGCCGATCTCTTCCATCCTGGCGAACCAGTCGCCAGCGGCCCCCGGCGCGCGGCCGGTCGCCTCCGTCACTTCGCGTTGCATGCCCCCGACACCCGTACACTTCCCCTGCGCATACTGCGCGGGCAGGGCGCGGGCATGCAAGACGGTGCTTGATTGGGCCGAGGTTTCGTCGCGTTTTGCGCAGCGACTGTTTCTGTGTTGTTTTTCAATCGGATGCGCGCGGAGAGTCTGTTTCCTGACTTGGCGCGAAGAGCGGCGCGCGTGTGAAACGGGCAAGGAATCGTTGCCGCTCAACCGGTAGTGGAATGCTCGGCGGTGTCAGCATGAGCCTGCCGATCAGGCTGCGGTAGGCCTCTTCCTCCATCAGCTTGAGGAAGCGCTCACGGCGCCAGCGCACGGCGGCGTCATGCAGGGGTCCGAGAACCGGATCGGCGCGCAGTTCGGCACGGACCGGGGCCACCTTCGGTTCGATCCGCAGGATCGTCCGGTCCTCATCCGTCGAAAAGTTGCGCTCGACCCAGTAAGAAAGGTCGAAGGCCGAGGCATCGCGGTTGGCGCGGCCCCGATCCGCCTTCAGCACATAGCTTTCCATTGCGCCAAGCGCGTAGTGGTTCAGCTGCACAAGGCCGTAGTTGTCGCGCCCGTAGTCGGAAAAGATGCGGGCCGTGTGGAAGGTGTCAGACAGGGCCCGCCCCGATCCGTCGAACCAGCGCTGCGCCGCCAGTCGGCCCTCATCGGGGCCTTGCGGGCGGTGGACACCAAGGCGGCGGTAGCTGCCATCGTCGCGGAAGAGCGTCTTGAACAACGCCGCGCGCCAGGGCCAGCCCATGACGGTGGGCGCGGCGCCGGTAAATTGCTCCGGCACCGGGCGATCCTCGAAATCGCGGATGCCGGCGTTTCCGAAAAGGCGCCAGGTCAGCGGGATCGCCGTCGCATCCGGCAAGGCGGCGAAGAGCGCGGTAAGCGTGCCGTCGCCCGCATGGACATTCACAAACTCGTCGATGTCGAGCACCAGCGTCCAGGCCGCCCCGGCCCGTGCCGGATGCTTGCTTGCGCGCTTCAGCGCCTCCCATTGCGGGCCGTTCGGATGGGGCCCTTCGTTCCTGACATGGACGAGCCAGCCCATCGCCGCCAGCCGGTCGAGCATGGCGTCGGTGCCGTCCGTGCAGTCGTTTGAAAAGACGAGGAAATCGGTGAAGCCCGTGGCCCGGTGATGCGCCAGCCAATCGATCAGGAAGGCGCCTTCGTTCTTCACGGTCAGGACCGCGAGGCAGCGGGGGTCAGTGCTCGGCATCGCCTTCGTGCTCCACGGTGAAGAAGAAGCCGGGCGGCAGTTCCCGGCGGTGCAGGTCGGGCGGGATCACGCCGGGGCCGGCCATGAAGACGGCAGAGCCGAAGGATTGCAGGATGCGCGACAGCGCCTGCATCCGCTCACCCGTAAGGTCGGCATGGAAGGCGCGGTTGGCCTTCACCGCCATCAGCTCCGCGATCTTGGCCCGGTGCGCTGCCACAGCACCTTCATGCAGCGCGGCAATGTCGGGGTCGGCCATCAGCCGGTCGAACTCGGCCCGGGCGGCGGGGACCATGCGCAGGATGGATCGGTCCTCCACCGCGTTGTGGTTCATGCGGAACCAGTAGTTCAGCCCCTGATCGCGGTCGACATGGTTGACCCGGCCCCGGTCGCGCTTGACGAGGAAGCTTTCGACGGATCGCACCGCGTAGTGGTTCAGCTGCACCCAGTCATAACCATAGGTCTCGACCGACGACCGCCAGCCGTTCCGGAACATCTCGCGCGGCAAGGGCTGGCCGGAACCGTTCAGCCAGCGGACCTGATCCCAGAGGTCGGGCTTCAGCCCCTTGGGGCGGTGGACGCCAAGCTTGCGGTAGATCTCGATATTGCGAAACAGCGTCTTGAAGCCCCAGGCCTGATGCGGCTTGCGGACAAGCTCTTGCGCGCAAAGGGTGAACTGTTCGGTGACGAAGCGGTCCTCGAAGCCCGCCACATCGGCATTGCCGAAAAGCCGCCAGGTCAGCGCGATCATGTTGGCATCGCCCATCGCGGCATAAAGGGCTGGCAGCGTGCCGTCGCCGATCTTGATGTCGATGAACTCGTCGACATCCATGCAGATCGCCCAGGCGCTGCCCTGTACCACCTTTTCTTCTTCGGCGGCCTGAAGTGCGGCGTGCTGCGGCTTCAGCCCCGGCATGGAACGGAACGGATTGTCGCGGTGCTGGACGATGCCCTTGCGCTGAAGCGCCTCAAGAAGCCGGTCGGTGCCGTCGGTGCAGTCATTGGTATAGACGAGGAAATCCTCGACCCCGATGGCGCGGTGATAGGCGATCCATTCGAGGATGAAGGGGCCTTCGTTCTTCATCGTCGTAATGATGCAGGTACGCGTTCCCGCTGCCACCCCGGCGGCAACCGCGCGCGGCGCCGAGACCGGAGGATGCACCGGCAGATGACCGAAAAGCGCCGCGAGTGCCACAAGCTCCGGGTCTTCGATGAGCGAGGATTTCGGCGCAAGCTCTCCGGCGCGGTAGCCCGGCACCCGGATCGCCATGGCGCGCCAGAACGGCACGACCTGACCGGCTTCGGGCTTGGCAAAGGCGACGCGGATCGCCCGCCAGGTGTTGTCCAGTCCGGCAACCTCGGGCGCCACGCCCCAGCGGGCGATGCCGCGGCGCCGGTCGAAGGGGCGGCAGATATGGTCGCCGAAGGTGGCGGCGCGGCCCTTGCGGACACGCCACGGATAGATCCGATGCCCGACCAGAAGCGCCACGCCGTGACGGGCGCCCGCGCAAAGGTCGAAGGCATTGACCCCGGCATCTGCCGCCAGCACGTCGGTCACGTCGAGGCAGAGCACCGCCCGCGCCTTCGCCAGAAACCGCCATTTCGCCGCCTCATAGATCAGGGGCTCGCCCAGAGGCGCGCGCCAGGGGTCGGGGGCAGGGACCGCCATCCGGTCCTTCCCCGGTGCATCAGGCGCGAGGTAGGCGTGGCTTTCAGGGCCAAGGCCAGGCTTGCCCAAGGGGACGGCGCTTTCCAGCACCACGACCAGAAGGCCGGGGCAGTCGTAAAGCGCCTCCTCCAGCACCTCGGCGAAATCCTCGGCGCTGCTGGCGGGGCTATCCTCCGGCGCGCGGTTGATGATGACGGCACCGGTCGCGCCGTGATGGCGGGCGTGGTAGCGAAGCCAGTCGGCCACCACGTCGGCGCTTTCCTCAAGCCGCACGCCCAGAAGGCAATTGCGCCCGGCGAGCAAGTCCCGTTCGGCAGGCGCGGGCGTGACCTCTGCCACGCCGCCCGAGACAAGCGGCACAGGGATCGGCCCATCGTCGGCAACCATCCCGGCAATCAGCAGCGCCCCCGACACGTCGCGGAGTTCCGTCCCGTCCGGCATCCCGCCGATCATCCCGGCTGATACCCCGGCACGCGTCAGTATGCGGAAGGCGCGGCCGCCGTTCTCCTCCCACACTACCGCATCGAGCACGGGCAGTTCCCCCGCCGCCCCGGCAAGGAGCGGTCGGCGCAAGACGCGCGTCGGGGTGGGGCGGCTCATGTCGGGCCTGCCGGTTGTTCCTGCCTCGGCGAGCGATAGCACAAGGGGCGCTTCCCGCAAACCCAAGCGGGCCGGTCGCTCCGACCTTATTGGCAAGCGGGGCTTTCTCGGCCACAATCGCGCGAAGTGCCGCGCAAGAACCGGCAGGAGGACAGGCAATCATGGTTGGCGATTACCGCATCGCGGCGCTGTGGATCGGCGGCGATCTCAGCTATCTGGAACAACTGTGCCTGAAGTCCTTCCTCGATGCCGGGCATGACCTGACGCTTTATTCCTATGAGCCGATCGGCAATGCGCCCCTTGGCGTCGAGCATGCCGATGCGCGCGACATTCTTCCGCAGGAAGGCTTTCTTCGCCATGGCCGCACCGGCAGTCCGGCGCTTCATTCCGATCTTTTCCGCTACCACCTCCTGAGGAAATGCGACCGCACGATCTGGGCCGATACCGATGCCTATTGCGTGAAGCGGTTCAGGACGGGGACCGGCCATTTCTTCGCTTGGGAAAGCGAAACGGGGGTCAATGGCGGCGTCCTTGGCTTGCCGAAGGACAGCGAGGCGCTGGGCCGGCTTCTCGACTTCACCTCGGACGAATATGCGATCCCGGAATGGTACGGCGACAAGTACCGCAAGGAGCTTGAGGCGCGGAAGGCTGCGGGCGATCCGGTCCATGCCGGCGAGATGCCCTGGGGCGTATGGGGGCCGCATGCCCTGACGCATTTCCTGAAGGAGACAGGCGAGATCCGCCACGCCCTGCCGCGCGCGGCGCTCTATCCCTTCGAGTACAAGGACCGGAAGTTGCTGTTGCGCCCCGGCATAGACGAGAGCGTCTATGTGACGGAAGAGACCTATTCGATCCATTTCTACGGCCGCCGCATGCGCTCGCGCCTGCTCGCGGTCTGGGACGGGGTGCCGCGGCCGCGGAGCGTCGTCGGCAAGCTGCTGAAGAAGCACGGCATCGACCCGGCAGGCGCGCCGCTTCGCGGCAAGCCCGATCCCGAGGATGAGGAGGAGGAGGCGTGACGCCGACCTTGTCCGCGTTGGCCCTCGACGGCGACCTTCTGGCGGCGCTCGGCGAAGTGCCGGCAACCCGCATCGCGGTTCTGAACGATGCGGGTGCGGGGGTCGCGGCGGCGCTGCAGACCCGCCATGACTGCACCATCTCTCTCGTCGACCTGACGCCCGAAGGCGGCTTCCCGGCAAAGCCATCGTCCTGGATTGCCACCTGCCGCAAAGGCCTGATCGCCGCCGGCATACCGGCGAACCGTATTGAAGTTATCTCCAAGGAAAGTGCCATAAAGCCTTGGGACATCGTCCTTAATCTCGATGGCTTCGGAGTTCGCCACGGCGTCCGCGCGCTGTCGCCGATCCTGCAGAGGGGCCTCCACGCCGACAGCCTCCTCGCGACCGAGATCCGCAAGGGATCGGGCGCCTTCCCCTTCCTGAAGGAACGCGGCGCCTGCGAAACCATCGGCGAACGGCACGACGGGCGGGCGTCGGTGGCTCGCGTCCTCTTCCGCCCCAACCCGCCCGCGCCCCTGGCGACCGACGAAAACTGGGCGTCCATCGCGACGGACCTTGCTGGTGCGGATGGCTTCTTCCGCGATGGCGGCACGCATTCCTTCCTCTTCGTTCCGCGCAGCACCGACACGCTGGTTGTCACCTTCGACAACCTCGACATCGCCATGACCAAGCGCGAGGAACGCCGCCCCTGGGGCTACGAGTTCATCGAGAAACAGGGCTGGTCGATGCTCGGCGTCATGGCCGGCGGCTGGACCTGGTACCGCGACCCTTGGGTCCATGCCGAGTTTGACCGGCTCAGGGAGGAAGGCTTCTTCACCCGCTTCGCCCGTGTCGTCTTCTACGGCGCCTCGATGGGCGGCTATGCCGCCGCCGCCTTCGCGCCCGCCTCTCCCGGCGCCGATGTCGTGGCGATCAGCCCGCAGTCCACGCTCGACCGGAGGCTGGTGCCGTGGGAAACCCGCTACCGCGCCGCCTGGGGCTATGACTACTCCGGCCCCTACGGCGACGCCGCCGCCGTCTCCGCCGCCGCAGGCCGGGTCTTTCTCTTCTACGATCCCTATGCGAGGCTTGACGCCGCCCATGCCGACCGCTTCACCGGGGCCAATGTCGAGAAACTCCGCGTGCCGCTTGTCGGGCACCGGCTCGGCACCGCGCTGCAGCAGATGGGCATCCTCAGCCCGGTGATCCTCGCCGCCCTCGACGGCAAGCTGACGCCACTCGACTTCTACCGGCGCCTCCGAGCCCGCCACACCTTCCCCCGCTACCAGTGGGAGTTGTTCCAGCGCGCCCTCGACCGGGGCCGGCCCGGCCTCGCGCGGCGGGTCGGGCGCTGGGTCCTGAAAAACGGTGGCCATCCGGCGATCCGCCGCGCGATGCGCGACCTCTGACGCCGGCATAGGCCTTAAGTCGCATGACTGGACCTGCGGGCTCCCCTTGACCCGCCCTGCCGCGCCCCCCAGCATGGCGACGAACGCCAGAGAGGCCCGCGCTCCGTGACCGACATTCCCAAAAGCATCGACGCGGTCGCGACGCTTCTCGCCGGGCAGAACTATGTCGTTGGCCGGGCGCTGGCGACGGTGATCTTCCTCGCGCTGAAACTCGGGCGACCTCTCTTCCTCGAAGGCGAGGCGGGCGTCGGCAAGACCGAGATCGCCAAGGCCATCGCCGGCGGCCTCGGGCGGCGGCTCATCAGGCTTCAGTGCTACGAGGGCCTCGATGCGGCAAGTGCGGTCTGCGAATGGAACTTCGCCGCGCAGATGATCGCCATCCGCACGGCGGAAGCCTCCGGCGGCGCCGACCGCGATGCGCTGAAGACCGAGCTGTTCACTGAGGACTATCTCATCGAACGCCCGCTTCTGCAGGCGATGCGCCCGCAACCCGGTGGCGCGCCCGTCCTCCTCATCGACGAGCTCGACCGCACCGATGAGCCTTTCGAGGCCTTCCTTCTCGAAGCGCTCTCCGATTTTCAGGTCACCATCCCCGAGCTTGGCACCATCCACGCGCCCGAGCCGCCCATCGTGATTCTCACGTCGAACCGCACGCGCGAGGTGCACGACGCGCTGAAGCGCCGCTGCCTTTACCACTGGGTCGACTACCCCTCCTTCCCACGCGAGATGGAGATCGTCCGCGCCCGCGCCCCGGAAGCGGCCGAGACCCTCAGCCGCGAGGTGGTGGCCTTCGTCCAGAAACTGCGCGGCGAGGATCTCTTCAAGCGCCCCGGCGTCGCCGAGACCATCGACTGGGCCAAATGCCTGCTGGCGCTCGACGTGATCGCCCTCTCGCCCGAGGTGATCGCCGACACCCTGGGCGCGATCCTGAAATATCAGGACGACATCCAGAAGATCGCGGGCGCCCCGGCGAAGAAGATCCTCGACGAAATCCGCGCCGAACTCAGCCCGGCCTGACCCCGATGACCGGCCTCCTGCTTCTTCGTTGCGAAAGTACCCCGGGGGTGCGGGGGCAGCGCCCCCGCGACGTCGATGACGGCTGATCCGATCGACATCCCCGAGGACGGCAAGCTTGCCGACAACATAACCCATTTCGCCCGGGCCTTGCGCAAGGCCGGCCTCAGGATCGGGCCGGGCCGGGTGATCGACGCCATCCGCGCGGTCGAGGCGGCGGGGTTTTCGGAGCGGATGGACTTTTACTGGGTCCTCCACGCCTCCTTCGTCTCGCGCCCCGAGGAACGCGCGGTCTTTCACCAGGTCTACCGGCTCTACTGGCGCGACCCGCGTTACCTCGAACACATGATGAGCCTGATGCTCCCCGCCGTTCACGGCGCACAGGAGGACCGCGCCGCCGCTGCCGCCGAAAAGCGGGCGGCGGAAGCGCTTCTTGACGGTGCCGACCGCGAAATTCCGGGCCGCGAGGATGACGGCGAGGATGAGGTCGAGATCGAGGCCGATGCGACGGCGACGATCTCCGCCGAGGAACGCCTGAAGTCGCTCGACTTCGAACAGATGTCGACCGCCGAGATCGCAGAGGCCAAAAGGATGATCGCAAGGCTGAAGCTGCCCGTCCGCCCGCTCGCCTCGCGGCGGATGAAGGCGGATGCACAGGGATCAGTCGCCGACTGGCGCGGCACCATGCGCGCGGCGATGCGGCGGGGCGGCGAGGTCGCCTGGCTTTCCAGGAAAAGCCAACGCACGCGCTGGCCCAATCTCGTCGTCTTGTGCGACATTTCCGGCTCCATGTCGCATTACAGCCGGATGGTCCTCCATTTCCTTCATGCCGTCGCCAACCACAAGGGCGCGGGCTGGGCGCGGGTCCATGCCTTCACCTTCGGCACAAGGCTGACCAACATCACAAGGCACCTGAAACACCGCGATGTCGATGCCGCCCTTGCCGCTGCGGGGGCGGAAGCGCAGGACTGGCAGGGCGGCACCCGGATCGGCGCCTCGCTCCATGCCTTCAACCGCGACTGGTCGCGCCGGGTCATGGGGCAGGGGGCGGTCGTCCTGCTCATCACCGACGGGCTTGACCGGGACACCGGCCACGATCTTGGGCGCGAGATGGAACGGCTGCACCTTTCCGCCCGCCGCCTCATCTGGATCAACCCGCTTCTTCGCTGGGACGGCTTCATGCCGAAGGCGCGCGGGATCGCCGCCATGCTGCCCCATGTTGACAGCTTCCGCGCCGGCCATTCCATCGCCTCGCTCGAAGCCCTTGGCGACGCCATCGGCCGGGCGCGCGACGCGGGCGAGAAAGACCGGCTCATGCGGCTTCTTGCAGACGGCTAGCGCCCTGCCGCTATCGCATAACAGCGCGCGTTGCCCTAAGTCTCGGAACCATAAGGTGGCCCCGCTCGTTGGGGACCAAACGAACATGCGACTTTCCGGGAAGGAGAACTACATGCGGAAAAGCCTCAATACCTCGACCGCGCTGATTGCGAGCCTGTCGCTTCTGGCCGGCGGTCCCGTGTATCCGCAGGAAACGGCCCCCGCCGATCCGGCGGCGCTTTGTGCCGACGGCAGCCAGCAGCCCTGCGCCGAGGTCGTGGAACCTGCCCCGGCGCCGGCGGAAGAACCCGCGCCAGAACCCGAGGCCGTGACTCCCGAGCCGGAGCCCGAGGCAGCGCCCGTCGAGGCAGCGCCAGAGGCCGCAGCGTCTGAGGAAGCACCTGCCGAGGCAGCGCCCGAAGCCGTAGTACCGGACGAGGCGCCGGCCGATGCCGCGCCCGCCGCTGAAGAACCCGCCGCGGAGGCTCCAGTCGAGGCCGCCCCCGAGGAGCCTGCCGCCACTGAAGAAGCGCCCGCACCGGATACGCCGGTCACGACCGAACCCGCACCGGATGCGCCCGCCGCCGAGGAAGCCCCGGCCGAGGCCGCGCCTGCAACCGACACAACAGACACTGAGGCCAGCACCGAACCTGCGGAAGAACCTGCGCCCGCCGCCGAGGCGGAAGGCAGCGCCGAAACCTCCACCGGGGCCACGACCGAGGTGGTCGTGCCTGAGCTTCCGGTCCAGCCTGACGCCGTCACCGGCGAGGCCCCGGTTGCCGCCGCCGCCACCGCTGACCCCGACGCAGCGGCTCCCGCCGATGCCGAGGTGGTCGAGGAAGTCGTCACCGAAGACTCCGCACGTTCGTCGAGCGAGGATTTCGCCAACCCGGTGAACCAGCCCGCCGCCGCCGCGACGGCGACCGCCTCTGCCACGGCCAAGAAGAAGGACAAGGGCCTCTCGGACGGCGAGAAAGCCATCCTCATCGGCCTTGGCGCGCTTGCCGTGGGTGCGATGATCTCGAATAACCGCAAGGTGGAGCTGAATTCCGGCGACCGCGTCGTGGTCGAACGCCCCGACGGCACCTACCAGATCATCAAGGACGACAACGCGCTGCTTCGTCAGCCCGGATCGACCGTCCGCACCGAGCGCTTCGATGACGGCTCCTCGCGCACCACGGTGACGCGGGAAGACGGCTCGCGCATCGTGACGATCCGCGATGCGGAATACCGCGTGTTGCGCCGGGTCCATATCTCCCGCGATGGCCGCCAGACGCTTCTTGTCGACGATACGGTCCAGTACCAACCCGTCGACGTGACGCGCCTGCCGCCGCCTGCGCCGGTGATCGAGGTCGACAGCTACGGCGACGACGACGCCCTGCGCGCCGCCCTCTCGCGTCAGGCTGCTTTCGACCGCGAGTTTTCGCTGGCGCAGATCCGAGACATCCAGCAGGTCCGCGCGCTGGTGCCGGTGATCGACCTCAACGCGATCACCTTCGAGACGGGATCTGCGGCGATCCGGCCGGATCAGGCCGAAGCGCTGTCGCGGCTCGGGCGGCTGATGAAAAGCTACATCGACGCCAACCCGCGCGAGATGTTCCTGATCGAAGGCCATACCGATGCCGTTGGTTCGGCGGCCTCGAACCTCGCGCTTTCCGACCGGCGCGCGGAATCGGTGGCGCTCGCCATGTCCGAGTATTTCGACGTGCCGCCGGAAAACATGGTGGTGCAGGGCTATGGCGAGGAGTTCCTGAAGGTGCAGACGGGCGGGTCGGAACGGGCGAACCGCCGCGCCAGCGTCCGCCGCATCACTGACCTTCTGCGGCAGGCGTCGAACTGACGGCCCGGCTCAGGAATACGCAAACTTCGGGTCGAGTGTGTCCCCGCCCGACCCCACCATGGGGCATCTTCCGAAAAGCGAGATGCCCCATGGACCTGACCTATGAACCGATCCCGACCGAGCTTGCCCGCGCCCTGCGCGCCGGCGCCCCCGATGCCAACGGGCAGCCGCCTGAGCGCGGCGCCGTGGCCGATGGCAAGGGTGAGCCCTGCCGCCATTGCTTGAAGAACGTTGAGGCCGGGCGCGAGTACCTGATCCTCGCCCACCGGCCATTCCCGGCACCGCAGCCCTATGCTGAGACAGGACCGATCTTCCTTTGCGCCGACGATTGCGCGCCGTGGTCAGGGGACGGCGTGCCGCCGATCCTGGGGACAAGCCCGGACTACCTCCTGAAGGGTTATACCCACGGTCACCGCATCCGCTACGGCACCGGGCACATCGTGCCCAAAGGTGAAATCGAGGACTGCGCGCGCGGCCTGCTGGAAGACCCGGCCATCGCCTTTGTCGATGTCCGTTCGGCCCGGAACAACTGCTTCCAGCTTCGCATCCGGCGCGCGTCTGTCACAATACGCGACTAGCCGCGTCCGACTTTTTGCCACTGGCCTCCCCCGCGCACCCGCCGCATATTGGCGCCGGAGGACCCGACAATGGACCGCGCCGAGCACGACAGGATACCCGAGATTGCGCTGGATTGGCATCGTGCGGGCAAGGGCGCGGCCCTTGCGACCGTGATCGAGACCTGGGGCTCCGCCCCCCGGCCCGTGGGGAGCCAGTTGGCCATATCGGGTGCGGGCGAGATGATGGGCTCCGTCTCCGGCGGCTGCGTCGAGGGTGCGGTGGTGGCCGAAGCGCAGGCGGCACTGGAAGATGGCAAGCCGCGGGTGCTCACCTACGGCGTTTCCGACAACGACGCCTTCGCCGTGGGCCTCGCCTGCGGCGGCACCATCCGGGTTCTGGTGGAGCCGGTCGGCAGGGCGCTGCCCGAAGCTATGCTGGCCGATATCGTGACGGCGCGCGCGGGTCGGGTCGGGATCGCCTATGCCGTCGATCTGGAAAGCTGGGACCGGAGCCTCAGCCCGCGCGACGGCCCGCATCGCGACCGGTTCCGCGCCGACAAGTCCGGCATCGACGAAAGCCTGTTCGTGGCCATCCACAACCCGCCCCTGCGCATGATCATCGTCGGCGCCGTCCATATCGCCCAACCGCTGGTCGGCATGGCACGAAGCTGCGGCTATGATCCTTTGCTCATCGACCCGAGGGAGGCTTTCGGATCGGAAGCGCGCTTCGCTGGCGAAGTCATCAGCCATGATTGGCCGGATGAGGCGATGGCGGCACTCGGTCTTGATGCCCGTACCGCCGTGGTGACGCTGACCCATGATCCGAAGCTTGACGATCCGGCGATCCAGTCGGCGCTGAGGTCCGACTGCTTTTACCTCGGCTGCCTCGGCTCCTCCCGGACCCATGCCAAGAGGCTCACCCGGCTTGAGGAGGCAGGGTTCACCGATGCCGAGATCGCCCGCATCCACGCGCCGGTCGGCCTTGATATCGGTGCGAAAAGCCCGGCGGAGATCGCGGTGTCGATCATGGCCGAAGTGACACAGGTTCTGAGGCGCGGCTGATGCGGTTCGGCACGGTTCCGGTGGCAGAGGCGGAGGGCGCGGTTCTGGCGCATTCGCTGATGCTGGGGCGCAGGAAGATGCCGAAGGGGCGGGTACTCTCCGCCGCCGACCTTGCCGCGATCACCGGCGCGGGCATTGCCGAGATCGTCGTCGCCCGGCTCGATCCCGGCGATGTCGGCGAGGACCGGGCAGCAGAGCAGCTTTCCCGGGCGATGGTGCCCGACCCGGCTGCGGCGCATCTGCGGCTGACGGCACCGCAGAAGGGAAGGGTGAATTTCCATGCGACGGGACCGGGGGTGGTCGGGCTTGACCCGGCCGCAATCCGGGCGCTGAACCTCATCGACCCGGCGCTGACGCTTGCCGTCCTGCCCGCCTTCGCGCGGGTGGCGGCGGGGACGATGGTGGCGACGGTCAAGGTCATCACCTATGCCGTGGCCGAGGCGGCGCTGGCCCGTGCCGTGGCGGAGGCCGAAGGCGCTTTGCGGGTGCGACC
Organism: Rhodobacteraceae bacterium UBA6273; assembly: GCA_002440625.1. GTDB lineage: Bacteria > Pseudomonadota > Alphaproteobacteria > Rhodobacterales > Rhodobacteraceae > Albidovulum. The sequence continues at coordinate 1,776 of DJUV01000117.1, read as the reverse complement.
CGTAGTGATGCAGAGCGCGGGCCTGATCCTGACGGATGCGCCGGGGCAGGCGAAGGACCTTGGGCCGAAAGCGGAAGAGGCGGTGCGCACCCGGCTTTCGCGGCTCGGGATGGATCTGGCCGAGGTCGTCGCGGTCCCGCATGAGGAGGCGGAGATCGCCGCGGCGCTGGCCCGGCTGAAGGGCGATCTGTCGCTGATCCTCACCGGGGCGGCGACCTCCGACAGCCACGATGTCGCCCCCGAAGGTCTGCGCCGCGCCGGTGGGACGGTGGCGCGCTTCGGCATGCCGGTCGACCCCGGCAACCTTCTTTTCTACGGCGCGCTCGGCAACCGCCCGGTCATCGGCTTGCCGGGCTGCGCCCGGTCGCCGGCGCTCAACGGCGCTGACTGGGTGCTGGAACGCATCGCCTGCGGGATCATGCCGGATGCCGAGGATATCGCCGGGATGGGGGTCGGCGGGCTTCTGAAGGAAATCCCGATCCGGCCGGAGCCGAGGGATAGGCGGGGGTAGGGAGCGTCTCCACCTCTCGCGGACCTTTGTTGCGCATGTGGTTCATATAAAAGGAGAAACGCGCTCGACGCCTCAGCGGCGGGCCGCAAACACTCCGTCAAGCCGCGCCGCTTCCTCCGCCAGCCCGAAGGGTGCGTTGACCACGAACATGCCGGACCCCACCATCCCATGCCCCTCCCGCGCCGGCGGAAAGCGAAGTTCGTGGCGCAGCACCTTCGGCAGGCCGAGCGCGTCGAGCGCCGCGACCATCGGGCGTTCGGCGCCGGAGGCGAGCAGCGGATACCAGAGCGCCAGCACCCCGACGTTCCATTTCGCATGGACCTTGCGGAGGAGCGGCGGCAGGGCGGCGTAGTCGGCTTTCACCTCATAACTCGGGTCGATCAGCATCAGGCCCCGGCGCGGGTCGGGCGGGGTGAGGCTGAGCGCGAGTTGCAACCCATCCTCCCTGACGACGCGGGCAGGGTAGGGTGCCATCGCCGCCTCAAGCGCTGCGAATTCGCGCGGGTGGAGTTCGGCAAGCGTGATCCGGTCATCCTGGCGCAGCATCTCCGCCGCGATCAGGGGCGAGCCGGGATAGGCATCCGGACCATGCACAGCGCGGATGCGGGTGAGGACGCGGGCGAAGGGATGCGCGGCCTCCAGCCGGCCGCCAAGCCTCAGCACACCTTCCGCCGCCTCGCCGGTCTTCAGCGCCTCGGGGGCGCCGAGGTCATAGAGCCCACGCCCGGCATGGGTCTCGATATAGCTCAAGGGTTTGTCCTTGGCCGTAAGGTACCCAAGCATCGCCGCCAGCAAAGCGTGCTTGTGCAGGTCGGCCATGTTCCCGGCATGGTAAATGTGCTGGTAGGAGAGCATCCGCCTTCCCCGAAATGAAAAGGCCCTCCCAAGGGGAGGGCCGCGATCCCGAATGCCGGTCCCTTACTTCGGGCCGATCATCATCACCATCTGGCGGCCTTCCAGCCGGGGCATGTTTTCGACCTTGCCCATATCGTCGACATCGGCGGCAACCCGTTTCAGAAGGTCAAGGCCAAGCTCCTGGTGGGCCATCTCGCGGCCACGGAAGCGCAGGGTAACTTTCACCTTGTCGCCTTCCTCAAGGAACTTCTTCACCGAACGCATCTTGACGTCATAGTCATGCGTGTCGGTGCCCGGACGGAACTTGATTTCCTTGATCTCGATGATCTTCTGCTTTTTCCGCGCCTCGGCCTCGCGCTTCTGGTTCTCGTACTTGAACTTGCCGAAATCCATGATCTTGCAGACCGGCG
>DJUV01000073.1 GCA_002440625.1 Rhodobacteraceae bacterium UBA6273 | reverse complement strand
GCGCCGTAATAGGTCAGCGTCAGGAGCGATCCGCCATCCGGCATCATGCCCGCCGCGCGCTGGCAGACGGCGGTGAAGGAATAGACGGAAATGTCCATCGTCATGCGGAAGTTCGCCAGCGAGGTTTCGACGTAACGCCCGCGAAGCTCGTTTTTATCTGAAAAACCAATGGCATGGACGAGGAAGTCAAGCTTGCCCCAGACCTTCTTCAGATGGGCGAAAAGCTCATCGAGCGACTCCGCGCTGGCCACGTCGCATTCGACGATCTCGGTCGCACCGATTTCGGCGGCCAGAGGCGCGACCCGTTTCTTCAGCGCCTCCCCCTGGTAGGAGAGCGCGATTTCCGCCCCCTGGTCGGCAAGCGCCTTGGCGATGCCCCAGGCGATCGATTTGTCGTTCGCCAGACCCATGATGAGGCCGCGCTTGCCCGCCATCAATTTGGTTGCCATATCTGTCCCCGCCTATGCTTTCCTATCAAGTGCCGAAGCATTAGGCGAAGTTCAGGGTGGCATCAAGTGGACCGGGTCGCGGTCCCCGGCTCTGTCGAGGGGCGGAGTGAGCAGTAACCGTGGCGCGAGTTGCTGGGCAGGCCTTCAATCCCCGCGCGCGGAAGGAGATGGTGGAAATGCTTGAACGGAGCGGGATTTTCGCGGGTGACGATCCCTTTGCCATCGCGCGGGCCTGGCTCGCCGAAGCGGAAAGGACCGAGATCAACGACCCCAACGCCATTGCCCTTGCGACAACTGACCAAAAGGGCATGCCAAATGCCCGGATGGTTCTGTTGAAAGAGATTGAGCCTGATGCTTTTCTCTTTTACACCAATTACGGATCGGTGAAGGCGCGTGAGATTGAGGCGGCAGGTGTGGCTGCCTTCGTGGTACACTGGAAGAGTCTTCGACGGCAGATCCGTGTGCGTGGTGTGACGAGTCGGGAAGACGGAAGCAAGGCGGATGCCTACTTCTCGTCGCGTTCCCTGCAGAGCAGACTCGGGGCTTGGGCGTCGCGTCAATCTGAGCCACTGACGTCGCGCGCAAAGCTGCTTGCGGATGTTGCGAAGGTTACTGCGGCGCAGGGTTCGGCGCCGAGACGTCCTTCCTTCTGGGGAGGAATAAGGTTGAGACCAGTGGAAATCGAGTTCTGGGCAGATGGGGCGTTCCGGCTGCACGACAGGTTCCAGTGGCGGCGTGAAACGGTCGAGGATGAGTGGACCGTTACGCGCCTGTACCCCTGAGTAAGAGTTCAATCGGGTGTGGTTTAAGCGGCTGCGACCCGATCAAGGCTGCAACCGTTCATGCCCTCGGTCTTTCGTGGCCGGCTGTGCGGATGGGAATACGTGACTATGACAGAACAACAACCGAACCAGCACGAACTCATTGGGCGCGTGAAATGGTTCGACCCGGCGAAAGGTTTCGGGTTCATCGTCGCCGAGCAGGGCGGCGGGGATATTCTTCTTCACGCCAATGTATTGCGGAATTTCGGCCAGGGATCGGTCGCGGACAATGCGCGCATCCGGGTGATCGTGCAGCAGACCCAGCGAGGGGCGCAGGCGGTCGAGGTTCTTGAGATACTGCCGCCCGAGATGGAAGACACGGCGCCGATCGAGGATCTGGGCGACAGCGATGCCGCCACCATCGCGGCGCTGCCGCTGGAGCCGGCGCGGGTGAAATGGTTCGACAAGGTCAAGGGCTTTGGCTTTGCCAATGCTTACGGCCGGCCTGAGGACATCTTCATCCATATCGAGGTGTTGCGCCGGTCGGGTTTCGCCGACCTCCAGCCCGGCGAGGCGGTCTGCCTCAGGGTGATCGAGGGAAAGCGTGGCCGCATGGCGGCACAGGTCGCTTCCTGGGATGCGGCACACCGGGAACATAAATGAGCCGCCGGTTGCTTCGTGGTCTTGTGCTGTCGCTTCTGCTGGCCGGGCCGGCGGCGGCGGCCTGCACCGATGGTCAGGCAGAGTTCCGCTGGCCGGGAGGGGGCGTCCGATTCGCGGTCGAGATCGCCGACGACAACACTGAGCGCGCTCAGGGGCTTATGTTCCGGGAGTCGTTGCCATCGAGCGCCGGAATGCTCTTCATCTATGAGCGGCCGCAATCGGTGTCGTTCTGGATGAAGAACACGCTCATACCGCTCGACATGGTGTTCATCGGCGCCGATGGCCGGGTGAACGGGGTCCATGCCGGGGCGGTTCCCGGCGACCTGACGCCGATTCCGGGTCCGCCGGAAACCCTCATGGTGCTTGAGATCAAGGGCGGTCTCGCGGCGCGCCTGGGTCTGGGCGAGGGAGCGGAGATGCGCCATCCCCGGATCGCGCAGGAGGGTGCTGTCTGGCCCTGTGGGCAACCTTAGGGCTTTTCCTGCGCCGCGACACCCGCTAGAGACATCGGCGTCGGGGCGTAGCGCAGCCTGGTAGCGCGACGGTTTTGGGTACCGTAGGTCGGAAGTTCGAATCTTCTCGCCCCGACCAGTTTCCCATCTTCAGGTTCGCGCTGCGCCGCATTCCGGTTTCAATGCGCGTGCGTTCCTGTGCGCGCCCGGCGCTAAATTCAGGTTCCCGCTCAAGAAAATCCGCCAAACTGCGCCACCCAAAGGACTTCCTGCCCCGAAGGCCGTCGACCATCGCATGGGCTGAATCGAAGGCGCTGTGCCCCTTGCGCAACCCTTCGCGCCGGTCAACCGAAATCTCCTGTGTAAAACCTCAAAATTCTGTTGACCTCTCCCGTGAACATACGTCAGTTTGTATGGGCTGACGGAGAAGCCACAATATCTAGTGGCCGGTTCGACGGGGACACAATCACATACACAGGTCGCGTCAATCAGCGGCCGTGACGCGGCGGGCGCATCCGCCGCGGTGCGATGACGTGCGCCCGCTGCTGCTCCGCTGGCGCCATAGCCGCAAGACGCCCCGCGAAGGGTGCTCGGCACAGCAAAAGGATGGGGCAGATGAAGATCGAACGGAAATTCACTGAAGCTGGCCGCGATGCCTATGCCGGCATCGCTTTCGCGACCACGACCTCGGAAATCCGCAACCCGGATGGCAAGATCGTGTTCCGCAATGAAGCGGTGGAGGTTCCCGAGGGCTGGAGCCAGGTCGCATCCGACGTGCTGGCGCAGAAGTATTTCCGCAAGGCCGGTGTCCCGGCGCGGCTGAAAGCCGTCAAGGAAAAGGGCGTGCCGGAATTCCTGTGGCGTTCGGTGCCCGATGACAAGGCCTTGGCCGATCTGCCCGCCGCCGACCGCTTCGTCGGTGAAACCTCGGCCAAGCAGGTCTTCGACCGCCTCGCCGGCGCCTGGGCCTATTGGGGTTGGAAGGGCGGCTATTTCTCCACTGAAGCCGATGCGCAGGCCTATTACGACGAGATGCGCTTCATGCTGGCCGAACAGATGGCTGCGCCGAACTCGCCGCAATGGTTCAACACCGGCCTTCATTGGGCCTACGGCGTCGACGGCCCGGCGCAGGGCCACTTCTACGTCGATCACGTCACCGGCAAGCTGGTGAAGTCCGAAAGCGCCTACGAACACCCGCAGCCCCATGCCTGCTTCATCCAGTCCGTCTCGGACGATCTGGTGAACGAGGGCGGCATCATGGACCTCTGGGTCCGCGAGGCGCGGCTCTTCAAATACGGCTCGGGCACCGGCACCAACTTCTCCTCGCTCCGTGGCGAGGGCGAGAAGCTGTCGGGCGGCGGCAAGTCCTCGGGCCTGATGGGCTTCCTCAAGATCGGCGACCGCGCGGCCGGCGCCATCAAGTCGGGCGGCACCACGCGCCGCGCTGCCAAGATGGTGATCTGCGACATGGATCACCCCGATATCGA
>DJUV01000071.1 GCA_002440625.1 Rhodobacteraceae bacterium UBA6273 | reverse complement strand
GCCGAAATGGAAGATCGAGGCGGCGAGGACGGCGGAGGCGTGGCCCTCGGTGATCCCCTCGACGAGGTGATCAAGTGTGCCGACGCCGCCGGAGGCGATCACCGGGATGTCGACGGCATCGGCGATGGCGCGGGTGAGGGGCAGGTTGAAGCCGGCCCGCGTACCGTCGCGGTCCATCGAGGTCAGGAGGATTTCCCCGGCACCCTTCGCGGCGACGGTCCGCGCGAACTCCACCGCGTCGATCCCGGTCGCCTTGCGCCCGCCGTGGGTGAAGATTTCCCAACGGCCCGGCATCACGGTCTTGGCGTCAATGGCCACAACGATGCACTGGCTGCCGAAACGATCGGCGGCTTCGGCCACGACATCGGGGTTGGCGACGGCGGCGGAGTTGAAGCTGACCTTGTCGGCCCCGGCGAGGAGGAGGGCGCGCACATCCTCATGGCTCCGCACGCCGCCACCCACGGTCAGGGGGATGTAGCATTGTTCCGCCGTCCGGGTGACAAGGTCGAACATCGTGCCGCGATTTTCATGGGTGGCGTGGATGTCGAGAAAGCAAAGCTCATCCGCCCCCGCCGCGTCATAGGCCTTCGCAGCCTCCACCGGGTCGCCCGCGTCGATCAGATCGACGAAGTTCACACCCTTGACCACACGGCCATCGGCGACATCGAGGCAGGGAATGATGCGGGTCTTGAGCATGGGGCCTGAATGCCGCGGTATGAGACGAAAGGCAAGCGTGGGCACAAGGCTTGCCAAATCCGGGCATTTGGCTTTCCTGGCGACATGGTAAAACTCGTTCTCCTGCACAAGGCGGATTCGATCTACGACGACGAGCCGGATCGCGTCTATGACTTCCCTCGGGCATATCTGAAGGCCGTGGAAGAGGGCGTCGGTGATTGGGCAATCTACTACGAACCCGTGAAAGCCGGTCGTCGCGGATACTTCGCGGCAGCGAAAATTCAGCAAGTCATTGAAAAGCCGGGGTTCGAAGGTCGCTATCTGGCACTGATCGCGCCGGGCAGCTATCTCCCTTTTGATCAAAACGTGCCCCGATTGTCGAAGGGCAGCCCTTGGGAGGCGGCCCTAACCGATCCGGATGGCTTGCCAAAGAAGGGCGGGGCGCAACAGCTTGCCGTTCGCCGATTGCCCGAAGCCGAGTTCACGTCGATCATTCGGCGCGGCCTGCCGGCAAATCTCGAGACCATCGAGGCCACCCGCTATGACCCCGCGCGCCAAGGGATCGACGATCCCATCATACCTTTTGAACGTCCGGTGGTCGAACGTCTGACGAGCCGTCCTTACAGGGATGTGGCATTCCGCCGAAAGGTGCGCGAAGCCTATGACTACCGCTGCGCCATGTCGGGGCTCCGTTTGCGCAACGGTGGCGGCCGGCCCGAGGTTAACGCGGCCCATATTCGTCCTGTCGAAAGGCAGGGCAGCGACTCGGTCCGCAACGGACTGGCCCTGTCGGGCACCTTGCACTGGATGTTCGATCGCGGCCTTCTTTCTGTGGCCGACGATTGGTCTATCCTGATTTCACGCAACAAGGTGCCGGCAGAGGTGTCGGACCGCCTGCTGGGCCCAACCGGCAAACTGCTGATGCCGAACAACCAGCAAGACTGGCCGCACCCCGCGAACCTGAAGTGGCATCGGGAGTATGTCTACGGTCAGATCGAACTTGATGATCCAGTGCCTTGGTCGTGATGTGATCCTCGACGCCAGGCTACCGCGAATTGGTACGGCCTTCAGTCTGCCATCCGCGCCGCAGCCGAGCGGGAAATGACCTTGTGGGCCACCATGACGAGGGCGAGGTAAGCCCGGACCCTGTCGGTCAATAACCCCGGTCGCGATCGACCCGGTGCAGGAAAGGCTCCCCTGCCTCGCCGCGCCGGATGTTCTCCGCGATCACCCGCGAGGCGGTAATGGCACGGGTGTCGGCGGCGATGTGCGGGGTGACTGTGACGCGCGGATGCGACCAATAGGGATGGTTGGGCGGCAGCGGCTCGGTGCGGAACACATCAAGCGTGGCATGGCCGATGCGGCCGGCATCGAGCGCCGCCAGAAGTGCCTCGTCGTCGATCAGGGAACCGCGTCCGGGGTTCACGAGGAAGGCCCCTTCCGGCAGTATTGCGAGCCGCCGGGCATCGAGAAGGTCGCGGGTGTCGTCGGTGAGCGGCAGGAGAAGGATGAGGATCTGTGCCTGCCGCAGCACGGCCTCAAGCCCGTCCTCGCCGGAATGGCAGATGACGCCTGGCACGGATTTTGGGCTGCGGCTCCATCCCATGACGGGGAAGTTGAAGCGGGCGAGGGTCCGCGCAACCGTGCTGCCAAGCTCGCCGAGTCCGAGAACGCCGACGGGACGCTCCCGCGCGATGGGCGGCCGGACGTTGTTCCGCCAGACCCCATCCTGGCCGAGGATATGCGCATCCATCCCGAGGTGGTGGCGCAAGGTATGGCCGGTGACATATTCCACCATGCCCTCGGTCATGCCCGGGTCGACCATCCGGCAGAGCGGTTGCGTCAGCGTCGGGTTGCCGGCGATCCGTTCCACCCCCGCCCAGAGGCTGAGGACCGCCTTCGCACGGGTGAAGGGCGCGAAGTCCGACAGCCCGCCATTCGGGGCGTAGACGATGTAGTCGACCTTGGCTGGATCGGGGCATTCGGGCGAAACCGCCGCCTCGATCCCCGCCTCAGCCAGCGCCGCCTTCAGATGCGGGCCATAGTCGGCCCAGTCGGCGACCGGGGCGCTGAAGAGGATGTTGAGCGGCATCGGAACCTCATCGCGGGCGGTGGATATGGGCGCTCTGCACGATGCCGAAAGCGCCGAGAAGCACCATCATCGCGGTTCCTCCGTAAGAGACAAGCGGCAAAGGTACGCCGACGACCGGCATCAGCCCCATGACCATCGACATGTTCACCGTGAACAGAAGGAAGAATGTCCCGGCGATGCCATAGGTCAGGAGCGCCGAGAACCTGTCCCGGTTGGTCATCGCCGAAAAGATGCAGAACCCCACGATCAGCCCGTAGAGGATCAGAAGCGAGAAAGCGCCGAGAAAGCCGAATTCCTCGGCCAGCGTGGTGAAGATGAAGTCGGTATGCTTCTCCGGCAGGAAGTTCAGCCGCGACTGGGTGCCTTGCATGAAGCCCTTGCCGGCCCAGCCGCCGGAGCCGAGCGCGATCTGCGCCTGCATGATGTTGTAGCCCGCGCCAAGGGGATCGGCCCCCGGATCAACGAAGGTGTCGATGCGGCGGAACTGGTAGTCTTCCAGCAGTTGCCAGTCGGTGCCCCGGCTTTCGAAGATCGCAAAGAGCAGGGCGACCACAAGCACGATGACCGTGCCGAAGTACCAGAGGCTGACACCGGCCGCGAACATGACGATGCCGCCCCCCGCGATGAGCAGGAGCGCCGTCCCGAGGTCCGGCTGCACCAGCACGAGGAAGGTCGGCATCAGGATCAGGATCACCGGGATCAGCACCCAGAGCGGCCGCGAGATCCGCTTGATGTCGAGCCAGTCGTAATAGGCGGCGAGAAAAAGGACCAGCGCCACCTTCATCAGTTCCGACGGCTGGATGCGCAGGGGGCCGAGCTCCAGCCAGCGCTGCGCGCCCATGCCGATGTCACCGAAAAGGTCCACGGCGACGAGAAGAAGCAGGGACACGACATAGACCAGGGCCGAGATGTTGCGCCAGAACCAGATAGGGACGAAGCCGAAGACCAGCATCGCCACCATCCCCGCGATGAACCGCTTCATCTGCGGTTCGGCCCAGACCTCAAGCCGGCCGCCAGCAACCGAGTAAAGCATCAGGAAGCCGAAGCAGGCAACAGCGGTCAGCAGGACCGCCAGCGGCCAGTTGACGTAGAGCACCTTGCGGAATCCGGTGGGGACTGTCTTGACGTTATACTCAAGGTAACTCATGCCCGCGTCTGCCCCTTGCCCGCGTCGGGGGGAAACTCCATCAACTGCAGTTCCTTGCGCTCGGCCTCGATGCGGGTGCGCTGGCTTTCGGGATAGGCTGTGAGGGGCGGCGCGCCACCGCTCATCGCCTCAAGGAAGATGTCGCGGGCAATGGGCGCCGCAGCGGTCGAGCCGCCCCCGCCATGTTCCACGACAACCGCCACGGCGATGCGCGGCGCATCATAGGGGCCGTAGCAGACGAAGAGCGCATGGTCGCGCCGGTTCCACGGCAGGTCGTCATTGGAAATGACGCCGCGCGCCCGTTCGGCGGCGGTGATGTTGCGCACCTGGCTGGTCCCGGTCTTGCCGGCGATGAGCATGGTATCGTCGACGACCCGCGAACTGAAGGCGGTGCCGCGCTTGGAGTTCGAAACGTCGAACAGGCCCTTGCGCACCGCCGCGAGATACGCCGGGTTGATCCCGAGCTCTGGCGCGACCTCAACGGGTACTTCCGTACCGCCTACCGCCTGGATCAGCCGCGGGGTGACGGCCCGGCCTGAAGCGAGGCGCGCCGTCATCACCGCAAGCTGCAACGGCGAGGCGAGGACATAGCCCTGCCCAATCCCGCTGTTCAGCGTGTCGCCGACGAGCCAGGACTTGCCGTACTTCTTCAGCTTCCAAGCCTTGTCGGGCGCGAGACCCTCGGTGACTGCCGACATCGGCAGGTCGAAGCCGGTGCCGATGCCAAACCGCCGTGCCATCTCGGCGATCTTGTCGATGCCGACGCGCTGGGCGATTTCATAGTAATAGACGTCGCAGGACTCTTCCAGGCTCTTGGTCAGATATACGCTTCCGTGGCCCGCGCGTTTCCAGCAGTGGAAGCGGCGGTTGCCGACATTGATGAAACCGGAGCAAAAAACCGTCTCGTCAAGGCCGATCACTCCGGCCTCAAGGGCTGCAAGCGACGTCACGATCTTGAAGGTGGATCCGGGCGGGTAGGCGCCCTGCACCGACTTGTCGGCGAGCGGGCGGCGCTCGTTTTCGGTCAGCTTGCTGTAATCCGCGCCGGAGATGCCGCGGACGAAAAGGTTTGCGTCAAAGCTCGGCGCCGAGGAAATCGCCAGAATGTCACCATTCTGGATGTCGATGACGACCGCCGCTGCGCTTTCGCTGCCAAGCCGGGCGAGCGCATAGTTTTGCAGCTTGCGGTCGATGGTCAGCTGCACCGTGGTACCGGGGTCGCCTTCCGTGCGTTCCAGGTCGCGCATCACCCGGCCGGTCGCGTTGACCTCGACGCGAAGCGTGCCGGCCTTGCCGCGCAGTTGATCCTCGAGCTTCGCCTCGACGCCGAGCTTTCCGATCTGGAACCGCGGGATCTGAAGAAGCGGGTCGGGGTTTTCGAGCTTGGAAAGATCGTAGTCGCTGACAGGCCCGACATAGCCGAGGACATGGACGAAATCCGGCCCTTGCGGATAGTAGCGGCTGAGGCCCACTTCGGTGGTGACGCCGGGAAGCGCCGGCGCGTTGACGGAAACGAGGCTGAATTCGTCCCAGGTCAGCCGCTCGGCCACGGCGATGGGCAGGGTCGGGCTGCGGCGCTCAAGCTCGCGGCGGGTTCGTTCGAGGTCGTCGGGCGAGAGATAGATGAGTTCGCGTAGCCGCGACAGAACCATCTCCGGGTCGCCCGCGTCCTCGGGTGTGATGGTGATCCGGTAGTTCTGCTCGTTCCCGGCCACCACCGCGCCGTTGCGATCAACGATCAGGCCGCGCGCCGGCGGCAGAAGCCGGATCTTGATGCTGTTCTCATCGGCCAGGAGCCGGAACTGATCAGCCTGATCGACCTGGAGATAGCGCATTCGAAAGCCGATGGTCGTTACCACCGCGGCCTGGATGCCGCCAAGAAAGAGCCCGCGCCGGCTGACGTTGCGAAAGCTTTCCAGCGTGTCCTTCGGCGAGCGTCTCATCCCCGGCTCCCCATTCCATCTGCCATGCCGCCGGTGCGTCGCTGCAGCCCGAGTAGCCAGACATTGGCGAAGACAACGACCGGATAGGCGGCCAGCGTCGACAGAACCTCGAGAATCGTCAGGTTGAACCCACCCTGCGGCACCATCAGGAGCGATAGGATCAGGCGGTTGGCCACCGTCATCACCATTACCGCTGCGGCGACCACCGCCCATTCAAGCGCGAAGGGTAGATCGCGCAGAAACATCTCGCGCGAACGCAGGAATTCCGTCGTGAAAAGCGCGATCAGCGTCCACAGGCCCGGCGGGCGCATGCTGAGAAGATCGTCCACCGCGAAGACGATCACGACGAGATAGGCGGGCAGGTAGTCCGACCGGCGCAGGAGCCAGGCAAAGGTCAGGCAGAGGATGAGGTCGGGCGCCGGCCAGCGGGTAGGTACTGCCGTCAGCGGCAGCACCCGCAGAAACAGGATCAGCGCCGCGAGAGCCGCGAAGAGCGCCCGGTGACTGATGCGGGAGGCAGTGGCGGGATCAACCATCACCCTGCTCCACAGCCGTGGGATTGGTGTTCTCCGGCAAGGTTACCGCAGGTGCGATAGGCGGAAACTCCGGCAGGACGAGGCCGCCTGCCTCGCCGATTTCCTCGGCCGGATAGCTCCTGAGGACGCGGAGGAAATTCAGGCGCTCATAATCCGCCGACAGGCGCACGCGCAGCCGCTTTTCGCTGTCCGCCTTGACCTCACCCACCAGAAGCCCGGCGGGAAAGACGCCGCCATCGCCGGAGGACACCACGCGGTCGCCGGGGCGCACAAACTCCGGCGTTTCGAGATATTCGATGGGCGGCGAGGCGGTGTTGTCGCCCACCAGCATCGCCTTCTGGCCCGAAGGCTGGATCGTCACCGGGATGCGGCTTGAGGCGTCGGTCAGAAGGATCACCCGCGCCGTGCGCTCTCCGACACCCGAGATGCGTCCGACGATGCCAAGGCCGTCGGTCGTGGCCCAGCCGTCGACGATGCCGTCTCGGCTGCCGACGTTGAGGAGGACCGACTGCCGGAAGGGCGAGCCGCTGTCGGCAAGAACCACGCCCGAAACCGAGGTCAGTTTCGGATCGAGCCGGACCTGGTTCTGCGCCAGAAGCTTGGCATTCTGCTGTTCAAGCTGAACCGCCGCCTCCTTCCACGCCTTCATGCGCTGCAACTCGCGCCGAAGCTCCTGATTCTGGTCGTAGAGGCTCGCGTAGGATTCAAAGCCCGACACCATGTCGGCAAGCTTCGTCACCGGCACCAGCGCCCAGTCGAAACTTGGCACCACGCGGTCGATGAAGGCCGAGCGGAAGCGCTCCACCCGCGGGCTGTCGATGCGCCAGACGAGGAAGACGGCAAGCAACGCCACGCCCGTCACCCCGATCAGGATGCGGCGCACGGGCGTGCGGAAATCATAATCTGCGTTGCGGTCCCTTGCCACGCACGGCCTCGCTCAACGGGCGCCGGCCAAAGGGCTCAGCTATCGTAATCTATCACATGACGGAGCTGCTTCTCATACTCCAGCGCCTTGCCGGTCCCGAGGGCCACACAATTCAGTGACTGGT
>DJUV01000257.1 GCA_002440625.1 Rhodobacteraceae bacterium UBA6273 | reverse complement strand
ACTTCGGGCAGTTCGGGCATCGCCTCTCCGGCCATCGCGCCGCATTGTCTCTGCGGCCAAGGCCCTTATAAGAAGGGTGAGTTTGGCAAAACGGCAAGGCCCATGCAGGATCAGGACACGCGCACGACCCATTTCGGCTTCCAGACGGTTGCCGAAGAGGACAAGGCCGGAATGGTCCATGGCGTCTTTACGCGCGTGGCCAGCCGTTATGACCTGATGAATGACCTGATGTCGGCGGGTGTCCACCGGCTTTGGAAAGACGCGATGATGGACTGGCTTGCGCCTCGCGCCGGCCAGAGGCTTCTCGATGTGGCCGGTGGCACCGGCGACATCGCCTTCCGCTTCCTCGGCCGGGCGCCGGAGGCACGGGCGACGGTTCTCGACATGACGGAATCCATGCTGATCGAGGGCCGGAAGCGCGCAGAGGCCGAAAACCTCTCCGACCGGCTCGACTGGGTGGTCGGCGACGCGATGGCTCTGCCCTTCGCCGACAGCACCTTCGACGTCTACACCATAAGCTTCGGCATCCGGAATGTGACCCGCATTCCCGACGCGCTGTCGGAGGCCTTCCGCGTGCTGAAACCGGGGGGCCGCATCATGGTGCTGGAGTTCAGCCAGCTGCCCAATCCGGGGCTGCAATGGGCCTATGACAAGTATTCCTTCAACGTCATCCCGGCGCTGGGCCAGATCGTCGCCGGCGACCGCGACAGCTACCAGTATCTTGTCGAGTCGATCCGCAAGTTTCCCGATCAGGAAAGCTTTGCCGCGATGATCCGTCGCGCCGGTTTCGATCAGGTGAAATACCGCAATCTCACCATGGGCGTCGCCGCGCTGCATTCCGGCTGGAAGATCTAGGCCTTGCGCGGACCCCACAACATCTGGCGCCTGATCCGCACCGGCGCCACCTTCGAGCGGACCGGCGCGATGAAGGTAGCACTTGAGGCGATGGAGGCGCCGCCGCGGCTGCGCATGGCGGCGCGCGTCCTCGGCTGGCCCTTCAAATGGCTCGGCTATCGCGGCGACCCGGCGCTGCCGCCGGTGACGCGGGCGCTGACCGCACTCGGCCCCGCCTACATCAAGTTTGGCCAGGTCCTATCCACCCGCCCCGACGTGGTGGGGGTGGACCTCGCCAACCAGCTTCGCGTCCTGCAGGACAAGCTGCCGCCCTTCCCGACCGCAGTCGCGGTGGCGACGGTCGAAGAAGAGCTTGGCCAGCCTGTGGGCGCGCTCTTCTCCGAATTCGGCGAGCCGGTCGCGGCCGCCTCCATCGCCCAGGTCCACCGCGCGCGGACGGTCGAGGGCGACCGCGATGTGGCGGTCAAGGTCCTCCGCCCCGGTATCGAACGCGCCTTCCAGCGCGATATCGACGCCTTCCACTTTGCCGCCGAATGGATGGAGCGGCTGTCGCCGGCCTCGCGCCGTCTCCGGCCCACCGATGTCGTCAACCATTTCGAAGGCGTGGTGATGGGCGAGCTTGACCTCAGGCTCGAAAGCGCCGCGGCGGCGGAGTTTGCCAGCACCACCAAGGACGATCACGGTTTTTCGGTGCCGCCGCCGATCTGGGAACTGTCGTCGCGCCGGGTGATGACGCTCGGCTGGGCCGAGGGAATACCGCTCGGCGATGTCACGGCGCTGAAGGAGGCGGGGCATGACCTGAATGCCCTCGCCGAACGGGTGCTGCAGCTTTTCCTCAGCCATGCGCTGCGCGACGGATTCTTCCACGCCGACATGCATCAGGGCAACATGAAGGTCTCTGCCGGAGGTGATATCATCGCCTATGACTTCGGCATCATGGGCCATATCGATGAATACACCCGCCGGGTCTACGCGGAGATCCTGATCGGCTTCATCCGGCGCGACTACCGCAGCGTGGCGGAAGTGCATTTCGAGGCCGGATACGTGCCGCGCGACCGCGATATCGACGAGTTTGCCCGCGCCCTCCGCGCCGTGGGCGAGCCGATCTTCGGCATGGACGCGAGCCGCATCTCGATGGCGCGGCTCCTGTCCTACCTTTTCGAGGTGACCGAAAAGTTCGGGATGCAGACCCGCACCGAGCTTATCCTTCTGCAGCGTACGATGGTCGTGGTCGAGGGGGTCGCGCGCTCGCTCAACCCCAACATCAACATCTGGCAGACGGCGCGGCCCGTGGTCGAGACCTATATCCGCGAGAATGTCGGGCCACGCGCGCTCTTGCGTGATCTTGTGCGTACCGCGCGGGTGCTCGGGCGCTTCGGGCCGCGTCTGCCGCAACTGGCCGAGAACCTCCTGATGCAGCAGACCCGGACCGAGGTGCAGGATGTGCGACACTCCGGGCGCGATCGCCTGGTGATGTTCCTCGCCGGGGCGGCTGTCGCGGCGCTGGCATTTGCCGCGGCCAGCCATTTCTGAGGGCTTCAGGAGCCGGTCGCGCCGCGCAGCGCGGTGACCGCCGAGGCTGCCACCTCCGACCCCCCCTCGATGACGAGGGACGCCCCCGCCGCCCCGCTCCGCACCTCCGCGATGCGGGCATAGGTGGCGACATCGGAGGTGCCGATCAGCTCTTCCCCGGCATAGCTTTCCATCCGGAAGCGGTAGAGGCCGGCGGGAAGCGGCTGGCCCGAGGCATCGGCGCCGCCCCAGAGCAGGGGTTCCGTTCCGACGGGTGCGGCGTCGCGCGCCACCTCGCGTCCGGCAGCGTCAAGGGTGACGACGACGGTCCGGTCGGCGCCCGCGTCGGGCGCGGGATAAAGCGTCAGAGGTGCGCCGCTGAAGGGAACCGGCGCCGTCACCTTGGCCTCCATGCCGACCCATCCGGCGAATTGCGCGAGACCCGACGTGCCGAACTGCGCACCGAGCGCTTCGAGGAGCGTATTGGTGCGGACCTGCTGTTCGACGCTGGAGAAGGTGGCGAGCTGCTGGGCGTAATCGGTGGAATCGATCGGGTTCAGGGGGTCCTGATTGCGCGCCTGGGTGGTGAGCATCTTCAGGAAGGTCTTGAAATCGTTTCCAATAAGCGTGCCTTGGGTGCCCTGTGCGGTGGCAGCCGGGGCGGGGGGGGAGGTGACGGGCGTTACGGTGGTCATGTCGGTCCTTTCATATACGTATGTCGAGGCCGCTGTCGGCGATCATGGCCCGAAGGCCTGCAGGCGCCGCGCCAAGGCCCTGCGCGGTCGGGGGTGTGTCGGACCGCGGCCCCGGCTGGTCGCCCCGCCCGAAATCGGGCATGCCGCGCTGCGTCTTGTCCTGGAAGGAAAAGCTGAGGTCTTTGTAGCCAAGATCGCGCATGTCCTGCGCCAGAAGTTCGACATGGCGGCGCATCAGATCAAGCGTGTCCTGCCTGTCCGCGCTCAGATGGACGGAGGCTGCGCCGCTCTCATGGCTCCGGATCGTCAACCGGAGGTGACCGAGTTCTTCAGGGCTGAGCGCGATCTCGACCGTGCCGTTCCTCTTGTGATGAGCTGCTTCGGCCATGTGGTGAGTCGCTTTTGCGATGGCCTCAGCGGCAGGATCTTGCCGCGACGACGGATCGGCGGGATCGGCTGGGGGCGCGGCGATTGCCCGCATGTCCGGTTCTGGTCTTGCCGGGTGTTGCGGTGCAAGAGAAAGCGGCGCGCCATTCTCGGACCCGGCTGGTTTCTGGCGCCCGGGCGAATCGGCGGTGCCGGTTCCGGCATCTGGCGGATCGTCGCCGCCATCCGCTTCGGTCCGGTTTTCCCCCGCACCCTCGACCGCTGGCGCAGGCTTGTTCGTATCCGGGGCGTCAGGTGCCGGGCCGGTCGCGTCCGGGGCGACAAGTGCGGCGGGGGTGGTGCTGGCATGAACCATGATGCGCACCGGTGCGGCGGCTGAAGCGTTGTCTGAAGGGCCGGTCGGGAGAGGATCGGTTCCGTCCCCGCCTTGCGGGGGAACGCCTGCCGGGCCCTCTGTCGAATTCGTCGCCAGGGCGGAGCCACGCGCAACCGTCTGGGAATCGGTGCCCTGCCGGGCGGCGCTGTCCATGGCGACAGGCTCGGCCGGGGCTTCGCGCGCGAGGGGGCGCGCGGCGAGATCAGGCACGATCGCCAGATCAATGGTCCCTCCGGCGGCGATCTGAACCTCTGGCGGAGCGGGCGCCGCCGGGGCTGCGGCCGCAGCCTTGCCG
>DJUV01000168.1 GCA_002440625.1 Rhodobacteraceae bacterium UBA6273 | reverse complement strand
GGGGTGCGGCCGAGCATCAGCTTGGCATCCTCGCCCACGGCGAGCACCTGCTTCTTGCCGTCCTTCACATGATAAGCAACGACCGAGGGTTCGTTCAGGACGATGCCCTTGCCGCGTACGTAGACCAGCGTGTTCGCCGTTCCGAGGTCGATCGCCATGTCCGACGAAAACAGCCCGCCAAATCCAAACATAGTGCTTCCCGCCTTCCAAAAGCTGCGGCCCGCGACTCAGGGCGCGGGCCGGGGTTCGTTATAGGCTTCGGGGCCAGTCAGCGGAAGGGGGCAGCGCGATGCGTCACGCAGGTTTTCGCCTGCTTGTCAATATCGAACATTGTGGGAAACATACCCTGGTGCTTTCTGCAGATTTCTTTCACGAAACCGACTTCATCTCATCCGCAGGCTTCGTCTTTGCCCGCCGCACGATCAGATTGTTGAGCGCGCCGACATAGGCTTTGGCGCTTGCCACGACCGTATCGGTGTCCGAGGCCTGGCCGGTGACGATCTTGCCGTCCTCCTCCAGACGCACCGAAACCGTGGCCTGCGCATCGGTCCCTTCGGTCACGGCATGGACCTGATAGAGTGCGAGCCGCGTCTGGTGCGGGAAGAGTTTCTTGATCGCGTTGAAGGTGGCATCCACCGGCCCGTCGCCCTGGGCGGTCACCTGATGATCCACGCCGCCGATGGTCAGGATGAGGTCGGCCGACTGCGGTGCCTCGGTCCCGCAGATGACGCGCAGGAACTTCACCTGAAGGTGGGTGCCGGCCTCGGACGCGCTGTCGGCCATCAGGGCGATGAGGTCGTCGTCATAGACCTCCTTCTTGCGGTCGGCGAGCGCCTTGAACCGCACGAAGACATCGTTGAGCTGGTTGTCAGCGAGATCGAACCCAAGTTCCTTCAACTTGGCGCGCAGTGCCGCGCGCCCCGAATGCTTGCCCATGACGAGGTTCGTCGCGGCGAGGCCCACATCCTCGGGGCGCATGATCTCGAAAGTCTCAGCGTTCTTCAGCATGCCGTCCTGATGGATGCCGCTTTCATGGGCGAAGGCGTTCTTGCCGACGATGGCCTTGTTGAACTGTACCGGAAAGCCCGAAACGGCGGCGACCCGGCGCGAGATGTTCATGATCTTGCGGGTGTCGATGCCGGTCCGGTAGGGCATGATGTCGTGGCGCACCTTCAGCGCCATCACCACCTCTTCCAGCGCGGTGTTGCCGGCGCGCTCACCCAGCCCGTTGATCGTGCATTCGATCTGCCGCGCCCCCGCCTCGACGGCGGCGAGCGAATTGGCCGTCGCCATGCCAAGGTCGTTGTGGCAATGCGTCGCAAAGATGATCTCGTCCGCGCCCGGCACCCGTTCGATCAGCATGCGGATCAGGTCGGCGCTTTCGCGCGGCGCGGTGTAGCCCACGGTATCGGGGATGTTGATCGTCGTGGCCCCGGCCCTGATGGCGATCTCGACCACGCGGCAGAGATAGTCATGCTCCGTCCGCGTCGCGTCCATCGGCGACCATTGCACGTTGTCGCAGAGGTTGCGGGCATGGGTCACCGTCTGGTGGATGCGCTCGGCCATCTGGTCCTTGTCCAGGTTGGGGATGGCGCGGTGGAGCGGCGATGTGCCGATGAAGGTGTGGATGCGCGGGCGTTTTGCGTGGCGCACCGCTTCCCAGCAGCGGTCGATATCCTTGAACTGGGCGCGGGCGAGGCCGCAGATCACCGCGTTCTTCGTATTCCGCGCGATGTCCGACACTGCCTCAAAGTCACCTTCCGAGGCGATGGGAAACCCCGCCTCGATGATATCGACGCCCATCTCGTCGAGCATCTCGGCGATTTCCATCTTTTCGTCATGGGTCATCGTCGCGCCGGGCGATTGTTCGCCGTCGCGCAAGGTGGTGTCGAAAATCACCACGCGGTCTTCACTGGCTTTCTTGCTCATCGTCCTGATCTCACTTTTGTCCCTAGCGTGTCTGGCGCGGTGTCACCTCTGAGCGGTCGCGCCGGAAGGCACGCTCAGAGGCGGCTAAGGAGAAGCAGGCCACGAAGCGGCAGGGCGCGGGCAGCGCCTTGGGTTGCAGGGATATGCAGGCTTCGTGTCATGGCGCCGGACTATAGGAAGATTCGCGGCAAGGGGAAGAGCTTTTTTCCCGACGGAAGCGGGTCTGCCCCATTGCCGCCACGACGCGGGATTATTTGCCGGGGGCGCTGGATGGGGCCGGGCGCGGCCCATAAGATCGCAGCGACAGGAAGCAGGAAAGTTCCGATGGCGGAAAGAGCGAACCCCTATTCCGACCTGCCGCCCGAGGCCTACTGGCGCAGCGCCGTGGCCGAGGCGGGTCTTTACGGGATGAATGGCCTCTGGGCCTCGCGCTGGGTGCTGCCGTCGGATGCGCGGTTTGCCACCTTCGGCTCCTGCTTTGCCCAGCATATCAGCCGCGCGCTCGTCGCCCGCCAGATCGGCTGGATCAATGCCGAGCCGTCGCCGGGGCGCTGCCCGGTGGAGATTGCCCGCAAGTACAATTACGGCATCTTTTCCGCCCGTACCGCCAATATCTACACGGCGGCGCAGCTTCTTTACCTCGTGCAGCTCGCCACGGGTGAGATCGCTGCCGATGCGGCTGAGTTCTGGGAAGAAAAGGGCCGTGTCTACGACAGCCTGCGCCCGGCGATTGAGCCCGAGGGTTTCGCCAACCGCGATGAGGCGCTGCTCAGCCGCCGCTCGATGATCCGGGCGTTCCGCCGGTCGATCACCGAGGCCGATGTCTTCGTCTTTACCCTTGGCCTGACGGAAGGCTGGGAGAATGCAGCCACGGGCCAGCCCTATCCGATGTGCCCCGGCACCGTCGCGGGCAGGTTCGACGCGGCGGCCCATGTCTTCCGCAACTACCGCGTGGCCGAAGTCTCCGCCGACATGGGCGCGGCGCTTGACGCGATGCGGCGGCTCAACCCCGGCCTCAAGGTGCTTCTCACCGTGTCGCCGGTGCCCCTGACGGCAACCGCGTCGGGCCAGCATGTGCTTGTCGCCACGACCTATTCCAAATCCGCGCTGCGCGCCGTCGCCGGGGAACTGGCGGCTGCCGATCCCGGCGTCGACTATTTCCCGTCCTACGAGATCATCTCCGGTGCTCCGGCGCGGGCAGGGTTCTTCGCGCCCAACATGCGCTCGGTCGAGGCTGCGGGGGTCGAACTGGTGATGAAGCATTTCTTCGCCGGCCTCGACCGCTCCGGCCCGGCAGCGCATGGCCGCGAGGCTGCGACCGAGGTAGAGCGCGAAGAGGCGACCGAGGCACGTATGGCAGCAGAGGACCTGGCCTGCGAGGAAAGCCTGCTGGAGGGGTTCAACCGTGGCTGAGCGGAAGGGCCTCCCCGATCTTCTCATCCTCGGTGACAGCCACACGGCGGCGCTGAAATCAGGTTGCGACGCGCATGGGCTGAAGGCCGAGGTGCTCGGCTTTTCCGGCAACCTCTGGCACGCCGGCTATATCGCCCTGAACCGCGCGCAGGACCTTCGGGTACGCGGCGCGGCGATGCAGGCGCGGATCAAGACGGTCGAGGACAGCCTTGGCGGGGGTAGCGTCCTCAGGCCCGACCTGCCGGTCCTCGCCTCGGTCGGCTTTCACCTTGGCCGTCTGGTGCCGCCGTTCGGTTTTCGCAATCATGTGACCGAAAGGGAGGCGTTTGATGCCGAAGAAGATCGGCTTTTCGCAAGTTCCGCCATGGTCGCGGATTATGCGCAGCATTTCCGGGTCGCGCATCTGCGGTTTCTGAGGCGCCTTTCGCGACTGGTGCCGCTGACGGTAGTGGCACCGCCGCATTTCTACACCGGGCAGAACTATGCTGCCTTCTACGGCTTTCTCGCCGAGGCGATCCGGGGGACCGGAGTGCGCTTTTGCGATCCGCGCGAGGCCTGGGGCGGCGATGGTGCGCCGCTTGGCGCGGAGTTCCTCAGCGCCGACGGCGTGCATGGAAACGAAGCCTACGGCGAAAGGATCGTCGGCCATATGTTGGAACAGGGCCTGATCAAGCGCCGCGCCGACTGAGGCGGGGCGTTACTGCTGTGGCTCGGCGGGCGGGGGTTCTACGGGCGCGGCGGCATCGGGCGCGGGCGCAGCGGCGGCGGGCGCCGGTTTGGTCAGCGCGCCTTCGGTCCATTCGCCGGCGGCGGTTTCGCCCGTGGCATAGCGCATGATGCCTTCGCCCTGACGCTTGCCGGCGGCGAACATGCCCTCGTAGACATCGCCATTGGCGTAGGTCGCGGTGCCCTTGCCGTCGATCTCGCCAGCCTTCCACTGGCCGGCGTACTTGAACCCGTCGGACATGGTGATCTCGCCCTGGCCTTCGCGCTGGCCGGCGACGAAGCCACCGATGTAGACCGTGCCGTCGGCATAGGTGGCGACGCCCTGGCCCTCGCGGCTGCCGGCCTTCCAGTCGCCGTCATAGGAATAGCCGTCGGGATAGGTCATCTTGCCCTTGCCGTCGTTCTTGCCGGCCTTGAAGCTGCCTTCGTAGACAAGGCCATTGGCATAGCGCGCCACGCCCTGACCCTCGATCACGCCGTCCTTCCAGTCGCCCTCGTAGGTGGCGCCATCGGCATAGGTGATCTTACCCTTGCCATTGGCGAGGTCCTTGGCGAAGAGGCCTTCGTAGACCGACTTGTCGGGGTAGGTGACCTTGCCGGTGCCCTCGATCCGGCCCTCGTTCCAGTCGCCTTCGTAGACATAGCCATCGGTGCCACGGAAGGCGCCCTTGCCCTGCCGCTTGTCGGCGGCGAAGGCGCCTTCGTAGATGTCGCCATTGGCATAGGTGACCTTGCCCTGACCCTGACGCTTGCCGCCGGCAAAGTCGCCCTCATAGACGTCCTTGTTCGGCTGGGTGAGCTTGCCCTTGCCGTTCATCTGGCCATCGACCCAGGCGCCGTCATAGACGAGCCCGTCGGAAAGCGTCAGCTTGCCCATCCCGGCACGCTGGCCGCGCAGCATGGCGCCATCATAGACCGCGCCGTCCGGGTAGGTGATCTTGCCCTTGCCCTCCTTGACACCCATCACCCAGTCGCCTTCGTAGGTGTAGCCGCCGGGGCTGACCATCTTGCCCTTGCCGTTGTGCAGGGCCTTGGTGAAGCCGCCGGTATAGGTCACGCCGTTCGCGTAGTTCGCGGCGCCCTGACCTTCGATTTCGCCATTGACCCAGTCGCCTTCATAGGTGCCGCCATCGGCGAATGTGATCTTGCCCTTGCCCTCGGGCTTGCCCTTGACGAAAGCGCCGACATAGACCGAGCCGTTCGGGTAGCGCGCCGTGCCCTGGCCGAGAATCTCGCCCTCGACCCAGTCGCCGGAATATTCATAGCCGTTGGGGAGCGTGTACTTGCCCTGTCCGTGCTGCTTGCCGTCCTTGAAGGTGCCTTCGTAGATGCCGCCGTCGTCATACTCCTTGGTGACGACATCCTGCGCAAAGGTGCCAAAGGCCGGCAGGATCATCGCCGCCGCGATCATTGCCCTAAGGGACTTGCCGCCATACCGCACCATACCCGCCCGCCTTTTCTTCGTTGTCGTGCTGCGGGCCGGAGGCCCGACGCCGCACACCCATGGAAAACCTAAAGGTCGCGCCTTGTGCTGACAAGACACTCGCCGTAGCGGCGGCAAGGGGCCGCGCGGGCTTTCGCCTCCCTTCATCTCTGCTAAGACTGGCGCAAAGACAATGCCGGGAGACCCCGATGGCCGACAAATTCCGCCTGACACTGGCGCAGCTTAACCCCACCGTGGGCGCGATTGCCGAGAATATCGCCAAGGCCCGCGCCGCCTGGGAAGAGGGGCGCGCCGCCGGGGCCGACATGGTGGCGCTGCCTGAAATGTTCGTGACCGGCTACCAGACCCAGGACCTGGTGCGCCGCCCGGCCTTCCACCACGACGCCATGCGCGCGGTCGAGGCGCTGGCGGTGGAGATCAAGGACGGCCCGGCCTTGGGCATCGGCGGGCCGTGGGCGGGGGGTGACAAGCTCTTCAACGCCTATTTCATCCTGAAGGATGGCCGGATCGAGGCGACGATGCTGAAGCATCACCTGCCGAACGAGGATGTCTTCGACGAGGTGCGCATCTTCGACGCGGGTCCTATCTCCGGCCCCTACCGGATCGGCCCCCTGCGCCTTGGCACCCCGGTCTGCGAGGATGCCTGGCACGAGGACGTGGCCGAAACGTTGGGCGAGACCGGGGCTGAGATCCTTTTCGTGCCGAACGGCTCGCCCTACCGGCGGCGAAAGATTGACCTTCGGATGCAGCACATGGTCGCGCGGGTGGTCGAGACCGGGTTGCCGCTCATCTACCTCAACACCGTGGGCGGGCAGGACGATCAGGTCTTCGACGGCGCGAGCTTCGCGCTGAACCCCGGTGGCAAGCTGATGATGCAGCTGCCGCCGATGGTCGAGGCAATCACCCATCTCGACATGGAGCGCGGAGAGGAAGGCTGGCGCTTCCTGCCCGGCGAGATGGCGCCGCAGCCTGACGACTGGGAGCAGGATTATCACGCCATGGTGCTTTCGCTCCGCGACTACCTGCGGAAAAGCGGCTTCACCAAGGTTCTTCTCGGCCTCTCCGGCGGCATCGATTCCGCGCTGGTGGCCGCCATCGCGGCGGATGCGATTGGCGCCGCCAATGTCCGCTGCGTGATGATGCCGTCGGAATATACCTCCGCCCATTCGCTTGAGGATGCCGAGGCGGTGGCGAAGGCGCTCGGCTGCCCCTATGACACCGTGCCGATCGAAGGGCCGCGCGATGCGGTCGAGGCCGCCTTGGCGCCGCTCTTTGCAGGCACCAAGCCTGGTATCGCCGAGGAGAACATCCAGTCGCGGATGCGCGGACTGATCCTGATGGCGATATCGAACAAGTTCGGCGGCATGCTCCTGACCACCGGCAACAAGTCCGAGGTCGCGGTCGGCTACTGCACGATCTACGGCGACATGGCGGGGGGGTATAACCCGCTGAAAGACCTCTACAAGACCCGCGTGTTCGAGACCTGCCGCTGGCGCAACCGCAATCACCGCAACTGGATGATGGGGCCGGCGGGCGAGGTGATCCCGCCCCGCGTCATCGACAAGCCGCCGACGGCGGAACTGCGCGCCAACCAGAAGGACGAGGACAGCCTGCCGCCCTACGAGGTGCTGGACGCTATCCTTGAACGGCTGATCGAGGGCGAACAATCGGTGGCCGAGATCGTGGCGGCGGGCTTTGACCGCGCAACGGTGAAGAAGGTGGAACACCTCGTCTTCATCTCGGAGCACAAGCGCTTCCAGGCCGCGCCCGGCACGAGGCTGACCACGATGGCCTTCTGGCTCGACCGGCGCTATCCGATCGTCAACCGCTGGCGCGACCAAAGCTGAGGTATCGCATTCGCATTGCGTCGTAATGCACTGATATTTAATCGTATATCGTGTCTTCGACCGATTTGCCGTGCTCTGTGCGCGGCCGAACAGGCTCCGTTCGAACTCGCACGGACCCGGAAGGCAGGTTCCGCGTTAGTCTCCGCGGACATGCCTCAGGGAGATTGCCATGGCCAAGCCGAAGATCGCCGTCGTCTACTATTCCACCTATGGAACCAACTACGCCGTCGCCCGGACTGCTGCGAAAGCAGCCGAAGAGGCCGGCGCCGAGGTGCGGCTTCTGAAGGTGCGCGAGACCGCGCCCGAAGCCGTGGTCAACGGCCAGGACGCCTGGAAGGCACAGGCCGACAAGACCGCCGACATCCCGGTTGTCACGCCCGATGACATGGAATGGGCCGATGGCTACTTCTTCTCCGGCCCGACGCGCTACGGCGTGGTGGCCAGCCAGATGCGCGCCTTCATCGACACGCTGGGCCCCCTCTGGATGAAGGGCGGCCTCGCCAACAAGACCTTCACCGCGACCACAAGCGCCCAGAACGCCCACGGCGGGCAGGAGGCGACGATCCTGTCGCTTTACACTACCGCGATGCACTGGGGCGCGGTGCTGGTGCCGCCGGGCTATACCGACCAGTCGATCTTCGAGGCTGGCGGCAATCCCTATGGCTATTCCGCCAATGCCGGGTCCTTCGACGACAAGGGCAAGGCCGCCGTCGCCCATCAGGCCAAGCGGCTGGTGGAGTTCACGAAAAAGATCATGGCCTGACCCCTCTGGACGGTAGTGCCGCGGGGGTGCAAACTCGGGCATGGCCAACCTGACCATGCCCACACCTCTGCCCGTGGCGGAGTTTCTGGCCGCGGTCGAGCCGCCCGCGCGTCGGGCGGAGGGGGTCAGGCTTGACGCGATCTTCCGCGAGGCGACCGGCTTTCTGCCCCGGATGTGGGGGCCGGGCATGGTCGGCTATGGAAGATACGACTACCGCTACGAAAGCGGGCGCGAGGGCACATCGCTTGCCACAGGCTTTTCGCCGCGCAAGGGCGCGATGACAGTCTATATCATGCCCGGCTATGCCGATTTCTCGGCGATCCTCGCCGACCTCGGCCCGCACAAACTCGGCTCGGCCTGCCTTTATCTCAAGCACCTTTCCGATGTGGATGAGGCTGTGCTGATCCGCCTGATCCGCGCCGGGCTTGAGGATCTGGCGCGGCGCTGGGCGGTGCTTCCCGACTGATCTTAGCCCCTCACTTCATAGCCCCTCACTCCCACCAGCGGTCGATCTCGGCGATTTCCTCGTCGGACCAGCCGAAATGGTGGGCCAGCTCATGCACCATTACATGCGCCACCAGCTGGCCAAGGCTCACGTCGCCGCGTTCGGCCCATTCGTCAAGGATCGGCCGGCGGAAAAGCCAGATCACGTCGGGCCGGTCCACGACATCCATCACGGACTTTTCGGTCATCGGGATGCCGTCATATAGCCCGGTCAGGTCGAAGGGGCTTTCGATGCTCATCTCGTCCAGCACGTCATCGGGGGCGAAATCCTCGACGCGCAGGATGATCGACCGTGCCGGCTCGGCGAACTGGGGCGGAAGTTCCCCGATGGTGGCGAGCGCCATCTGCTCAATGGTCTCAAGATCGGGCGCGGCGCGCCCCAGCCAGTCGTTCATGCGTTCTATCCTTGGTTCCGGCCCATCATATGGACAAAAACACCCACCTGTGAAAGAGGGGGGCGTTAAGGAGACCCGCCATGACCGTGACCCGTTTCGCCCCGTCGCCCACCGGATACATCCATGTGGGCAACCTGCGCACCGCGCTGATGAACTACCTGATCGCCCGCAAGACCGGCGGCACCTTCATCCTGCGCATGGACGATACCGATCAGGAACGGTCAAAGCAGGAGTATGCGGACGGCATCAAGGCCGACCTCGAATGGCTGGGCCTGACCTGGGACAGGTTCGAACGGCAGTCGGACCGGCTCGACCGCTACCGCACGGTGGCGGATGAGCTGCGGGGGACGGGCGACCTTTACGAGGTGTTCGAAACGCCGACCGAGCTGGACCTGAAGCGCAAGAAGCTTCTCAATATGGGCAAGCCGCCGGTCTATGACCGCGCAGGGCTCGCGCTTTCGGCCGAGGAAATGGCAAGGCTCCGGGCAGAGCGCGAGGGCTACTGGCGCTTCAAGCTCGACCAGAAGCGGACGGAATGGAATGACGGCATCCTCGGTCATGTGTCCATCGACACGGCCTCGGTCTCGGACCCGGTGCTGATCCGCCATGACGGGCAGGTGCTTTATACCTTCGCCTCCTCGGTCGATGACGTGGACATGGGCATCACTCATATCGTGCGCGGCGCGGATCATGTGACCAATACCGCGACGCAGATCCAGATCATGAAGGCGATGGGCGGCACGCCGCCGTCTTTCGCCCACCATTCGCTTCTGACCGGCGCGCAGGGCGAGGGGCTGTCGAAGCGGCTTGGCACGCTGTCGCTCCGCGATCTTCGGGCCGAGGGCGTGGCGAAAGAGGCGCTCCTGAGCCTGATGGCCCGGCTCGGCTCCTCGCAGCCGGTAGAGTTGAAGATGTCGCTCGACGAGATCGCCGACGGGTTCGAACTGTCGCAGTTCGGCGCCGCGCCGACGAAATTCGATGCGGACGACCTCTGGCCCTTGACCCGCGCCCGCAACCACGCGCTGCCCTTCGCTGCCGTGAAGGACCGGATCGCCGCGCTGGGCGTTCCCGCCGACATGGCCGAACGCTTCTGGCGCGTCGCCTCGCAGAACATCACCAAGCTCGACGACCTGTCGCATTGGTGGGTGCTGGCCCGCGACGGGGCCGAGCCGGTGATTGCGCCCGAGGATGCGGAGTTCGTTCGGGAGGCGATGACGCTTCTGCCGCCGCCGCCTTATTCCGACACGACCTGGGCGGACTGGACGGCGGCGGTGAAGGAAAAGACCGGGCGCAAGGGCAAGGGCCTTTTCATGCCGCTGCGGCTTGCCGTCACCGGCGAGGCTTCGGGGCCGGAGATGGCGGAGTTGATGCCGCTTTTGCAGAAGGTCCGCGCGCGGGGATGACGTGGACGGCAATTGACGAGGGTGCACCATGAGAGCTCGTGTCCCTGCCAACTTCATGAATCGGTGCGCGAAACCACTCGCCTTTCAATGAACTTGTGACGCTTGCCTGTCTTTGGGTTCGAAGTCTCGATAACACACGGGTTGAACTCAGAATTGCCCTATGGTAGGGCTGAGTTCTGGATACCGCTAGATTTAGCTCCAGCTCATCAAATCAACTAGCCTAGTTGCACCATCAATTTGATGGTTGCCAGGCTGTGAGCAAGGACAACAATCCATGAGGTATTGGATTTTCACTCATGCATACGAAGTCGACGCAAGGCATCTTGCGGCCTATCGCCGGATGCCTCTCGAAGATTTCATCATCGAAGAAGGCATAGACAGACTTCTCGGAGATCCGGATGCGATGCTGCGGGACAACATCGAATTGTTACTCGACCGCGTGAAAGGCGCGATCAGCCAGCGCCCCTTCGACTATAATTTGTCAGGTATGGTGAGCATCGTGAAGTTGCCGGACGACAACTGCAATCACTTCGCCTTTTGCATCCAGAATGCGCAGCGCGGTTCTGTGACGGTTTTGTCGCCAAAACGGATTCCTCATCTGGAAGGCGTCGACAAGGCGCGCGAACGATATCGTAATCCGACCAATAGCCTGTTTACTGACTGACGTTGACCGCCTCGTAGGATGGGCAATATTGCCCATCCTACCGCGCCGCCCGTTCCGCGATGCCAAGCGCCATCTTCACCGCAGCGCCCATGTCCTGCACGCTGATCCACTCCAGCGGCCCGTGGATGTTCTGCATGCCGGTGAAGATATTGGGGCAGGGCACCCCCATCTCTGTCAGCCTTGAGCCATCGGTGCCGCCCCGGATCGGGACGGAGACCGGCTCGATCCCGATGTCGCGGCAGGCGGCGCGGGCGAGGTCCACCGGGGTCATGTCCTTCTCCAGCCAGTAGCGCATGTTGCGGTACTGCGGCTTGATCTCGCAGGTGATCTCGGCGCGGGGTTCGCCCGCCTGAACGGCTGCACAGACCTGTTGCAGAAGCTCGCCCTTGGCCGCCAGTCCCTCCAGTTCGAAGTCGCGGAGGATGAGCTTTATCACGGCTTCAGCGGCGCTGCCTTTCAGGTCGGTGACATGCAGGAAGCCCTCAGTTCCCTTGGTCGTCTCCGGCGTCATCGTTGCCTGCGGCAGGGTCTGGACGATCTTCGCCGCGAGGTGGAGCGCGTTGACGAGCTTGCCCTTCGCCATGCCGGGATGGATCGAGACGCCGGTGATGGTGACGGTCGCGCCATCGGCGGAAAAGCTTTCGTATTCGATCTCACCGACTTCACCGCCGTCGAACGTATAGGCGAAGCTGGCACCAAGATCGGCAGGCAGGCGCTTGTCGACGCCGCGCCCGACTTCTTCGTCGGGGGTGAAGGCGATACGGATGGCCCCGTGCGGGATATGCGGATTGGCGAGGAGATGCCGGGCGGCGGTCATGATGACCGAAACCCCGGCCTTGTCATCGGCGCCGAGGAGCGTGGTGCCGCTTGCGGTGATGATGTCATGCCCGGCCTTGGTGGCGAGATAGGGCGAGCCTTCCGGCGTCAGCGTCAGCCCGGGCGCATCCGGGTAGGTGATGGCGCCGCCGTTGTAGTTCTTGAGGACTCGGGGCTTCACGCCGGTGGCGTTGAACTGCGGCGCGGTATCGACATGGGCGAGAAAGCCGATGACCGGCGCCTTGGCATCTGTCGTTGCCGGGATCGTCGCCAGCACCGCGCCATAGTCGGTCAGCCGCACATCCGCCGCACCAATCGCGGTCAGTTCCTCGACCAGCAGGCGCTGCATGTCGAGCTGGATCGCCGTGCTGGGTTGCGTTGGGGATTCCTCATCGCTCTGACTGTCGATGGCGGTGTAGCGCAGAAGGCGATCCTCAAGTTCCTGGTCGAAATCGGTTCTCATAAAGGGCTCCGGGGTTCAGGCTTTGGTTCGCGAAAGACCAAGCGCATGCGTCTGGTCATCGACCATGCGGCGCTCGGCGGCGGTGGTTTTCTGCGACCTTGGATAGCGCGGCGCGTCCCGGTCGTCGAGAAGGGCTGACCAGCCGGTGGTGGTGACGAAGAAGCCTTCGACGCCTGCCGCCCCGAATTCGCGCAAGAAACCCTGCACGACGGTATCGAGATAGCTGAGGAGGATCGGCTGACCGGTCGGCGGCAGGATATGGCGTTCCTCGACGGCATAGATCTCGATCCGGCCGGCCCACTGGGGCGCGGCCGAGAGGCGTTCCGCCGTTACCGGATGGCGGCAATAGCCCGTCTCCCGAAGGTCGAGCTTCTGCCAGTCGTCGCCGAGGACGGCGGCAATCAGCCCGTCGATTTCGGCCTCTGCCGGCTCCACCGACAGGAACGGCGTATCGCGCAGCCTTGTGTGGTGCCAGACCCGCCGCCAGCCGGACAGCCGCGCCGGTTCGCCAAGCCCGTGGTCATGCGTCGCCCGGTTGACGAGCGAACCATAGCCGAAGAACGCGGGGTGCAGGGCGGGGGCCATGCGCCAGTTCTGTCCCGCGCGGGGGACGGGTGCAAGACCCGTCGCAAACCGCCGCCGATGCGTCGTATGCCGTCGTATGCCCCCTTGCGCCGCCCGAAGGTTTCAGGCTATCGCTCAGGATGTCAGATACGGGAGAATCCGGCTGGGCTTTGGCCCGAGGCCGGTGCCGAAGGAGCAACCGCCCCGGTAAACTCTCAGGCGCAAGGACCGTGCTGACGACGGAACTCTGGAGAGACCTTGGACTTGATCCGGGGCGCCGAAGGGATAACGATCTCAGGCG
>DJUV01000167.1 GCA_002440625.1 Rhodobacteraceae bacterium UBA6273 | reverse complement strand
CCCTCGGGCGAGCCTTCCGAGCAATAGACCAGCGTCTTGGCCGAAGCCGCGCCGCCGAGAAGGGCGGTCAGCACGAGGCCGGTGGCGAGGGTGGTTCTGAGGTTCATCTTCTTCCTCCGTGTTGGCGGACAACTTTCCGCGTAGACTGGGTGTTGCGTAATTTTAGCCCAATAGGAGAGACTTAAGGCGTCCCTTTTTCTTCCTGCAAGCCGAAAACCGGTTTTCCGGTCCGGACCTGCCGCAAGGTCATCGTTGCTGGTTTGCGTCCGCCTCCTTCAAGCCGGCGGGGCCGCTGAGTCCGTGAAAAAGCTCAAGCGTACCGGTCCAGAGAAGCTTCGCGGGTGCGCCGCTGTCATTGTACCAGCCATGCGGCCGGTTGCCGCGGTAATGCAGGCTGTCGCCGGGGTTCATGCGGAACTCCTCGCCTTCGAGAAGCTGCACGACGCTGCCTTCGAGGACATAGACAATCTCCTCGCCGGCATGGCTCATCGTCTCGGAGCGGTAGCCCGCCGGGACGTGGATGATGAAGGAGGACATCTCGCTGCCGGCAAACTCCGCCCCGATGCGTTCGTAGACGACGGAAGAACCGTCAATCGAGAAGCGCATCCGGCGGTCGGCGACGGTAAGGGCGTCTGCCGGGCGCGGCGTGGCGATGAAGTAGTCGACGCCGACGCCAAGCGCCTTGGCGATCTGCGCCAGCGTGCCGAGCGTCGGCGTCGCATTGTCGCGTTCAAGCTGGGAAAGGTAGCCGACGGAGACGCCGGAGCGGTCGCTGAGATCCTGCAGCGTGATCGACTTCTGCCGGCGGCGGGCCCGGATCAGCGGGCCGAGCGTCGGCGTGATCTTCGGCTGGGGCTGGCTCACGGCGGACGAATCCCTTTCAATGCCGGGAGCCTAGTCAGTAAAAAAATTTTTGTCTTGCAGAAAATTTCATACTGCAGTGCAGCATTCGGAGGCGCCTTGCGGCGCCGATGTTCCTGCCTCGGCCCTGCGGCTTATGCCGCCGGGCCTCGGGTGCCTCCGGCGGGGGTATTTTCGCAACGAAGAAGCGGCAGCGAGGTCGGTGATTGACGAACAGGGCGGGCTCGTCCCTACTTGGGCTGGCGTCGGGTCGGGGGGAAAGATGGGCGTTGAGCGTATCCGGGACTTGCCCTGCTGGCGGGGCGAGATCGCGGCGGAGCCCTTGAGGGGCGGGCTTTCCAACGAAAGCTGGAAGGTGACGGACGCGGCGGGGGCGCATGTGGTGCGTTTTGGCGAGGATTTTCCCTTTCATCACGTAAGCCGCGCCAACGAGGTCATGGCGGCGCGGGCGGCGCATCGGGCCGGCTTTGCGCCGGAGGTTGAGTTTGCGGCACCGGGGGTGATGGTTTCGGCCTTCCTCGGGGCGCGGACCTGGGGCGAGGCAGAGGTGCGGGCCGATCCGGCGCGGGTCGGGGGTTACCTGCGCGCCTTCCATGCGGCGATGCCACGCGAGGTTTCGGGGCCGGGGGCGATCTTCTGGGTCTTTCACGTGATCCGCGACTATGCGCGGACACTTCGCGGCGCCAGGAGCCGGTTCGCCGTAGAGCTTCCCGCGCTGATCACGGTGGCCGATGCGATGGAGGCGGCGCAGGTGCCCTTGCCCATCGTCTATGGCCATCACGACCTTCTGCCGGCGAATTTTCTTGAGGACGGGGCGGGGCGGCTCTGGCTGATCGATTACGAATATGCCGGGTTTGGCACGGCGATGTTCGACCTTGCAGGCGTGGCATCGAATGCCGGAATGGCGGCGGAGGAGGCCGGGGTCTTGCTGGCCGCCTATTTCGGCGAGAGGCCTGATCCGGCCACGCTCCGGGCTTTCGATGCGATGCAATGCGCGAGCCTTGCGCGCGAGGCGATGTGGGCGATGGTGTCGGAGATTTTCCTTGCCGCGCCCGGCGCCGATTACGATGCCCATGCGCAGGACTATCTCGGCCGGCTCGACGCCGCGCTCGACAGCTACCAGTCAACTCACGGAAAGATCACATGACCCTGCCCACCCACGCCCGGATCGTCGTCATCGGCGGCGGCATCATCGGCTGTTCGACCGCCTATCACCTCGCCCGCGACCACAAGGCCGAGGTGGTGCTGCTGGAGCAGGGCCGGCTGACCTCCGGCTCCACCTGGCACGCGGCGGGGCTGGTCGGGCAGCTTCGCTCCTCGGCCTCGATCACCAAGGTGTTGAAATACTCGGTCGATCTCTACAAGGGCCTCGCCGCCGAGACGGGGCTTGAGACTGGCTGGAAGATGACGGGCTGCCTCAGGCTCGCGACCAATGAGGACCGCTGGACCGAATACCGGCGGCTTGCCACCACGGCGCGGAGTTTCGGGATGGAGATGCATCTGATCTCGCCCGCAGAGGTGAAGCGGATGTGGCCCTTAATGGAGGTTGGCGACCTTGTCGGCGCAAGCTGGCTGCCGACCGATGGGCAGGCCTCTCCTTCCGACATCGCGCAGAGCCTTGCCAAGGGGGCGAGGATGCACGGCGCGAAGATCTACGAGGGCGTGCGGGTCACCGGGTTCGGCATGGCGGGAGGGCGCATCACCTCGGTGAAGACCACCCAAGGCGAGATCGCCTGCGAGACGGTGGTAAATTGCGGCGGACAATGGGCGCGGCAGGTGGGGGCGATGGCCGGGATCAACGTGCCCTTACAGCCCGTCAAGCACCAGTATATCGTCACCGAAAGGATCGAAGGGCTGGCCACGGATGCGCCGACGATCCGCGACCCCGACCGGCGCACCTATTTCAAGGAAGAGGTCGGCGGGTTGGTGATGGGCGGCTATGAGCCGAACCCGCAGCCCTGGACAACCGGCGATGTGCCCGATGACTGGGAGTTCCGGCTTTTCGACGACGATTTCGACCATTTCGAACAGCATATGGAGCAGGCGATCGCCCGGGTGCCGGCGCTGGAGAGCGTGGGCGTCAAGCAGATGATCAACGGGCCGGAAAGCTTCACGCCGGACGGGAACTTCATCCTCGGCTCGGCGCCGGAATGCGCCAACATGTATGTCGGCGCCGGGTTCAACGCTTTCGGTATCGCGTCGGGCGGCGGCGCGGGCTGGGTGCTGGCCGACTGGGCGGTGCGTGGCGAGGCGCCGCTGGACCTCTGGGCGGTGGACATCAGGCGGTTTGCCGGGATGCACCGGGACCGGGATTGGGTCCGCGACCGGACCTCGGAGGCCTACGGCAAGCACTACACCGTGGGCTTTCCGCATGAGGAATACGAAAGCGGGCGGCCCCGCATCGTCTCGCCGCTTTATGACCGGCTGAAGGCTCATCGCGCGGTCTTTGGATCGAAGCTCGGCTGGGAGCGGCCGAACTGGTTTGCGCCCGAGGGAATGGAGCCCCGCGATGTCTATTCCATGGGCCGGCAGAACTGGTTCGCCGCGGTCGGCGAGGAACACCGGCATGTGCGCGAGGCGGTGGGTATCTTCGACCAGTCGTCTTTCGCGAAATACGAGGTGACGGGCAGGGATGCGGCGGCGGCGCTGGACTATGTCTGCGCGGGGGATGTGACCAAAGCGCCGGGGCGGCTGACCTATACCCAGCTTCTCAATTCCCGCGGTGGTATCGAATGCGACCTGACGGTGGCGCGGCTGGCCCCGGATAAGCAGGGGGAGGACCGCTTCTACATCGTCACTGGCACCGGCTTTCGTACCCATGACTTGGCCTGGATCGCGGAGCATCTGCCGAAGGGGGATGTGGGGGTCCGGGACATCACGGAGGACTGGGGCACCCTGTCGCTGATGGGGCCGAAGGCGCGGGAGGTGCTGGCGCGGGTCACGGGTGCCGATGTGTCGAACGAAGGCTTCCCCTTCGGCCATGTCCGCGAGATCGGCATCGCCGGGGCGACGGTCCGGGCCTTGCGCGTGACCTATGTCGGCGAGCTTGGCTGGGAGCTGCATGTGCCGCTTTCCGCCACCGGAGCGGTCTTTGACGCGCTGATGGCGGCGGGGGCGGAGGTGGGCATCAGGCCCATCGGCTACCGTGCGCTGGAATCCTTGCGGCTGGAGAAGGGCTATCGCGCCTGGTCCTCGGACATCACGCCCAATGACACGCCGTTCGAGGCGGGGCTCGGCTGGGCGGTGAAGATGAAAACGGGGCGCGACTTCATCGGGCGCGCCGCACTTGAGGCGGCTTCGAGCGCGGCTTTGGTGAAACGCTTCGCGGGCTTCACGCTCGACGACCCTGATGTGGTGCTTGTCGGGCGCGAGACGATCCTGCGCGACGGCGAGGCGGTCGGTTACCTGACCTCGGGCGGATATGGCTATAGCCTTCGGCAGAGCATTGGCTACGGCTATGTGCGGCATGAGGGCGGGGTGACGGAGGATTTCCTGCTCTCGGGCCGCTATGAGCTTGTCGTGGCGAGCGAGGTGTTTCCGGCGCGGATCGGGCTTCGGCCCTTCCTTGACCCCGAGGGACTGCGGATCAGGGGCTGATCTGAGCGGAGCGCCCGTTCCGGGCGCAAGCGATATCTCGGGTCAGGCCCAAGGGCCTGCCCCTCGAGCGCGCCTCCGGCGGGAGTATTTCAGGGCAGAAAGTGAGTCAGGGTTTCGGGCGCGAGAGGCGGCTGGAGAGGAGATCGCCGGTTTCCGACAGGATCGGGTAGGCGATCATGGTGAAGGCCGAGTTTACCTGTTTCAGCGCCCGAAGGGTTTCCTGATGCAGGTTCGAGGTGTCGATGCTTTCGCTGAGGCCTTGCTGGAGACGCTCAAGATGCGATCTTTGCAGGTGTTGTTCGAGATCGCGCACGAGGTCCTTTTCCTCGACCAGCGCCCGCGCTGCGTCGGGGCTTGAGGTCATCAGGACATTGAGGGCGGCCTGCGCGTTCGACAGCACGCGGTCGTGGAAATCGCGGATCTCCGTGTTGCCGGTCGGGGAGAAGGCGACGCCGCCCTGATCGAGCCTTTTGGCAAGGCCGAGCATGGTGTCGGAGATGACATTGCCGGCGCCTTCGAGGTTGACCGCCATGTCGGCGAGTTCCAGGGCGCGGGCGTCGACCTCTTCGTCCTTGCTGGCGCGTCTCAGGCCCGCGAGGTAGAGCTTGATGCTGATGTGGAGGGCGTCGATGTCCTTTTCCTTGGCGCGGATCGCATCGGCGGCGGTGTCGTCCCACTGGCCGTAGAGCCGGATCACCGAGCGCAGCATCGTTTCCACCCCTTCGCCCATCTGCAGGATCTCGCGCGTGGCGCAGCTGAGCGCCCGGTTCGGATCGGCGAGCGAGGCGGGGTCAAGTGCACTGATCCGGTCGAGCGTTGCCGGTCGGGCCGGGGGGGCGACCAGCCTGTCGACGATGCCGAGGACGAGGCTGGTGAGCGGCAGGCCGAGGGCCAGCACCGCGAGGTTGAAGGCGAGGTGGAGGTTGATTACCTGCCGCGCCGGTGTCGCGCCAAGCGTGTCGAGGTAGGCGCCGAAGCGCTGGAGAAGGAGGAGGGCGACGACCGCGCCGCCGCCGCGGAGTGTCAGGTTGGCGATGACCACGCGGCGGGCGGCAAGATCGGCGCCGAGGGTCAGCACATAGGCGATGATGGAGCCGCCGAGATTGGCGCCCAGCACCATCGCTGCCGCCGCCGGCACCGGCAGCATGGATTGCGCGGCGAAGGTGACGAAGAGGAGGACGGCGGCGACCGAGGAATGGACGAGCCATGCCAGAAGCGCGCCGATGGCGAAGGCGGTGACAAGATCGCCGCCGAGGTAGCGCATTGCCGCGCCGATGGCGGGGCTGTCGCGCAGGGGTTCGGTCGCGTCGCGGATGAGGGACAGTGAGACGAAGATCAGCGCCAGCCCGATCAGCACCCGCCCCGCCATGCGGAAGTCGCGCCGCCTTGCGCGGAGGAAGAGCCCGACCCCGACGACAAGGAGGAGCGGCACCACCCAGTCGCCCTGCGACAGGAGCACCTGCGCCACCAGCGCCGAGCCCACATCGGAGCCAAGGAGGATGGCGAGGCCGGCGGCCGCGCTGAGGGTGCCCGCCGCGATGAAGCCGGTGGTGAGCATGGCGACGGCGGTGGCGCTTTGCAGAGCAAGGGCCGCCCCCATGCCCATCAGGGCCGCGAGGAGACGGTTGCGCTCGCCCTTCCTCAGCCAGCGGCGCAGCTGCACGGACCAGGCCCGCTCCACCCCCGTGCGCACCAGCCGGACCGACCAGATCAGAAGGGCGGCGGCGCCGGCAATGTGGAGGAGAAAGAGGAGGGGGGAGGAACTGCTCAAGGTGGCTCCGATGGCCCGAGTCGCGGGCTGTTACAAAACTGTCATAAAACCTTCACAAAACGCCGGCAGCCACAATGACAATCTTCGCCGCCCGGTGCGGGATCACTTCCAGCGGCGGTGAATCCAGAACCACTGTTCCATGTGCTGGCGCACGAGTGCTTCGAGGTTGTCGTTGACGGCCTGGGTCATGGTGGCGGCATTGCTATGCGGGATCGGGTTTTCAACATGGATGTCGAAGTTGAGCCCATCCGGGCGGCGGATGCCGTAGATCGGGATGAGGTCGGCCCCGTATTTCAGCGCCAGGTCGGCGGCAGAGGTCGCCGTCAGGGCGCGGATGCCGAAGAAGGTCGCCGGGATACCGCGGATCATGCGCTGGTCCATGACGATGCCGAGCATGCCGCCGGATTTCAGGAACCGCACCATGTCGGAAAGGCCGCGCGGCCCGCGCGGGAAGAGGGGCTTGCCGATTTTCGATATGGCCGCGACGTAGTGCTCGTTGAAAAGCGGGTTCGCCATCGGCTTGTAAAGGCCGCCGACGCTGTAGCCGCGCGCGACGAGGGCCCCGCGCGCCACGTCGTAATTGCCGAAATGGCCGGTGGCGAGGATGACGGGTCGGCCCGCGGCATGGGCGGCCTCAAGCGCGGCTGCGCCCGGACCGGTGAGGGGCAGGTCGCGGATGCGGTCGACGAAATCCTTGCCGGAGTAAAGTTCGATCGTGGTGCGGCCGACATTGTCGGGCACGGCGCGGACGAGGCGGCGCACCTCGGCCTTCGAGAGGTCGGGGCAGACGAGCGCGAGGTTCTCGCGCACCCGGCGGGAGTAACCGGCAAGCGGTGCCACGAGGCGCGAGATGACCCAGCCCGCGACCGGCACGCGCAGCCGGTATGGCAGGCGGAGCGCGCACCAGAGAAGCGCGCGGAAAGCGCGGTCGACCATGCGGTCGCTTGCCGAAGGACTGAGGTTCTCGGGTCTGGCCATGCCGTCTTCATTTCAGCGCGAGGCTTTTCCCGACCCCGTGCATTCCGGCGAAAGACATAGAGGCGGGCGCGGAAGCTGGCAAGGCGGGCGGGGAATGCCACCGCGTCACGCCTCTGCCTCCTCTTCGGTTTTCAGCGCGAGTTCGCCCGCCTCCTGCAGCTCACGGATGGCGGCGATGATCGCGGTCTGCGCGGCGTCGGCATCCTTGACCTTCACCGCGCCGCGCGCCGCCATCTCTTCGCGCAAGGTTGCCGCCATGCGCTGCGACAGGCTGGCGAGGACGAATTCGGCGCTGGCCGCATCGTCGCCCCCGGTCGCGGCGGCAAGGGCGGTCACAAGCTGCGCCTGATCGACCTTGCGGGTGATCTTCGGAACATCGCGCCCCTCGATCCGGCGGGCGATGTCCGCAAAGGTGAAGATCGCGCGGCGGACACGGTCGGCAAATTCCGCGTCATCCTCGCTCAAGCCGGCCAGAACCTCGTCGCGGGTGAGGGCCGGGGCGATGTTGAGGATCGCGCCGACCCTCTCCTCAGGCACGCCACCGAAGGCGCGGGCTGGCGCGGCGCTGAGCTGCCCGACGAGCGAAAGGCCGATCTGGCGCACGGTTTCGGGCTGCACATGGCCGGTCTTGCCGACCCCGTAGGCGAGCCTGCGGGCGCGGTCGCCGGGCAGTTTGCCCAAGAGCTCCGCCGCTTGTGCCACCGCGAGCTTCGACAGCAGGACCGCGCCGATCTCGGTGCTTTCCTCGTTCAGGACGGCGAGCAGACGGTCAGTGCCAAAGGCAGCGATCCGTTCCCAGGGGTCGGCATTGGCATTCGAGGCGCGCTGGCTGCGGATGCGGGTTGCGGCGGTGGGGGAGATATGGCTTTCCAGAAGGTCGAGCGCGCGTTCCAGCCCGCCGGGAAAGGATAGCCCGACCGAATCGAGCCGCGACACGAATTCTTCGACCACGGCGCGCAGGGTGGCACGATCCACGCTGCGCATCGCGCCCATCTGTTCGGTCAACGCAGTCTGAAGGTCATCCGGCAGCGCCTTCAGCGGCAGGCCGCCGCCTTCGGTCAAGAGGAGCCGCACGATGATCGCCGCCTTTTCGCGCCCGGTCATGGCGCGCGGGGCGGCGCGGGCCACGTCGGGCCGCATGGTTTCGGGCTTTGCGATGGCCGTCATTGATTCCCTCCGCCGCTCTCATGCGACGGTCGCAGGCTCTGGTTAACGGCGCTTTACCCGGCGCGGGATTTCAGCTGTCGAGCTTGATGCAGGTCCGGGTCGTCGCGTCCCAGGAGGTGCCCTCGGCGCAGCTCATCGAGGCGTGCTTGTCCCCACCCGAACAATCCCCGAAGGCAAAGCCCGGCGCGACCGAAGCGGCGAGGGCGATCAGGGCAGCGAATGCGTGTTTCATCATGGCATGCTCCTTTCCGGCGGAAAGTGTGCCAGCGGGCCTGCCGCTGCGGCAAGCCCGGATATACCCCTCACGCAATCGTGTGTGCGCCGCTTCAGGCGCCGAAGACGCGCGCGAAGATCGTGTCGACGTGCTTGGTATGATAGCCGAGGTCGAACTTTTCCTCGATTTCGGCGGGGGAAAGGGCGGCCGTCACTTCAGGGTCGGCGAGGAGTTCGGTCTTGAAATCCGCGCCCTTCTCCCAGACCTTCATCGCGTTCCTTTGCACGAGGCGATAGGAATCCTCGCGGCTGACGCCGGCCTGGGTCAGCGCCAGAAGGACCCGCTGGCTCATCACCAGGCCTTTGAACTTGTTCATGTTCGCCAGCATGTTCTCGGGGTAGATCACCAGCTTTTCGATGACGCCGGCCAGCCGGTTCAGCGCGAAGTCGAGCGTGATGGTGGCATCCGGGCCGATGGCGCGTTCGACGGAGGAATGGCTGATATCGCGTTCGTGCCAGAGGGCCACGTTTTCAAGCGCCGGCACCACCGCCATGCGGACAAGGCGGGCAAGGCCGGTGAGGTTTTCGGTCAGCACGGGATTGCGCTTGTGCGGCATCGCCGAGGAGCCTTTCTGGCCGGGGGAGAAGAACTCCTCGGCCTCCAGAACCTCGGTCCGCTGCATGTGGCGGATCTCGATGGCGATGTTTTCCATGCTGGAGGCGATGACGCCCAAGGTCGCGAAGAACATCGCATGGCGGTCGCGCGGGATCACCTGGGTGGAGATCGGTTCGGGGCGGAGGCCCAGCTTTTCGCAGACATGCGCCTCGACCGCCGGATCGATGTTGGCGAAGGTGCCGACGGCGCCGGAAATGGCGCCGGTCGCCACCTCTTCCCGCGCGGCCAAGATGCGGGCCTTGTTGCGGTCCATCTCGGCATAGAAGCGCGCGAAGGTCAGGCCCATCGTCGTCGGTTCGGCATGGATGCCGTGGCTGCGTCCGATCCTGAGTGTGTCCTTATGCTCGAACGCGCGCTTCTTCAGCGCGGCGAGCACCCGGTCAAGGTCCGCCAGAAGGATGTCGGCGGCGCGGACAAGCTGGATGTTGAGCGTGGTGTCGAGAACATCGGACGAGGTCATGCCCTGATGGACGAAGCGCGCCTCGTCATTGCCGATGATCTCGGCCAGATGCGTCAGGAAAGCGATCACGTCATGCTTCGTTACCGCCTCGATCTCATCAATGCGGGCGACGTTGAATTCGACGCCCTTTGCGCGCCAGACCGCCTCGGCATTGGCCTTGGGGATGACGCCAAGGGCGGCTTGGGCGTCACAGGCATGGGCCTCGATCTCGAACCAGATGCGGAACCTTGTCTCGGGCGACCAGATCTGAACCATCTCCGGGCGGGAATAGCGGGGGATCATCGGCAGGCCTTTCGCTTTCGGGGGACGCGGGCGTGTCCTAGACTGCGTGGGGCGGAAGGGCAAGAAGGCGGCGGGAGTGCGGGTGACTTCGGGGAAAGATCAGGGGGCTTGGGGGCCGGAACTGGCGGATTTCGCCGGGCGGTGGGGTGTCGCGCGGCGGATCGAGGACAGGCTGGCGCGGGCCGAGGGGCGCTTTGACGGCGAGGCGGTCTTTGCGCCGGACGGGCGGGGTGGCCTCATCTACCGCGAGACGGGCGAACTGAGGCTTGGGGATGGCCCCGCCTTCAGCGCCGAACGCAGCTATCTCTGGCGCGGGGCGGGCGGGCAGATCGTCGTCGATTTCGCCGATGGCCGGCCGTTTCATAGCTTCGATCCCGCCGCGCCCGCCGCGCATCACCTCTGCGTCGCCGACGACTATGACGTGCGCTACGATTTCGCCGCTTGGCCGGACTGGCAGGCGGAATGGACGGTCCGGGGGCCGCGCAAGGACTACACGATGCTTTCGCTTTATCGCCGCGCTTGACCTTGGCGGGTACTCCGGGCGAGCGTGGGTCGACAGGACAATGAGGAGGAAGACATGGCCGAAACCGTCAGAGGCCGCGAGGTCACCATCCATTTCGATGGATCGCGCTGCATCCATTCGAGGAACTGCGTCCTCCACCATCCCGATGTCTTCGTGCCGAACGTCAAGGGCGAATGGATCCATCCCGACGCCGCCCCCGCCGATGAGGTGATCCGCATCGGCCAGATGTGCCCCTCGGGCGCGATCCGGGTGGAGCGGACCGATGGCCAGCCGGTGGCGAGTTCCAACCTGCCGCCGGTCGTCAACATGGTCTTCGTGCGCGAGAATGGGCCTTTGGCGATCGAGGCGGAGCTTCTCTTGCGAGGGCAGCCCTATGACAGTGTCCGCGCGACGCTTTGCCGCTGCGGCCATTCCGCCAACAAGCCCTTCTGCGATGGGGCGCATGTGGCGGCCGGATTCACCGCGACGGGCGAGCCGGCGGCCAAGGACACGCCAGCGCTTGAGGTGCGAAACGGGCCGGTGGATTTGCAGCCACAGCCAAACGGACCCCTGAAGGTCGTCGGCAACCTTGAGATCGTGAGCGGCACCGGCCGTACCGTGAACAAGGTGCGTCAGGTCTTTCTCTGCCGCTGCGGCCATTCGCAGAACAAGCCCTATTGCGACGGGAGCCACAAGGCGGCGGGGTTTGTTGCGGAGTAGGAGGAGGCCTGCCCCACATGCAACAGAGGGCCGCGCCTGACCCGAGGTGGGCGCCATCGCGCCCGCCTGGGGGCGGTGAGGAGGGACCGTCGCGCCAGTGGCGCGGCGTAAGCCCGACGAACGGCGCGGCCCGGTCGCTTTG
>DJUV01000225.1:3876-4425 GCA_002440625.1 Rhodobacteraceae bacterium UBA6273 | reverse complement strand
GTCGCCGCCGTCGATGCCGAGGACAAGGTGCTGGCCTATTCCAACTGGCTTGGCCTGATGAAGGGCGATCTGGCGGAAGAGGTCACGAAGGGCGGCGAGACCTTCACCCGCAAGCTATATGGCGACTTCACCTATACCGCACCGGACGGAAAACCCTTCGACGTGAAGTGCCGCGCCCTGATGCTGGTCAGGAACGTCGGCCACCTGATGACCACGCCCGCCGTCCTTGACGCCGAGGGCCGCGAGGTCGGCGAGGGGATCATGGATGCGATGGTGACGGTGCTGATCGCGCGCCACGACCTGAAGAAGACCGAAGGGCCGAGGAATTCCGCCGCCGGTTCGGTCTATGTCGTGAAGCCGAAGATGCACGGGCCGGAGGAAGTGGCCTTCGCCGATGAGA
The DNA here is from genome assembly GCA_002440625.1 of Rhodobacteraceae bacterium UBA6273. Classification (GTDB taxonomy): domain Bacteria; phylum Pseudomonadota; class Alphaproteobacteria; order Rhodobacterales; family Rhodobacteraceae; genus Albidovulum. The sequence continues at coordinate 4,025 of DJUV01000225.1, read as the reverse complement.
TATTCACCCGCGTCGAGGCCGCTCTCGGCCTGCCGCAATACACCGTGAAGCTCGGCATCATGGATGAGGAGCGGCGGACCTCGGTCAACCTCAAGGAATGCATCCGCGCGGCGAAGCACCGGGTCGCCTTCATCAACACCGGCTTCCTC
>DJUV01000225.1:0-3762 GCA_002440625.1 Rhodobacteraceae bacterium UBA6273 | reverse complement strand
ACACCGGCTTCCTCGACCGCACAGGGGATGAGATCCACACCTCGATGGAAGCCGGGCCGATGGTCCGGAAGGGCGAGATGAAGGCGCAGGCCTGGATTTCGGCCTATGAGGACAGGAACGTCGATATTGGTCTTGCCTGCGGTCTTTCGGGACGCGCGCAGATCGGCAAGGGCATGTGGGCGATGCCGGACCGGATGGCGGATATGCTCGCCCAGAAGGTCGCGCATCCGATGGCGGGGGCGAATTGCGCCTGGGTGCCGTCGCCCACCGCCGCCACACTTCACGCGACCCACTATCACAAGGTCGATGTCTTTGCCCGCCAGCACGAGATCGCGGCGATGAAACGGCCCCGGCGGCTCGATGATCTTCTGACGATCCCGCTCGCCGGCGGCCACAACTGGTCCGCCGCCGAGATCGCCGCCGAGGTCGAGAACAACGCCCAAGGCATTCTCGGCTATGTCGTGCGCTGGGTCGATCAGGGCATCGGCTGTTCCAAGGTGCCCGATATCCACGATGTCGGGCTGATGGAGGACCGCGCCACCTGCCGTATCTCAAGTCAGGCGCTGGCGAACTGGATCATCCATGGCGTCGTGTCGGAAAATCAGGTTCTCGATACGCTCCGCAAGATGGCCGCCGTGGTCGACCGGCAGAATGCGGGCGATCCGGCCTATCTGCCGATGGCGCCCGATTTCCACAGCCTCGCCTTTCAGGCGGCCTGCGATCTGGTGTTCATCGGGCGCGTTCAGCCTTCGGGCTATACCGAGCCGATCCTGCACAAGCGGCGGGCAGAGCTGAAATCCGGCACGGTTTCCGACCGGTAACGCGTTTTTCCCGCGCGAGGGGTCTTTTTTCCGCCGCATCCCGGCGTTACCTTTCGCTTGCCCGGGGGTGTTGGGGCAGGGGTAGCGAATGCGACGACCAGTTGTCGGCATCATTGGCAACAACAGCTTGCTGAATGACCAGTATCCCGCCCATACCGGCGGCACGATGAACTCGACGGCCATCGCCCAGGTGGCGGGTTGCCTGCCGCTCATCATTCCCGCCGATCCCTTGCTGGTCACGGTCGAGGAGATTCTTGAAACCTGCGACGGGTTCTTGCTGACCGGCGGCCGCCCGAACGTCCACCCCGAGGAATACGGTGAGGAGCCGACCGAGGCCCATGGCGCCTTCGACCGCTGCCGCGATGCGATCACCTTGCCCCTGGTTCGCGCCTGCGTTGACCGGGGCCAACCCATCCTTGGCGTCTGCCGCGGCTTTCAGGAGGTGAACGTGGCCATGGGAGGCACGCTTTACCCCGAGATCCGCGACCTGCCGGGGCGGATGAACCACCGGATGCCGCCCGATGGTTCGCTCGAGGAGAAGTTTGCCTTGCGCCATCCGGTGCGCTTCTCCGATCAGGGGCCGTTCCATCATTTGTTGGGTGCGACTGAGGTGATGACCAACACGCTCCACGGTCAGGGCATCAAGACGGCTGGCCAGCGCGTCGTGATCGACGGCTGGGCGCCGGACGGCACACCGGAAGCGCTGTATATCGCCGGCGCTACCGGCTTCACTCTCTCGGTGCAATGGCACCCCGAATGGAACGCCGCGAGCGATCCCGTCTCCCGCCCGCTCTTCGCCGCTTTCGGCGCGGCGGTGAAGGCCTTTGCGGCTGGCCACGACATGCCGCGCCGCGCCAGCGCCTGAATCTCAGAGCACCGTCCTGACTTCCCACAACTCCGGGAACAGCACGACTTCAAGCATCCGCTTGAGGTAGCTGACCCCCCCGGTCCCGCCGGTGCCGCGCTTGAAGCCGATGACCCGCTCGACCGTGGTGACGTGGTTGAAGCGCCAGCGGCGGAAGTAATCTTCGAAATCGACGAGCTTCTCGGCCAGTTCATAGACCGGCCAATGCGCCTCGGGGTCGCGGTAGACCATGGCCCACATCTCGCGCACCGCGTCGTTCGCTTGCCACGGTTCGCGGGTATCTCGCCGCAAGACCGCCGCAGGCACCGGCAGCCCCGCCCGTGCAGCAGCACGGAGCGCTTCGTCGTAAAGCGACGGCTGCGCCAGTTCCGCCTGAAGGAGGCCGAGGACGTCAGGCCGATGTTCGTGCGGACGCAGCATCGCATGGTTGCGGTTGCCGGCAGCAAACTCGATCAGCCGGTATTGCCAGGACTGGAAGCCCGAGCTTTGCCCGAGGTCGTCGCGAAAGCGGGTATAGTCCGAGGGCGTCATCGTCCTCAGCACATCCCAGGCGGAATTGAGCTGCTCCATGATCCGCGCGACGCGGGCAAGCATCTTGAACGCCGGTTGCAGCCGGTCGGCCGCAATGGCGGCGCGGGCAGCCGATAATTCATGCAGCGCGAGTTTCATCCAAAGCTCCGAGGTCTGGTGCTGGATGATGAAGAGCATTTCGTCATGCGCATCGCTCAGGGGGTGCTGTGCGTTGAGGATGGCGTCGATGCGAAGATAGTCGCCATAGGACATGCGGCCATCAAAGGACATTTGCGCGCCTTCGCGCGACGGGTCATAAGGCTCTCCCATACCGCTCTCCCTGCTTCTTCGTTGCTTAAATACCCTGGGGGTGCGGGGGTGAAACCCCCGCTGGTCCGGGCCGCAAGGCCCGGAAACCTGTCACGTCACCCGCGCCCGACGCCGATACTCCTCCCGGTCCCAGAGCGCGCCACCCATGATCTCCTTCAGGATCGCCACCGCGCCCGTCACATCCGCCATCGTCGTGTAAAGCGGCGTGAAGCCGAAGCGCAGGATGTCGGGCGCGCGGAAATCGCCGATCACGCCTTTCGCGATCAGCGCCTGCATGATGGCGTAGCCTTCCTTGTGCCGGAAACTCACCTGGCTGCCGCGTGCGGCCGGGTCGCGCGGCGAGGCAAGCGTGAGGGCGGGGCAGGCGGCCTCGACAGCTTTGATGAAAGCCTCGGTCAGTTCAATGGACCGCGCCCGCACATCGGCCATCGTCACCATGTCCCAGATATCGAGCGAAGCGTCGAGGGCGGCCATCTGGATCACCGGCGGCGTGCCGACGCGCATCCGCTCGATCCCTTGCCCCGGCCGGTAGTCGAGATCGAAGGCGAAGGGCGCCTCATGGCCGAGCCAGCCGGAAAGCGCGGGCCGGACCTGAGCCTGAAGCCTTGGCGCGATGTAGATGAAGGCCGGGCCGCCGGGGCCGGAGTTGAGGTATTTGTAGCTGCATCCGACGGCGAAATCGGTATCCGCCCCGGCGAGGTCGACCTCGATGGCGCCCGCGGAATGTGCCAGGTCCCAGACCACGAGCGCGCCCACGGCATGGGCCTTGGCGATCAGCCGGGCCATGTCGTGCTTCCGGCCCGTGCGGTAGTCGACCTCGGTCAGCATCAGGACGGCGAGATCGGGGCCGATGGCGGCCTCGACCGCTTCGGGCGCGACGGTGCGCAGTTCCCGCCCGCCGCCGAGGCTGCGGACCAGGCCGTCGGCGATATAGAGGTCCGAGGGGAAGTTGCCGGTATCCGACAGGATCACCTTGCGGCCGGGCCTGAGTTCCAATGCGGAGGCCAGCGCCTGATAGACCTTGATCGACAGCGTGTCGCCGAGAACGACGCTTCCCGGCGCCGCACCGATCAGCCGCCCGATGCGGTCGCCAAGCCGGGCCGGCATCTCCATCCAGCCGGCCTTGTTCCAGCCGGTGATGAGCATCTCGCCCCACTCGTCCTTGACGCAGGCATCGACGCGCGCCCGTGCTGCGACGGGCATCGGCCCAAGCGAATTGCCGTCGAGATAGATCAC
>DJUV01000116.1 GCA_002440625.1 Rhodobacteraceae bacterium UBA6273 | reverse complement strand
CCGCCGTGGTTTCCACAACAACATCGGTGGCGCTGTCGACTAAGTAGCGGTCGTTGCCGTCGCCGCCAAGCAGACTGTCATTGCCCAGACCGCCATCAAGCGTATCATTGCCAACGCCGCCGTTCAGCGTATCCTTGCCGCCACCGCCGACGAGGCTGTCGTCGCCGACAAGGCCCTGCAGGAAGTTGGCGGCGGCATCGCCGGTCAGGGCGTCGTCGAAATTCGACCCGGTCAGGTTCTCGATGTTGACGAGCGTATCGGCCCCCCAGCCGCCCGTGACCTGTTGCGTCAGGATGCTGAGATCGACGGTGACACCGGCGCCGGCACCAAGATAGGTGGCAACATCCACGCCCAGACCGCCGTCCAGGCTGTCGTTGCCAAGACCGCCGCTCAGGGTGTCGTTGCCCGCGCCGCCGTCGATCGTGTCACGCCCGAGCCCGCCGCGCATGTAGTTCGCCACGGCATTGCCGGTCAGGCTGTCATCGAAATCGGAGCCGGTCATATCCTCGATGGCCAGGAAGGTATCGTTCCCCGAACCACCCGTGGCCTGGGCCGTTGTCAGCGCCAGATTGACGGTGACCGCGCCAGCCGCATTGGCATAGCTCACAGTGTCGATCCCGGCGCCACCATTCAACACATTGTCGCCCGCCCCGGCGAAGAGGATATTGGCCGTGGCATTGCCGGTCAGGTTGGCGGCGCCCGCCGTCGCGATCTCGCCGATCTCCACATTGGCGCCGAGGGTAAAGGTGGCCGCCGTAGTCACCACCGCATCAGTGCCGCCTGTCGCCGCCGCCGCCGTGCTCTCGACCACTACATCGAGCGCGCTGTCGACAAAGTAGCGATCGTTGCCGTTGCCGCCAATCAGGCGGTCATTGCCGGTGCGGCCGTCCAGCAAGTCATCGCCGTTTCCGCCCTCAAGCGTGTCGTTGCCCGCGCTGTCGACCAAGAGGTCGTTGCCATCGCCGCCGATCACGCGGTCATTGTCGGCCCCGCCGTCCAGCGTGTCATCGCCCACACCGCCATCCAGCAGGTCATTTCCTGCGCCGCCGAGAAGGGTGTCAGTGCCGGTGCCGCCGATCAGACGGTCAACATCCGCGCCACCGTCCAGCGTGTCGTCGCCAGCGCCGCCGTCCAGCGCATCATTACCCGTCCCGCCGAGAAGAGTGTCATTGCCGAGGCCGCCAAGCAGCCGGTCAATGTCCGCGCCGCCGTCCATGAGGTCGTTGCCGTCGCCGCCGTCGAGCGCATCGTTGCCCGCATCGCCAAGGAGCGTGTCACTGCCGAGGCCGCCGAGCAGGCTGTCAAGTCCCGCTCCGCCGTCCAGACTGTCGTTGTCGGCGCCGCCGTCCATGGTGTCATTGCCTGCACCGCCGACAAGCGTGTCGATCCCTGTGCCGCCGAGCAGGCGGTCATTGTCCGCCTCACCGTCGAGCAGGTCGTCACCGTCCCCGCCGTCAAGCGTATCGTTGCCCGTGCCGCCGAGAAGCGTGTCATTGCCGAGGGCGCCCAGAAGCGAATCGGCGCCCGCATTGCCCGAAAGCTGGTTGGCGCTCTCGTTTCCGGTGATCCTGTCGACCCCCGACCCGCCGATGACGTTCTCGATGATCGTGCCGCGGGCGATGACCATGTTGCCGATCATCCCGGCGATATCGGACACCGTCTCGTCGTTCAGATCCACCCGGTTGGTCCGGGTGACTGATGACAGGTCGATCGTGTCGAGGCCGCTCGCGTCCTGGATGGTCAAACTGATCGCGTCGTTGGCATAGACTGCCGGATCAGGCACGTTTCCATCGAAGATGTAGCCGAAGATGGTCTGAAGATAGCCGCCGACGTTGGAGTTGCTGCCCCAGATCGTATCGCCCGCGCGCGCATTGGGGTTCGGACCATAGAGCGCCTCGATGGCGGCGATATCGCCCAGCATCGGGGTGATCGGCAGGGTGTCGCTGGCGTTGATGAAAGTGTTCTGGATCATGTCGAAGTAGGACATGACGGACATCTGATAGCTGTCGTTCAGGAAGCTTGAACTGGCCGGGAACGTGGCCTGACCATCGTAAGGCCCCATATGATAGAGGCCGAGGGCATGGCCGACCTCATGCAAATAGGTCAGGAACGAATAGCTGCCGATCGTCGTACCGTACTTGGCAAGCCAGTCGGTCGAGACGTTGACATCCGACCAGGCGATCTGGCCCGTGACCGGATCGTAGCCGCTCGGCCCGCCGAAAGCCCCCGGCTGGCTGTCGTCGAAAATGATGTCGGCGCCGGAGGTGCCGGTGACGAAGGTGATGCCGGTAACATCGGTCCAGGCCTCAAGCGCCCAAAGGGCCAGTTGCTGGCCATCCGGGGTCAGTTGCGAGATGTCGCAGACCATGGTGTCGCCGGGGCCCTCATCGTGCCGGAAGGGCGCCGTAGCGCCCCAGCCGTACTCGGTCAGTTGCGTCACCACCTCGTCGAGGGTGTAGACATTCGATGCGAGCTGAAGGGAATAATCGCCGGAAGCGCCATTGTAGGAGGACACGCCGAGATAATAGGTGCCGCTTGTCGTCGCCTTGAACTCGATCTGCGAGAAGTAGTTCTGGTTCGCGGGATCGACGTTGTCATTCGTCGTCACGAACCGCCCCAGCGAATTGTAGAGCGTGAGAACGGTGTCGGCGAGACCCGCGTTGCTGCCGCCGGTCCCCCAGGCCGAGAAGACATAGGACTGCCCCGCGACGAGGTTTATGGCCACCCAGTCGACGTCCGACCCGTTCGACAAGGCCCCTTCGAAGACGCCGTGGAGACCGATCTGATAGCTTGTCGATGTTGATCCTGCCGCATCGCCTGCCTCGCCGGAATAGACGGCGGGGGGTGAATTGGCGGCGGAGAGTGCCTGACTTTTTCCAAGCGGATCACCCAGTGATCCCGTCAGTTTGTTCGGAAATGAGGTGTTGAGCATAACGGTGCGGCTCCCGCTCGGAATGGCTGAAATCGGAAGTGTGGTCATAAAGTTATGCGGTGAAGTTGTGGCATTTTTTCAAGAAGCGCAACTGTCTTTGCAGAACTTCCCCCCGCGTCAATTCTGGCCTTGGCGGACACCCTGCCTTGATCGGCAAAAAAGGGAGGAATGCCCCACAGCCCGGCGGTGAATCTTCTGCCTGCATTTTCGAATCGCGGTTCCCGCGCAGTTTTCGCCGG
>DJUV01000009.1 GCA_002440625.1 Rhodobacteraceae bacterium UBA6273 | reverse complement strand
TCGCTTTGGGCGACCGGGCAGGCGAGAGGCTTGCGGCAGCGACGTCAGCTTCCCGCCGTCAGCGCCGGATCAAACGGATATTTCGTCAGGTTCTCGCAGCCCGAGGCCGTCACCAGCACCTGATCCTCGATCTTGATCGAGAAATCGCCGCCCTCGGGGCTGACGAGCGCCTCGGTGCAAAGCACCATGCCTTCCTCGATCAGATGCTCGAAGGCGCCGTCCTGCCAGCCGTCGGCATAGGGCACGTAGGGCCATTCGTCGCAAAGCCCGACGCCATGCATCTTGCAGGAATACTTCTGCCGCCAGTACTGAGGCGCCAACTGATGCCCGCCATGCACCAACTCGCGGATCGAGACGCCCGGTTTCAGCCGCGCCTGATGGTCGCGGATATGGTCGAGCCCGTGGCGCATTGCGTCGATCATGTCGGGGCGCGGCGGACGGTCGCCGACCCACCATGTCCGTGACATGTCGATGCAGAAACCATAGGCGCCGATGAGGTCGGTATCGAAGGCGACGATCTCGTTATTCTGGACGATCCTTGGCCCGCATTCCTGAAACCACGGATTGGTGCGGGGGCCGGAGGCCAGAAGTCGCGTCTCGATCCATTCGCCGCCACGCCTTATGTTGCCCTTGTGAAGCTCGGCCCAGATGTCGTCCTCGGAGACATTGCCCTTCGGCACGTTTTTCCGTGTGAAGGCCTCCATCCCGGCGATGGCGCTTTCGCAGGCATGATGGGCGCAGCGCATGGCAAGGATCTCGTCCGGCCCCTTGATCGCGCGGGTGCGCTCGGTCAGTTCCTCGCCCTCCATCACCTCGAAGCCGGCGCGTTCCAGTGCCCTGAGCCCGTGGAGCATGATCTTGTCCACGCCAAGCCGCCGGTTCGTCCCGGCATGGGCGCGCATCACCTCATCGACCTGCCGGGCGAAGCCCTGTGCGTCCTCCGCGCCCCGGTCGCCGGAGCAGGAATAGAAGAAGGTGGCGCCCGACCGGATTTCCTTCACCAAGGGGTTGAAGGTCACGAGGAAGGGCGAATTCTTGTATTCCCAGATCACCATATGGCCATCGGCACAAAGCAGCACCGCCCGGAACGGGTTATGCGCATTCCAGAGCTGCATGTTGGTGGTGTCGGTCGCGTAGCGGATGTTCATCGGGTCGAACATCAGGATGCCGCCCCAGTCGCGCGTCACGAGCGCATCCGTCATCCGCCGCCAGCGATGTTCCCGCATCCGTTGGAGATTGGGGAGCGCAAGCCCAGCCGCCTCCCATTCGCGGAAGGCAAGCTGAGTCGGCCCGATCTCCACCCGGTCGTTGTCATTCGGCGTGCCATCGCCGAGATGCGCCCCCCGGTTCGGGTCGATCTTGCGGCGGTCGCTGTAATGGTCGGTCATTGGGTTCCTCCGGTCGCGGCGATGCTGGAAGGCGGCAAGCGCAGGAGCATGCCCGTTCGCGACACCTGAAGGGCTGGAATTCGCCATCGGCTTCGGTAGAGAAGGCGGATGCAGACCGAACCGATCCTCCAGAACGAGATTCCAGAAGCCCAGCGCGCCGCCGCAGCACTTCGCCTGCCGTCGATGCAGCCGGCCGCGGCGGGCGCGCTTCTGACCGTGGACGCTGGCTATTCCCCGCAGCTTGCCGAAAAGGCGCGGCTGATCGGGCACGACCGGGGCAAGGTGATTGCCATCCTGCCGGGGGCCGAGGCGGCGCTGGACGAGCTTTTGGGGGCCGTTCTTCAGGCCATCGCCGCGCGGGCCGATTTCGCGGTCGAGGGCAGCCGGGTGCGGCGTCCCGACGGGGTGGTTGTCGCCATCGACCGGGCCGATCCGCTCCTGACGCTCTCGCAACTGGTGCAGGAGGATTTCTGCCTGCTCCAGAAACAGGACGAAGAGCATGTGCTGACCGCAGCGCTTCTCTGCTTCCCCGCCGCCTGGACGCTTGCCGAAAAGATCGGCCGCCCGCTGACCGGCATCCATGTCCCGGTGGCGCCCTATACCGAGGATATCGCCCGCCGTGTGCAGCGGCTTTTCGACGGGGTGCAGCCGGGCAGGGCGCTCTGGCGTGCGAACCTGCTGCGCTACGACGATTTCGCGCTGTTCCAACCGTATACCGAGGCGCAAAAGCGCAAGGTCGGCGCCCCGGACAGCCCCTTTGAACGGAGCGAGCGGCAGACAGTGTTCCGGCTGCCCGTAAGCGGCGCTGTCGTCTTCGCCATCCATACGACGGTGATAAGACGGGTGGCCGTCGGCTGAGCGCGACCTGCCGGGATCAGTGGTCGAAGAGGTGGGTCAGTTCGTCGACAAAACCGGGGCGCTTCGCAATATCGACGACACTTGGCATTTCGTAGCGGCGCATCGTTGCCTCGATCCGGTCTGCGCGGAGCGCGGCGTGGGCCTTCAGGGCCTGATGGGCCAGCACGAACGGCAGCGGAGCTGTTGCGCTGCCTTTTGAGCTTCCATGAAATCGTGCCATCCCCGTGACTCCTCCGAGCCGTCTTACCCAGTATCTGGTTAACAAGCGATTTAGGCTGAATTCCGCCGACAACGGTACGCTTTCGGGATGGTTTTCCGGCGGGCGCAGGGCTTCAGCGCGGAAATGCCCGGAAAATCGGCGCCTCGATTGCGGAACGCACTGATAGCGGCCTCAGACGAAACCTTCGCCGCCGCAGGTCGGGCAGCGCGTGGTCTTGAGGCCGAAGCAGCCGCCGCAGCGGTCGAAGATCTGCTTGCCGCGCAGGTCCACACCCCGCGCCACCTGACCCGTGCCCCGGCAGATCTGGCAGGGCGTACGGCCCGAACCATGACAACGGTGGCAGCGCCTTTTGACGGGAGGGTCCTGCTTGCTGGTCGTGCTCATGAGCCTCACTCCCCCAGGCTCTCTCGCGGAGCCTCGCCGGCAGGAGACCACAGGTCGATGCGACTGTCACCATTTCTGGCGGCCAGACTGAACGAAAAAGGGCGCCCGAAGGCGCCCTTTCCGAAACTTTGCCTGCCAGATCAGCAGGAATAGTACATCTGGTACTCGATCGGGTG
>DJUV01000254.1 GCA_002440625.1 Rhodobacteraceae bacterium UBA6273 | reverse complement strand
GTGATCCGCCCGATGATGTATCTGGCGCTGAGCTACGATCACCGCATCGTGGATGGCAAGGGCGCGGTGACGTTCCTCGTGCGGGTGAAAGAGGCGCTCGAAGACCCGAGGCGGCTGCTGATGGATCTGTGACGCCGAACCGTGGGATGGGCAATATTGCCCATCCTACCGAAAGGACACGCCATGCAACTCATCGTCACCTTCGCCACCTCCGGCTTCGACGCCTGGAAAGCCGACTACGACGCGCATTCGGAAACCCGCGACAATGCCGGGCTGACCATGATGCAGATGTGGCGCGATGCCGATGATGCGAACCGTGCGCTGGTCCTCTTCGAGGTCAGTGACCGCGCCCGTGCTGCCCAATGGGTCAAGGATGAGACCGCCCTCAAGGGCGGCATCTCGGCGCAGTTTCTGAGGACCGCCTGATCCCGCCATGACCATGACGCCCGCCACCAAGCTCCACATCCACCGGCCCGGCGCCTCCCTTGACCCTTTCCGCCCCGAGGCGCAGGGTCGCCCCATGACCGGGCCGCAAGGAACCATGACATGTCCAGCGAACTGAACCTTCTCGCCCTCTACGGCCTCTACATTGCGCTTGTCCTCCTCTTGCAGGTGACGGGCGCGCAAAGCCAGCTTGGCATGGGCTATCTCCTTTCGTCGCGTGACGAGCACCGCTCGCTGACCGGCATCACCGCCCGTCTCGACCGGGCGCTGACGAACTCGATTACCGCGATGGTGCTCTTCGCCCCCGCGATCCTGATCCTTCAGGCCAAGGGCGCCTTCAGCGCTGGCACCTTGACCGCCGCGCAGGTCTTCCTTGCAGTCCGTATCCTCTACGTCCCGGCCTATGGCTTCGGCCTGACCGGGCTCCGCACGCTTCTCTGGATCGCGGGCTTCGCCGCGACCGTCGTCCTCTACCTCATCGCGCTCTTGGCCCCGTAAAGCCACCGCGCACCCCGTGCCCGACGCGTGTCGGGACGGATAACCGACACTTGCCATACGCTCGCGGGACGCGAGATTTCGAAGGAGTAAGCCATGGCCGAGTTTGATGTGATCGTGATCGGCGCCGGCCCCGGCGGCTATGTCTCAGCCATCCGCTGCGCCCAGCTTGGCCTGAAAACCGCCTGCGTCGAAGGGCGCGAGACGCTCGGCGGCACCTGCCTCAACGTCGGCTGCATCCCCTCGAAGGCGCTCCTTCATGCCAGCCACATGCTGCATGAGACGCATGAGAATTTCGAGAAGATGGGCCTGATGGGCAGCAAGCCGACGGTCGACTGGGCCAAGATGCTGTCCTACAAGACCGATGTCGTCGGCCAGAACACCAAGGGCATCGAATTTCTGTTCAAAAAGAACAAGATAACCTGGCTGAAGGGCTGGGGCTCGATCCCCGCGCCGGGCCAGGTCAAGGTTGGGGATGAGGCGCATACCGCAAAAGCCATCGTCATTGCCACGGGGTCGGAATCCTCATCGCTGCCCGGCGTCACCGTCGATGAAAAGACCGTCGTCACCTCCACCGGCGCGCTGGCGCTGCCCAGCATCCCGAAGTCGATGGTGGTGATCGGCGCCGGTGTCATCGGGCTTGAGATGGGCTCGGTCTATGCCCGCCTCGGCACCGCGGTGACGGTCGTCGAATACCTAGACGCCATCACCCCCGGCATGGACGGCGAGGTTCAGAAGGTGTTCCAGAGACTCCTTTCCCGACAAGGGCTTAAGTTCATCATGGGCGCCGCCGTTCAGGGCGTGAAGACCACGAAGGGTGGCAATACCGTCACCTACAAGCTCCGCAAGGACAACAGCGAGGCAAGCCTTGAGGCCGATGTCGTCCTCGTCGCCACGGGCCGCAAGCCCTATACCGACGGGCTTGGCCTTGAGGCGCTTGGCGTCGAAATGGAAAAGCGCGGCCAGATCAGGATTGATGACCACTGGCAGACCAATGTGAAGGGCATCTACGCCATCGGCGATGCTGTCGCCGGCCCGATGCTCGCCCACAAGGCCGAGGATGAGGGCATGGCCGTTGCCGCCGTCATTGCGGGCAAGCATGGTCACGTTAACTATGGGGTAATCCCCGGCGTGATATACACCGCACCCGAAGTGGCTTCGGTCGGCAAGACCGAAGAGCAGTTGAAGGAAGAGGGCCGCGCCTACAAGGTGGGCAAGTTCCCCTTCATGGGCAACGCGCGGGCCAAGGCGGTGTTTCAGGGCGACGGCTTCGTGAAGCTCCTCGCCGATAAAGAGACGGACCGGGTGCTCGGTTGCCACATCATCGGGCCGGGCGCGGGCGATCTCATCCACGAGGTCTGCGTGGCGATGGAATTCGGCGCCTCCGCCGAGGACATCGCTCTCACCTGCCACGCGCATCCGACCTATTCGGAAGCGGTGCGCGAGGCGGCGCTGGCTTGCGGCGATGGGGCGATCCACGCCTGAGGCGGGGTACGCTTCACGTAAATCACAGTCGAAACAGAGGGTTGCGCCTGACCCGAGGGTGGGCGCCATCGCGCCCGCCCTGGGGGCGGGTCGGGCGCGGCCCGGAACGCTTTGGGCGTCCCGGGCGATATCCAACGCTGGGTGAGGTAAACGGCAAACAGACCTACGACAGAAGATGCCGCAACCCCTGCGTCACGTCCGTCCGCACCGCCAGCCTCAGTGCCGGCTCGTCCCCGGCCTTCAGGGCGGCAAGGATCATCCGGTGGGTCGAGGGCGGCTCGCTCCGCTTCAGCCGCGAATAGACGGCGCGCATGGTCGGACCAAGCTGGAGCCAGACGGTTTCGGCGATGGCCAGCATCGCCGGCGCCTGCGCCCTTAGGTAGAGCGTGCGGTGGAAGTCGAGGTTGGTGCGGATATAGGCCACGGCATCGTGCTTCACCACGGCTTCGGCATTGGCCATGTTGATCGCCTGCAGGCGCTCGATTAGCGCCAGATGGGCGCGCGGCAGGGCGCGGGAGGCGAGTTCCGTCTCGATCAGGGCGCGCACCGTCGCCAGTTCCTCGATCCGCTCGTTCGAAAGGTCTGGCGTCGTCACCCGGCCCGAGGCCGAGAGCGTCAGCGCCCCCTCGGCGGCCAGCCGCCGCAGCGCCTCGCGCGCCGGGGTCATCGAGACGCCGAAGGTCTTGGCCAACCCGCGCACGGTCAAAGACTGGCCGGGCGGAAGCTCGCCATGCATGATCTGCTGCCGGAGCGTCCGGTAGACCCGGTCATGGGCGGCAAGCCCGGCGTCGGAGGGGCGGTTCTGCATCAGCATGGGGGGATCAGAGGCGCATTTCCGCGCCGCCGTCAATCTCCCCGCTCACTCGCTTCCGCCGAAGTCGATCCGGTGGAGGTCGTTGCCATGGCCCCTGAGCCAGCGCCGGTGGCGCGCATGATCGGGCATCAGCCGCGCCACGATGGCCCAGAAGTCCGCGGAATGATTCAGTTCCTTCAGATGGGCGACCTCATGCGCCGCGACATAGCTCAGCACCTCGGGCGGCGCCATGATGAGCCGCCAACTGTACATGAGCCGCCCGTCATGGGTGCAGGACCCCCAGCGCGACCGAGTGTCGCGGAGGGTGATCGCCCGGATCGGCCGACCGATCGCCGCCGCGAAACGTTCGCTCTCCGCCTGAAGCCGCTGCCGTGCCGCAAGCTTCAGGAAGGCGGCGATCCTTGCCGCCATCCGCGCCGGATCGCCGGGCACGAGGAGAAGGTCGCCCTCGACCCTGACCGCGCGCACCGCCGCCGCGGTAACGGTCAGCGCCCGCCCTTCGAAGGGCACCACCGACCCCGGCCCGATCCCCCGGCGCGGCGCCGAGGTGGCGAGGATGCTCCGCACCCAGTCGGCCTTGTCGCCGGCGAAGGCCAGCGCTTCAGCTTCCGAGGCGCGCGCGGGAATCGACAGCGTCACCCGCCCGTCGAGCCGCGAGACGCGCAAGGAAAACCGCCGCGCCCGCGCCGAACGGCGCAAAGTGACGGAAACCGGGGGGTTGCCGGGAAGGGTCCGCTCTACCATATCCTGCCTGCCTTGGGCGCAGTCTAGCAAAGCCGGCGCCCGGGCGGAATGCCGGAAATCGAACCGCCGCGCGACCCCGCGCAAAAGCCTTTGACAGCCCCCTGCACTTGTGGCAGTTGGCTGCGACTCTAAAGACAGACGCGCACGGAAGGAGTGCTTCATGCCCAAAGACGAATGGGGCGTCAAACGCCTTTGCCCGCATTGCAACAGCCGTTTCTACGACCTGCAGCGCGATCCGATGACCTGCCCCGAATGCGGTCACTCGTTCTCCGCCGAAAGCCTGGTTGCCGGCCGTGGCCGCACACTCATCGCCGAAAAGGTTTCGGTCAAGGAGCGTGACCTCGATGTCGACGATCTGAACGAAGAAGAAGATATCGACGACGACAGCAGCGACAGCGAGCTCGACGACGATCTTCTTGAAGATGACAGCGACGACGACGTGTCGCTGGACGAGATCGCCGACGTTGCCGGCGGCGACGACGAATAAGCCCTCGCAGCAACGCAGGAATGCCTCAGGGCGCGGTCTGACCGCGCCCTTTGTCTTTCCGGGCAGGACGGGTGGAGAAACCCGTTTCTCTACCGTCACTTTTCACTTGCGCCCCCCCGCCCCCTTGCCTATATCGCCCCTCACGCGGGCCTTCGGGCCCGGACCTCCGGTGGGGCCATAGCTCAGTTGGGAGAGCGCTTGAATGGCATTCAAGAGGTCAGGGGTTCGA
>DJUV01000303.1 GCA_002440625.1 Rhodobacteraceae bacterium UBA6273 | reverse complement strand
TCCGGCGGCCAGCAGCAGCGCATAGCACTTGCCCGCGCCATCGCCATCAACCCCGGCCTTCTCTTGCTGGATGAGCCGCTGTCGGCGCTTGACGCCAAGGTGCGCGTGCATCTGCGCCATGAGATCAAGGAATTGCAGCGCAAGCTGGGCGTCACCACCATCATGGTGACGCACGATCAGGAAGAGGCGCTGTCCATGGCCGACCGCATCGTGGTGATGAACCACGGCGTGATCGAACAGGTCGGCACCCCGTCCGAGGTTTACCGGCATCCGAAAACCCTGTTCGTCGCCGACTTCATCGGCGAAACCAACAAGCTGCCGGCGAAGGTGGCGGAGGGTGGCAAGATCGCTGTCGGCGACACCGAATTCCTCTGTGACCGGCACGGGCTTGCCATTGGCGACGATGCTGTTGCCGTGATCCGGCCGGTCGACATCATTCCCCACGGCTCCGGTGTGCGTTCAGCCGACATGCCCGCCGACGCAGGCACCGCGGAAAACCTGATCGAGGCGCATGTCGAGGATATCGAGTTCCTCGGCGCCTTCTGGCGGGTGCGGCTCTCTGCCGCGCGACTTGGCGACCGTGTTCTGATCGCCGACTTCTCCATCAACGCCGTGCGCCGGCTAAATATCGCGCCGGGCGTCGACATGCAGATCGAACTGCCGCAAGAGCGCCTGCTCGTCTATCCGAAGGGGGCATGAGAGATGGCTGTCACCGACGCAATATTGCCGCCGGGCCGCCCGCTCCGCATGAAGCTCGACCGTGACGCCTGGACCAAGCGCGCCGTGATGATCGTCATCGGCCTTTACCTCGTCGCGGCACTTGCCTTGCCGCTTTACACGATGATGTCGAAATCCTTCACCACCTACCGGTTCGACCTCACGCGGTATGAGTTTCAGGTCGATGACGGCGCCGGAAACTGGGGACCCGTCGTCACCGCGCAGGCGCTCAACGACCAGCTTGGCGTGTTTGCGGCCGCCGACTTGCGCGCGAGCTCCGACAGTCGGCTGGCACCGACCAAGCTCTTCCCCGACTTCAGCTTCCGCTCGCCGGTGAAGTACCGGATCCGCGGTCTCGACAACGCGCCCTTCCTCGTCGGGCTTGACCTGAAGCGCAGCGGGGACTGGGTGGAGCTTGATTCCAACACCTTCCGCAGGGTCAATTTCCGCCCCGTCACGGCACGCGGTCTTGGCAACTACGTCACCTATTTCTCCAGCCCGACGCTGGTCGGGTCGATCGCCAATTCGCTGACCATCGCGGTCATCTCGACCATCGTGACGATCGGCGTGGCGTTCGGCGTCGCCTATGCGCTCAGCCGTTCGGCCATGCCGTTCAAGGGGTTCTTCCGGCTGGCGATGGTGCTGCCGATCCTCGTGCCCTCGCTCTTGCCGGGCATCGCGCTGATCTACCTCTTCGGCAATCAGGGCCTGTTGAGGGACTGGCTGTTCGGCGCCTCGATCTACGGGCCCTTGGGCATCGTCATCGGCTCGGTCTTCTTCACCCTGCCCCATGCGCTCATCATCATCTCGACCGCGCTCTCGATCTCAGACCAGCGCCATTACGAGGCGGCGGAGTCGCTCCGCGCCTCGGGCTGGCGCACCTTCTGGACAGTCACGGTGCCGGGCGCGCGCTATGGCCTCATCTCGGCGGCCTTCGTGGTGTTCACCCTGGTCATCACCGATTTCGGCCTGCCGAAGGTGGTTGGCGGCCAGTACAATGTGCTTGCCGTCGACATCTACAAGCAGGTCATCGGCCAGCAGAACTTCGAGATGGGCGCCGTCGTCTCGGTCGTGCTTCTGATCCCCGCGATCTTCGCCTTCATCGTCGATCGCATGGTCACAAGGCGGCAGGTGTCGCTTCTGTCGGCGCGGTCGGTGCCCTACCAGCCCAAGGCAAACCGCCGGGCCGATACGCTCGCCTTCCTGTGGTGCGCGCTGACGGCGATCTTTGTCATCGGCATCCTGGCGACCTGCCAGTTCGCGGCGCTGGTGAAGTTCTGGCCCTATGACCTGACGCTCAGCCTGAAGAACTATGCCTTCAACCGCATGGATGGCGGCGGCTGGGCGTCCTACAGCAATTCGCTCATCCTCGCTTCGGCCACTGCGATTGTCGGCGCGATCATCGTCTTTGCGGGGGCCTACATGGTTGAAAAGACCGAAGGTTTCGCCGCCGGGCGCAACCTTTTCCACTTCCTCGCCATGCTGCCAATGGCGGTGCCGGGGCTGGTGCTGGGGCTGGCCTACATCTTCTTCTTCAACGACCCTTCGAACCCCTTGAACTCCATCTACGGCACGATGGCGATCCTCGTCATCTGCACGGTCACCCACTTCTACACGGTGGCGCATCTGACCGCGCTGACCGCGCTTAAGCAGATGGACCGGGAGTTCGAGCCGGTCGCCGCGTCGCTGCACCAGCCTTTCCACAAGCTCTTCTTCCGGGTCACGCTGCCCGTTTGCCTGCCAGCCGTGCTCGACATCTTCATCTATCTCTTCGTCAATGCCATGACGACGGTCTCGGCGGTGGTGTTTCTCTATTCGGCGCATACCCAGCTTGCCTCGGTTGCCGTGCTGAACATGGACGACGCGGGCGATGTCGCGCCCGCGGCGGCGATGGGGATGATGATCTTCTATACCAACGTCGCCGCGCGCCTGATCCATGCCGCCGTGTCGCGGGGCCTTCTGGCGAAAACGCAAGCCTGGCGCGTGCGCTGAAACTTCGGGCACGCGCCGGGGGTCGTGAATGCCTGGCCGCCCGGTCTGAGATTGATATGCCTGCGTTGGCGGAAGGCGCGGGCGGCCCCATGCGCCCACGCAAACGAATAAGGCGCGCACCTTTCGGCGCACGCCCCGTCTGCCCTATATGCACGTGGCTCAGTTCGCGGAGGCGAGCTGTTTCGGCAGTTTGAAGGTCCAGACGGTGCCACCCTGGTTCAGGTAGTTGACCTTTTTGGCCACCTCGCCGCCCCAGAGCGGAACCGCGCCGCCCCAGCCGGAGACGACGGAGACATACTGCTCGCCGTCCTGATCCCAGGTGATCGGCTGCCCGACGATGCCGGAGCCGGTCTGGAACGACCAGAGTTCCTTGCCGGTTTCGTCGTCAAGCGCCTTGAAGTCGCCTTCCGGCGTACCGAAGAACACAAGACCGCCGGCCGTGGTCATCACGCCGCCCCAGAGCGGAGCTTCGTTCTTGTACTCCCACTTCCACTCACCCGTTACCGGGTCGATCGCCTTGAGCGAGCCGATGTGGTCCTCGTAGTTCGGCTTGATGGTGAAGCCGGAGCCGAGGTAGGCGGCGCCCTTCTTGTAGGTGATCGGCTCGTTCCAGATGTCCATGCCCCATTCGTTCGACGGCACGTAGAAGAGGCCCGTCTTCTGGCTGTAGGCCATAGGCATCCAGTTCTTGCCGCCAAGGAAGGACGGAGAGGCGAAGACCACCTCGCCCTTGCCGCCGTCGGCTGCCTTGGAAGGATCGCCCGGACGGTTTTCTTCGTTGTAGATCGGGCGGCCGGTCTCATCGATACCCTTGGCCCAGGTGATGTCCTTCACGAAGGGCCAGGCATTCATGAACTTCCCGTCCTCGCGGTTGAGGATGTAGAAGAAGCCGTTGCGGTCG
>DJUV01000059.1 GCA_002440625.1 Rhodobacteraceae bacterium UBA6273 | reverse complement strand
GATCTCGGCTGCGGCACGGGCCGTGATGGCCGCGGCCTCGGGATGGGCCAGCCGGATGGTGGCGCGGGCGCCGAGAGCGATGCCGGTCCATGTGTAGACCTGCACCTCACCGGCCCGCGCCATAGGAGCGAGCGTCAGGGCGGCGGCGGAAACGGTCAGGAAGCGGCGGCGGGTCAGCATCGCGTCATTCTCCGATCTTCTCGGACAGGCTCTTGAGCCGGTTGTTGAAATCGGCGTCGCCTTCCATGCCGTCGTGGCCGCTCTGGTCGACGGGCGCGATAACTGCCGAATCAGGCACGTCCGGCAGCGCCATGACCGTGCCGCCTTTCGCCGCGGCGAAGTCGGCGGCCTTGTCGGGATCGCTGAAGGGGACGAGTTCCGGTGCCCCCATGCCGCCCTCGACGCCCGACCCCACGACGTAGTTCGCCTTGTCGGCGGCGATCCAGTTCATTACGCCCGGCGTGTCCCATGTCGCTCCGGCTGCGCCCATGTCGTTGACATAGATTGCAAGGATCACGCCGTCCTGTTCGGGCAGGCGCGAATAGGCGATGGCGTCGCGCACCTGGCTGAAGAACAGCGGCTTGCCCGGCGCACCTTCGAGATGCACCTGTGCCTTGGGGCCGGGATGTTCCAGAAGCTGCATCTGGCAATAGTAGCCGGTCGCGGTTTCGGTCAGTTCGACCGGCGAGATGTCCTGCTTTTCCGGCTGGCAGGCGGTCAGCAAAAGGGCGGCGAGGATCAGGGCGCGTTTCATGGTGTCACCTTGCGGAAGGCCAGCGTTGCCACGGCGAGGGCGGCAAAGGGCCAGAGAAGGACGGAGAGTGCCGATTGCCAGAGCGGGATCGAGGTTGCCGCTCCGGCGACACCGGCGGCGGCGGCCGAAGCCTCGGACGCGGCGAGGTTGAAAAGGCGGAAGGCATCGGCGGGATTGGCGAGAAGGGCGACGGGGAAGAAATCGGTGGTGAACCAGCCGCCATCGTCGGCGACGACCGCCGCCAGCAGCCCGAGGTCGTAGAGCACCACCGCGCCGAGCCAAAGGCCGATGGCGAGGCCGGCGGCCCCTGAGGGACGGCGCGAGAGCGAGGAAAGCGCATAGCCTGCGCCAAGGAAGGTGGCGCCGAGAAGGACCGAGGTCCATGTGAGGCGCAGGAGGGCGGGGAGGCCGGCTGCCGCCTCGGGGTCTTCCCAGAAGGCGGCGGCGGCGGCGAGGCCGTAGCCGATGACCACCGCCAGCGTCAGCACGCCAAGATGGGCGATGAGCTTGCCGATCAGGATTTCCACCCGCGCACCGGGATAGGTCAGCATCAGGGGCAGGGTGCCGCGCTCAACCTCGCCCGCCACGGCGTCGAAGGACATAAGGAGCGCCACCAGCGGCACCAGATAGACCGCGAGCGAGGTCAGCGAGGCGACCGTGACCGACAGCCGGTCGACGCCAAGATCTCCGGTGGGCGCGGACCCGGCGGCGGACAGGACCAGCGCGAAGACCGCCATCAAGGCGATGGCGATGGCGACCCAGCGGTTCCTGAGCGCGATGCGGAATTCGGTGAGGGCGGTGGCGAGGATGCGGTTCATTGCCCGTCCCTCCGGCTGAAATGGCTGTAGATATCTTCAAGGCTCGGCGGCACCACGTCGATATCGGCGACCTTGTCGCCGAGGCTGGCAACGCTGGCGAGAAGCCTCAGCTTGTCCTCCTGCGCGCAGGTCAGGCGAAGATCGGCGCCGACGATGATCGCGCCCGGAAGGGCCTTCGCGATCTCGGAGGTATAGCCGTTGCGGGCGGTCACGTTCATCGCCACCGGCAGGGCGGCGGAGCGCCTCAGGTCGCCGAGGGTTCCCGTCGCCACCATCCGGCCTTTCGACAGGATCACAATGCGGTCGGTTCGCGCCTCCACTTCGGTCAGGGCGTGGGACGACAGCAGCACCGAAGCGCCCTCTGCCGCCAGCCCGTCGAGCAGCGCGTAGAAGTCGCGGCGCGAGACCGGATCAAGACCGGAGGTCGGCTCGTCCAGCACCAGAAGCCTCGGCTTGCCGATCAGCGCCTGCGCGAGGCCGACGCGCTGGCGCATGCCCTTGGAATAGGTGCCGATCCGGCGGGTGGCGGCGTCATGCAGGCCGACATGTTCCAGAAGCGCCCGCGCGCCTTTCGGGCTTTGTCCCCGGAGCGAGAGGAAATGGCCGATCTGTTCCTCGCCGGTCAGGGCCGGGTGGAAGGCGGCGTTTTCCGGCAGATAGGCGACCTCGCTGCGCGCTGCCGCCGAACCGGGCAGGGCGCCGCAGACATCGACCGTGCCGGCATCGAACGGAATAAGGCCGAGGATGATCTTCATCATCGTCGACTTGCCCGCGCCGTTATGGCCGAGAAGCGCCACGCGGCTGCCCGGTTCCACCGTCAGCGACACGGCGTCAAGCGCCCTGACCCCGGAGAAGGTCTTAGTGAGTTCCGATATTTTCAGCGTCGATGTCATCATATTTTCCTTCCGCCCAGCGCCCGGCCACCTCGGCCTCCATCGCCGCGATCTCGGGCGGGACGGGGATGACGGGGGCGGTCATCAGCGGGAATGAATCAAGGACGCCGCCGGGCAGCGTCGCGGGGAAGCTCTTCTGGCTCCAGCGGACCAGTTGCACGGCGGGCGATCCGGTCAGGAGAGCGGCGGCGGGTTGCGACCAGAGGATATGGTCCATCAGGTCATTGGGCCGGTAGACGCCATCGGCGATGCCGTCGCCGTTCAGATCGAAGGCCGGATGGTCGGACCAGTAGTTGCCCCGGCCCTCGAAGCTCCATTCGACATGGCGGGTGCCGACGTATTTCACCTGCTCCTTGTTGCCGATGAAACCGTTTCCGGTCAGCACGTTACGCTCCGATCCTGCGGTGAAATGGATGCCGATGCCGCAGCCTTCGAAGCGGTTCCGGTAGATCAGATTCTTGTGGGCATTGTAGATGAAGGTGCATTTCTTCGCGCCGCCGCGCACCAGATTGCCGCTGACATCGGCGTCGTTTGCGTAGTTCAGCATCAGCCCGTGTTCGCGGTCGCCGAGCGAGAGGTTGTCCTTCACCACCACGCCCCTGGAATACATGATCGCATAGCCGAGGTGATTGCCGACCGAGACGTTGCCCGAGACCTCGCTGTCATTCGTGTACATGTAGTGGACCGCGAAACGCAGGTCGCGGAAGACATTGTTCCGGTAGGTGCCCTTGCGCGAGGCGTTGGAAAAGATGCCGTCGCGGCCATAGCGGACGGTGTTGTCCGCGATGACCGTGCCGGGGGCATTCCAGACGTAGAAACCGTTGCCGCGTTCGTTCATCCGCACGTTCTGGCGGCCGATGATGGTGTTGCCGCGCACCACGGCGTTGAGCCCGCCGTGCACGTCCACGCCATGCATGTTGTCGATCAGGGTGACGCCCTCGATCCGGGCGCGGTCGGCGCCCTTGACGATCTTGATGCCGCTGTCGAGATCGGCGTTCCTCTTGCCCGATCCGGTGACGGTGAGGCCCCGGATGGCAACGTCATCGGCGGTGATGGTCACGACCGTGCCGTTTCCCTCGCCGTCGATCACCGCGCCCGCGGGGCCGGTCAGGGTCAGGGAGCGGTCGATGGTGACGGGGCCCTTGTAGGCCCCGTCCGCCAGCACCAGCACATCGCCGGACGAGGATCCGGCGATGGCCGATGCCAGCGTGCCCGCCCCGGGGACGACCTTTACCTCCGCCGCCCAGAGGGGCAGGGCGAGGAAGGCCAGGATCAGGGGCAGGCCGGTGCGCATGGTCAGGCCGCCTTCGGCTCGACGAACATCCGGCCGCGCATCTCCATGTGGAGGGCGTGGCAGAACCACTG
Source organism: Rhodobacteraceae bacterium UBA6273 (assembly GCA_002440625.1). Classification (GTDB taxonomy): domain Bacteria; phylum Pseudomonadota; class Alphaproteobacteria; order Rhodobacterales; family Rhodobacteraceae; genus Albidovulum. Next base: position 1,679 of record DJUV01000059.1, on the reverse strand, counting down.
GCAGTAATACCAGAAGACACCCGGCTGCGCCGCGACGAAGGTGATGGAGGAGGTGGCCTGCGGCCCGATCTCCATGGCGACACCGTGGTTGCCCATGGTGAAGCCGTGGGTCAGGTCGTCGATGTCATCAAGGTTGGTGACGATCACCGTGACCTCGTCGCCCTGCTTCACCGTGAACTCCGGCAGCGCGAATTCCGGCGCCTGGCTTGAGATGTAGACGCGGACCTTGGTGGGATCGTCCTTGTCGCGGATCACCATGTCCTGCCAGTTGTCGAGATCGACACCGTCCGCCTCGGCCTGCTTGCGGGTGTCGGCCCACATCGGGTCCTTGCGGTCCCAGACCGAGCGGATGTTGCCCAGCTTCGCCGGGTTGACGGCGATGGCGTCATGCGGTTCGGCAAAGTTCGGGCCGTCGTGGACCACGACCATCTTGTCGCCTGAGATGTCGATCAGCTGGTCGTTCTCGGGCTTCAGCGGGCCGACGTTCAGGAAGCGGTCCTTGGAGAACTTGCAGAGACAGACGAGCCACTTGCTGCCGGCGTCGAGTGTCTCGCCCTCGACCGTCTTCAGGTGGCCGGGCTGGTACTGCACATCGACCTTGTCCTTGATCGGGTCGATCTTTTCGCCGGCATAGGCCTTGATCGCATCCTCGATGTTCCACTTCACGACCTGGCTGTCGAGGAAGAGCGAGGTATAGGCGTTGCCGTTGCCGTCAAACGCGGTGTGCAGCGGGCCAAGGCCCAGCTCGGGTTCCGCGACCACGGGGCTGCGCGGATCGACATCGCCGGCAAAGAGCGCGTCGAACTTCGTCACGTCCAGCACCGTCACCGTGGGCGAAAGCTTGCCACCGATGCAGAGGTGCTTTCTGTCCGGCGCCATGTTGCAGCCATGCGGGTTGTTGGCGATCGGGATGTAGCGGGTGAACTGGCTCTTGGCCTCTTTCCGGCCGTCGAGCACGCGAACGCCGTTCAGCTCCTGCCCTTCGCCCGCCGCGACTGCCTTTTCGATCTCGGCGATGTTGAAGATGACGACATGGTCCATCTCTGCCGCCGTCATGTCGGCCAGCGTCATCCCCATTTCGGAGTTGTAGGAGGTCGAGAACGCCCATTTGCCTTCGTAGTCGGCATCGCAATTGTCGAGGTTGCCCGACACCATGACCTGCCAGGCCACCGTCATTTCATCGGCGTTGATCGCCGAGAATACGTTCACATAGGTCGATACATCTTTCATGGTCGAGCCGTCATTGACCAACGGGGCCTCGTCCTCGCCATTGGCGAAGATGTAGTTGGTGCGCGGCCACTTCTGTGGACGCATGCCGTGAATCGCCTTGGCGTTGGGGATCTCCAGGATCTTGTCGGCCTTCATCACGTCGCAGCGCACACGGGCGACGCGGGTGTTGGCCTTGTCGTTCATGAAGAGGTACCGGCCGTCGTACTTGCCCTCGGTGAAGGACATGTGGACGTGGTGGAGGTCGCCGTTGTCATGGACCTTCTTGCCGTTGGCGGCGAGATATTCGCGGGTCTTGTCGGTCATGCTCTCGGTCATGATCTTGATCGACTCGTTGGTCTGCCCCCAACCGGTGGCCGAGCAACGGTTGAAGACCGGGACGCGCATCAGTTCGCGCATTGACGGGATGCCAAGGATGCGCATCTCGCCAGTCTGGCCCGAGGACCAGAAGC
>DJUV01000058.1 GCA_002440625.1 Rhodobacteraceae bacterium UBA6273 | reverse complement strand
CGACGGCATGGAAGGCGACGCCGATTTCAACAACCGGCTCAAGAGCCTGTCCGAGAAGATCGGAGAATGACGCGATGCTGACCCGCCGCCGCTTCCTGACCGTTTCCGCCGCCGCCCTGACGCTCGCTCCTATGGCGCGGGCCGGTGAGGTGCAGGTCTACACATGGACCGGCATCGCTCTCGGCGCCCGCGCCACCATCCGGCTGGCCCATCCCGAGGCCGCGGCCATCACGGCCCGTGCCGCAGCCGAGATCGACCGGCTTGAGGATGTCTTCAGCCTTTACCGCGAGGGCAGCGCCCTGATGCGGTTGAACGCGGCAGGCCGGATCGATGCGCCGCCACCCGAGCTTCTGGAATGCCTGTCGCTCGCCGGCGCAGTCCACCGCGCCACCGGCGGGCTCTTCGATCCGACGGTGCAGCCACTCTGGGCGCTCTGGGCCGAACGCGCCGCCGCCGGCACGCGGCCCACGACCAGCGAACTGGCCAGCGCCCGCGCCTTTGGCGACTGGAGCGACCTGCGGCTGGACGCCGACGCCATCACCCTCCGACCCGGCATGGCGCTGACCCTGAACGGCATCGCTCAGGGCTACATCGCTGACCGTATCGCTACGCTCCTGGAGGCCGACGGCCTGACCGACATCCTGATCGACACCGGCGAGATGCGCGCCCTTGGCGGCCACCCGGACGGCGGCGCCTGGCCGGTGACGCTGGCCGAAGGCGGCGAGGTTCCGCTCCGCGCCCGCGCACTTGCGACCTCCGCCCCCCTTGGTACGGTTTTCGACGCGGCGGGCCGCATGGGGCACATCCTCAACCCGATGACCGGAGAACCCGCCGCCCCGGTCTGGCGCGCCGTCTCCGCCTCAGCCCCTTCCGCCGCGCTCGCCGACGCACTCTCGACCGCCGCCTGTCTGATCCCGACGCGGGCAGGCATCGACGAAGCCGCCGACCGCTTCACGGCGGCGCGCTGCGAATCCGCTGTCGCGGCCTGATCTGAAATCTGGTGCCCGGGGCGGGACTCGAACCCGCACGGCTTGCACCGGAGGTGTTTGAGACCTCTGCGTCTACCATTCCGCCACCCGGGCACTCCCCGGCGAGATAGCTTCTGCCCGTGCGCCTGACAAGCCCTTTGCTGAGGCGTCAGATGTCGTTGGTGTTGAAGGTGTCGCAGGCGTCGATCCGACCGGACTTGAAGCCTTCCGCGAACCAGCGCTGGCGCTGCTCCGACGTGCCGTGGGTGAAACTGTCGGGCATCGGCCGCCGGCCGGCATTCCGCTGCAACGTGTCGTCGCCGATCTTGGCGGCGGCATTCATTGCCTCGGCGATATCACCCTGTTCAATTGTGCCCAGCGTCTGTGCTGCGTTGTTAGCCCAGGCGCCCGACAGGCAGTCGGCCTGAAGCTCGATCCTGACCGAAAGCGCGTTCGATTCCGCCTCGCCCGAACGCTGACGGATGTCGTTCACCTGGCTCAGGATGCCAAGTTCGTCCTGGACGTGGTGCGCGACCTCATGGGCGACGACATAGGCGGCCGCGAAATCACCGCCGGCGCCCATCTGGCGTTGCAGTGTCACGAAGAAATCGGTGTCGAGATAGACCTTCTTGTCGAGCGGGCAGTAGAACGGACCCGTTGCACCCGAGGCGTTGCCGCAGGGCGACTGGGTGACCTGCTTGAAAAGCACCAGCGTCACCGGATTGTAAGGGCGCCCGAGCTGGGACTGGAACACGCCCGACCAGACCTCTTCGGTATCGGCCAGCGTCACCGACACGAACTCCGCCGCCTGCTGATCGGCTTCGGTGACCTCAACCTCGCCACCCTGCGAGATGCTGCTGCCGCCGCCGTTCAACATAGGCGTGATGTCAATGCCGAGGAAATAACTGATGGCGAGCACCGCGAGCATTCCGCCAAGGCCAAGCCCTCCTGCACGGCCAACACCCATCCGCCGCCGGTCCTCGATATTGTCGCTGCCGCGACGGCCCTGCCACCTCATTCACCAATCCCCCATTCAAGCCCTGCCGTGGACAATTCCACGATACGCTGACAACTCCGTGTCTTGAAAGACCGTTCCGCTTGACGAAGCGATTTGGCCGTGGCCTAAGAGCCTCGCGTCGCCCGGAGCGTGCGCGGACCGCTACAGGCAAGGCATGTTCCAGCGTCTTTACCAATGGACCCTCTCCTGGGCGCGCTCGCGCCACGCCACCAGGGCGCTGGGGGTCGTTTCCTTCGTCGAAAGCTCTTTCTTCCCGATTCCGGCGGACGTGCTTTTCGTGCCGATGGCGGCGGCGCGCCCCGACAAGGCGATGTCCTATGCCTTCATCGCCACCGTGACTTCGGTTCTTGGCGGCATCTTCGGCTGGGCGCTCGGCTACTATGCCTTCGACCTCATCGCGCGGCCGGTCCTTGATTTTTACGGCAAGCTCGCTGCCTTCGAAGAGATGCGCGCGACAGTCAGAGGCGATCTCTGGCTGATCCTGCTGCTGCTCGTTACCTCGGGCCTGTCGCACCTGCCGCCGATGAAGATCGTGACCATCCTTTCCGGCGTGGCGGGCTTCAACCTGCCGCTTTTCATCATCTCGGCGATCATCGCCCGGGGCGCGCGTTTCTATGCTCTCGCCTGGCTTCTCCAACGCTATGGGGAGAGGATGCTTGCCTTCATCGAAGAGCGGATGATGTGGGTCGCCGGGGGGATCGTCGCGCTGGCGGTCATCGCCTGGTTCGTCATCAGGAGCCAGACGTGACAGATTTCCGCAAACTCGTCCTTCTTGCCGCCGGCGGGTCTGCCGCGCTGCTTCTGGGTGCCTTCTTCTTCCAGATGATCGGCTATCCGCCCTGCAAGCTCTGCATCTGGCAGCGCTGGCCGCATGGTGCGGCGATCGCCCTTGGTGCTGTGGTGCTTCTTGGCGGGCCGCGATGGCTCGCTTGGGCCGGCGCGCTTGCCGCCGCAGTGACGGGCGCCGTCGGCGTCTTTCACGCCGGTGTCGAGCAAGGCTGGTGGACAGGTCCGACAACCTGCACTTCCGGCGGGGCACTGTCAGGTTCGACCGAAGACTTGCTGGGGCAGATCATGGCGGCGCCGCTGGTGCGTTGCGACGAGATTGCCTGGAGCTTCGCCGGCCTTTCGATGGCGTCGTGGAACGCGATCCTGTCCTTCGGCCTCGTCCTCATCTGGGTCGCCGCCGCCCGCCGCGCAGCCTAACGCCGCCCGGCGCGCTGCGTCGTCAGCATCAGGCTCGTCTCGCTCGATGTGACGCCCTCGACCTTGCGGATGCGGCCGAGGACCGCGTCGAACTCCTCAAGCGTCCTTGCGCCGATCTCTGCGATGAGATCCCAGCGGCCATTGGTGGAATGGACGGCGAGGATCTCCGGCATCCCCGACAGCCGCGCCCGGATGCGTTCGGCGCCGCGCCCCTCGATGCCAATCATCATCAACCCCCGGACCGGCATCGCCGTCACGTCGCCGCGCGTGACCACGGTGAAGCCCTGGATCTCCCCCGCCGCCGTCAGCCGGTCCATCCGCGCCCGCACCGTCGCGCGGGAAAGGCCGAGCGAGACCGAGAGGTCCGACAGCGAAGCGCGCCCGTCGCGGCGAAGAGCGGCAATCAGCTTCTGATCAATCTCGTCCATTTCGTCACTTTACCTTATCAGTCTGCACTACCATCCATTCATATCGCCTATTTCGCGGGTTACAATCATCACGAAGTGGAAACATCCTCTTCGCGAACACAAGGGAGGCCCTCATGGCACCGAAACCGATTCTGATCGGCGCACCGATCGACAGCGGCCAGAAGCGCGCAGGCTGCCTCATGGGGCCCTCCGCCTTCCGCGTCGCCGGCCTGACGCAGAGTCTTGCCGACCTCGGCATCGCCTCCGAAGACTGGGGCGACCTGAAGCCCGCACCCTTCCGCGACGTGACTTCGGCCAATCCCGCGGTCCACCACCTCGCCGAGACCGTCGCCTGGACCGAAGCCCTCGCCGAGGCCGGCCGGAAGGCGATGAAACAGGGTTTCCCGATCTTCATGGGCGGCGATCATTCACTATCGCTCGGCTCGGTCGCGGGCGTCGCCGCCCATGCCGCCGAAGAGGGCCGCCCGCTTTTCGTCCTCTGGCTAGATGCGCATTCCGACTATCACACGCCGATGACGACGCAGTCCGGCAACCTCCACGGCACGCCCGTCGCCTATATCGCCGGCAAGCCCGGTTTCGACGCCTTCCCCGCCTTCCCCGCGCCGGTCCCCGCCGAACGCATCTGCCTTTATGGCATCCGCTCGGTCGACCCCGCCGAATATGCCGGGCTGATCGCGGCTGACGTGAATGTCTGCGACATGCGCGTCCTTGACGAACGCGGCATCGTCGCCCCCTTGCGCGAGTTTCTCGACAAGGTGCGGGGCGCGAACGGCATGCTCCATGTCTCGCTCGACGTCGATTTCCTCGACCCCGGCATCGCCCCCGCCGTCGGCACCACGGTTCCCGGCGGCATCACCTTCCGCGAGGCGCATCTGGTGATGGAGCTTCTGCACGAAAGCGGCCTTGTCACCTCGCTCGATCTTGTCGAACTGAACCCTTTCCTCGATGAGCGTGGCAAGACCGCAAAACTGATGGTGGAGCTGGTCGGCTCGCTCATGGGCCGCAAGGTCTTCGACCGCCCGACGCGGAGCTTCTGATGACCTTCCTTGCCGCCCGCAACCTGTTGCAGGCCCCGGGGGCTGTGGTGATGATCCGCCCCCATGCCTTCGTGCCGAACCCCGAAACCCGCGCCGACAACGCCTTTCAGACCCACGCGAACGAGGATGCGGCAGCGCTTGCCGGCCGCGCCCGCGATGAACACGACCGGGCGGTGGCGACGCTGCGTGGACATGGCGTCACCGTCCATGTGTTCGACGATGACGGCAGCCGCGACACGCCGGACAGCGTTTTCCCGAACAACTGGTTTTCCACCCATCCCGGCTGTCAGGTCGCGATCTATCCGATGTTCGCCGCGAACCGCCGCCGCGAACGCCGCGCTGACGTGATCGAGATGCTGAAGCGCAGCTACCGCGTGCAGGAGGTCATCGACCTTTCCGGGCTTGAGGAAGACGGCCTCGCGCTCGAAGGCACCGGGGCGATGGTGCTGGACCATATCGGCCGCATCGCCTTCACCGTGCGCTCGAACCGCGCCGATCCGGTGGCGCTGGAACGGTTCTGCACCCATTTCGCCTATGAGCCGATTGCCTTCGATGCCGTCGATGCGGCGGGCCGGGCGGTCTACCACACGAATGTCCTGATGTGCATTGCCACCGATTTCGCGCTCGTTGGCCTCGACATGATCCCCGACGCGGCGCGGCGCGATGTCGTGGTGCAGCGCCTGACCGAGACGGGGCGGACGGTAATCCCGCTCAGCCCGGCGCAGATCGGCGAGTTTGCCGGCAATGCCATCGAACTCACCGGCGCCGGATCACGCATCCTTGCCCTGTCGCAGCGGGCAGCTTCGGCGCTCACCGCCGCCCAGCGTCAGGAGATTGAACGCAGCGCCCGGATCGTGCCGCTTGATGTACCGACCATCGAACATGCCGGCGGCTCCGTCCGCTGCATGATCGCCGGCATCCACCTTTCGCCGCGCCCAGGCACACAGGAATCCCAATCATGAAACCGAACTTGAACATCGTCCCTTTCGTCAGCGTCGACAACATGATGCGTCTCGTTCTTCAGATCGGACCTGAACAGGTGATGCGCGATATCGCCGGCTATATCGAGGCCGATTTCCGCCGCTGGGAAAACTTCGACAAGACCCCGCGCGTCGCCTCGCATTCCGATGTCGGCGTGATCGAACTGATGCCGACCTCGGACGGCGAGATGTATGGCTTCAAATACGTCAACGGCCACCCGAGCAATACCAAGGCCGGTCTTCAGACCGTGACCGCCTTTGGCCTTCTCGCCGAGGTCGAAACCGGCTACCCGGTGCTCCTGACCGAAATGACGATCCTGACCGCGCTTCGAACCGCCGCCATGTCGGCGCTGGCGGCGAAGGTCCTCGCACCCAAAGGTGCGACCACGATGGCGATGATCGGCAATGGCGCGCAGTCGGAGTTTCAGGCGCTGGCCTTCAAGGCGATCTCAGGCATCACCCATGTCCGGCTTTACGACATCGACCCGGAAGCAACCGCGAAATGCGCAAGGAATCTCGCCGGTTCCGGACTGATCCTCACATCCTGCACAAGCTCCGAACAGGCGATGGAGGGGGCGGAGATCGTCACCACCTGCACCGCCGACAAGCAATATGCCACGATCCTGACCGACAACATGGTCGGCTCCGGCATCCATATAAACGCCGTCGGCGGCGACTGCCCCGGCAAGACGGAGCTTCACCGCGACATTCTCCTCCGCTCCCAGATCTTCGTCGAATATCCGCCGCAGACCCGTATCGAGGGCGAGATCCAGCAGCTTGCCCCCGACCATCCGGTGACGGAGTTCTGGCAGGTCATCACCGGGCAGGTGCCGGGCAGGACCGACGCCCGGCAGATCACGCTCTTCGACTCGGTCGGTTTCGCGATCGAGGATTTCTCGG